>DASSEQ010000354.1:0-2745 GCA_035695245.1 Mycobacteriales bacterium | reverse complement strand
CGTGGCGGTCTTCTCCTCCCACACGCGCTGGGCGTAGGTGAGCATCTCGATCACGGCGCCGAGGGCCGCGCCTTCGGGCAGGCTCTCCGGCGCGGCGTGAATGGCCTCGGTCAGCCGGTAGAGCGCAACTCCGTCGTCGCGGGGAATGCCGATCAGCTCGGCGATGACATATGAGGGCAGCAAGCCGGCGACGTCCTCGACGAGGTCGAACTCGTCGCGGTCGACGACTCCATCGACGATTTCGGTGGCGAGGCGCTCGATGCCCTCGCGCATCCGCAGTGCCGCCGGCCGGACGAACCGCGGCGACACGAGCTTGCGATATCGCGTGTGACGCGGCGGATCCATCATCAGCATCATCGTGTGATCGCCGATCTCGAGTCCTTCCGAGTGGGGAATCATGATGGTCGGGCTGGACGAGAACACCGCGGTGTCGCGGCTGACGGCCTTCACGTCGTCGTACCTCGTCACCGCCCAGAAGCCGGTGCCACCGGGTTCGTCATGCCAGTGGACGGGATCGTTGTCGCGGAGCCAGGAGTATTGGTCGAACGGATGCCCGGCGGCGAACGACGCGGGCGACAACAGGTCGACGGCCGAGGTCATGGGGCGGACCTTAGCCGTCCTTCGGGTCCGCCAATGGTCGCAGTAGTGCTTCCTGCGTGACCGTCGCGACGATCGCTCCGTCCTGGGTGTGGAACGAGCCGCGCACGAGGCCGCGAGTGCCGATGTTGGCGACGGTCTCGGTGGAGAAGAACAGCCATCGGTCGACCGCAGGAATCCGGTGGAACCACACCGCGTGGTCGACGCTGGCGGCCGCGGCCATCGGCTCCCACATGCCCGGTGCCCTTGCTCCGGCCATCAGCGCCAGGTCGGAGATGTAGGTGAGCACGGCGATGTTGAGCACCGGATCGTCGCCGATGGGCTGCACGGTCTTGACCCAGTAGGGATGGATCCTCCAGCCGGCGTCCTCTGCCGGCGGCGAGAGTGGTCGCACGTCGAGTTGCCGCGCGAACGCCATCGGGAAGAACGGCTCGGCTGACTCGTCCGGCACCTGGCCCATCTGCGGCGGCTCGCACTGCCAGTCGATGCCTGGTTCGGGTTCCTGGAATGACGCGAGCAGTTCGAAAATCGCTCGGCCTTCCTGACGAGCGGTGACGTGTCGGGTCGAGAACGATCGTCCGTCCCGGGTCCGGTCGACGTGGTAGGTGATCGGCAGTCCAGGTCGGCCGGGCAGGATGAAGTAGCCGTGCAACGAATGCGCCGGCCGGTCCGCCCCGACCGTCAGCGATGCGGACAGCATCGCCTGCGCCGCAACCTGTCCGCCGAACAATCGCGGTGGGCCGCCCTCAGTCGTGGGGCCGGCTTCGTACACATCCTCGGCCACGGGGCGTACGCCGACAAGTTGCTCGACGTGCCCGTTCGCTGCAGTCACCCCAGCACGATAGACGGCGGCATCCGGGCCTGGTCAGACTGCGCGGGCCAGGATCAAGATGTGGCCCGCGTCGCCTTCCGGGATGAAGCGGCTCCATTGCGGTTCGAAGCCGGCTGCGCGCAGCCATTCGTCGTACGCCGTCGGGCCCTCGTGATCCCAGAACATGTCGGCGCCCATGTAGTCCTCGACCCCGGTCCATCGCCGGGACCCGACGATCAGCAGAAGATAACCGGAGTCGATCAGCCAACGGCGCATCCGCGCAAACAGCGGCCGCTGGTCTTCCAGCGGCACATGGATCAAAGCGTAGAGCGAGACGATCGCGTCGAACGAGCCGTCAGGGGAGTCCCAGGTCACCATGTCGGCTTGCAAGAACGTGGCCTCGGGCACCAGCTGCTTCGCCCGGGCGATCTGCACGCGGGAGATGTCGACGCCGGTCACGTTGAAGCCGTGTGCGACCAGCGCTCGAGATGCCGGGACGCCGGCGCCGCAGCCGAGGTCGAGCACATGGGCGTTGGCCGGGAGTAGTGCTCCGAGCTCGTCGATCCACCCGGTGTAGGTCGCAGTTGTCTCTCTCGAAGCGACGTTGGATTCGCCCGCGTCGCTGCGGTAAGAGCGCGAGATCACGTCGTAGCCGCGTCGTACGAGATCGCGGAGCTGAGCCCGCTCTTCGTCAGTGCGCGTCGGCGTCCGGAGATGAAGGCGCATCCGGCGCCCGGTGCCGAGCTCCGTCGCCACCTCGCCATCGTCGACGAAGCCGACGGACAGATAGAAGTCGAGGGCATGAGGGTTGGCAACGACGGTGAGGGCGTCGCCGCTCTGTGACATCACGACGTCGCAGAGGTGACGGAGCAACGCGGTGGCGACTCCTCGACGCATCCATGCCGGGTCGACGAACAGGTCCTCGAGCTCGACTCCGTCTTCGCCGGGTTGGACCTTGGCGAATCCCACCACCGGTCCGTCGGCCGCTGTCGCGACGACGGTCATGCCACTGGCAAGGCTGTCGACCGGCCACTGCAAGAACGCGGGATTCGCGAGCAGCACTTCGCGGTCGCCGGCGTTGGACAACGACGCTTCTCTGTATATCCGCTCGATGGCCGCGCGGTCGTCGGTGGTTGCTCGACGGATCGAAAGGCCCGTTGTGGTCACGGCCGGCGTCACGCGCCCGTGGCGCCGTCGATCGCTTCGCGCAGCAGGTCGGCGTGCCCGTTGTGCCGCGCGTACTCCTCGATCATGTGCAGGTAGATCCAACGGATGTCGCGCGTGCGTTCGCGGTGGTCGCCGCGACCTGGTACGACGACGTCGAGGCTCTTGTCGGC
>DASSEQ010000353.1:0-19738 GCA_035695245.1 Mycobacteriales bacterium | reverse complement strand
CGCGCGGCGTACGTCCTGTTGGCACTGATCGGTGTCATCTGGATCGCCGGCCTCGCCTTCGGCATGCGCAAGCTCGACCGCGCCGCGTCCGGAAGCGACCGACGCCGTCCGCCCCTCGCCGGCTACCGCAGCCTGCCCCGCCTCGCCCGCAAGACCCACCACGCCCCAGCCGGCTGACCCCGACGATTTGCCACTTCGAAGTGCGGAGCTGGCGAGCGTCAGCGCATGACGAAGGGTTGCGGCGGCGGCTTGAGGTCCGCCCGGGGGCACGTGGCCAAGGTGAGGGCGCCGTACTCCAGCGCCTCGTCGCACAACGACTCGACCGTCCAGCCTTGCTCCTGGCCGACCTTGGTGATCGTCGCGCGGAAGATGGTGATCTCGTAGCGGGTCGGCACGCCGTAGGCGATCTGGATGGTGCCGAGCAACTGCGAAGAGCTGTTGGCGTCGTGCTGGCCGCCGGACCAGGGGCCGTCGAAGCGGCGCCAGAGCGCCGGCTCGCTGTCCCAGACGCCGCCGATCCGCACGTCGCGCAAGGCGAGCTGCATGAGGATGGCCCGCGCCGCTTCCTCGGGAACCACCGCTGCCGGGCGGATGACCTCGGTCACCACACCCTCGTCCTGGGTCTCAGCGACCAGGAACTCCCATGCGTCCACGCGCGTCCTTCCCCTGTTGTTCTGTTGCATCTTCGGCACCCCGGGTGATGCAGTGCATAGTCATTTCGGGTGAGGCGGTTCGCCGGAGTCCTCCGGACATTGCGCGAAACTCTTGCTCGCGTCACGGAAGATCGTGTGCCGGGACTCGCGCTGGCCACAGTGGGGACAAACCGGGTCGCGGTCGATCTGTACCCTTCGCCGGATGAAGGACTTCCACGGTCGCGTTGCTGCCATCACCGGCGCGGGCTCGGGCATCGGCCGAGCGCTGGCACAGGATCTGTCGAGGCGGGGCTGCCATCTGGCGCTCTCCGACATCAACGAAACCGGACTCGCTGAGACGGTCGCGCTGTGTGAAGGCACGGGCGTGAAGGTGACCTCGCAGCGGCTCGACGTCGCGGACCGATCGGCCATGTTTGCCTGGGCCGACCAAGTCGCGCAGGAGCACGGGAAGGTCAACCTGATCTTCAACAACGCCGGTGTTGCCCTGGCCGCCACCATCGCCGAGGGCTCGGTCGACGACATCGAGTGGTTGATGGGCATCAACTATTGGGGCGTCGTCTACGGCACCAAGGCCTTCCTTCCGCACCTTCTGGCCGCCGGCGAAGGACATGTCATCAACATGTCGAGTGTCTTCGGGCTGATGGCCATCCCGTCGCAGTCGGCGTACAACTCGGCGAAGTTCGCCGTGCGCGGCTTCACCGACTGCCTGCGGATGGAGCTCGAGATCGCCGGCGTCAACGTGTCGGCGACCACCGTCCATCCGGGCGGCATCAAGACCAACATTGCGCGCAACGCCCGTGTCGATCCGGCGCTGGAAGAGGCGGCCGGCAGCCGCGAGGAGCAGGCCGCACGGTTCGAACGCATCGCGCTGACCCGCCCCGCCAAAGCGGCGCGCCAGATCCTCACTGCCGTCGAGCGCAACCGTCGGCGCGCGCTCATCGGCCCGGACGCGAAGGTCCTCGACCTGCTCGCTCGGCTGCCGGCGAGCGTCTACCAGGGCGCACTCATCCGGGGCGGCAAGCGCGGCGGGCCGCCGATGGTCTGAGCCGTCCGAGGCTCAGGCGACGACTTTCCCGCGGAGCACGATGCGCATGGGTTGCCCGAGGACGTGCGGCGCGGTGCGAGGATCTTCGGCATAGACGACGAGGTCGGCCGGGTCGCCGTCGTCGAGTGACGACGGGTGGCCGAGCCAGTCTCGGGCCCGCCAGCTGGCAGCACCAAGGGCGTCGTCCGCCGCCAGGCCCGCGTCGATGAGCGCCGCGACCTCGTCCGCGATGCGCCCATGCGCCAACGATCCACCCGCGTCGGTGCCGGCATAGATCGCGACGCCCGCGTCGTACGCCGTTACCACCATCGACCGCACCCGTCGGTGCAACGCCCGCATGTGATCGGCGTACGCCGGAAACCGCTCGGCCTGGTCGGCGATCGAAGGAAAAGTCTCGATGTTGATCAGTGTCGGCACGAGCGCAACGCCGCGCTCCGCCATCAACCGGAGCTGGTCGTCGGACAGACCAGTGCCGTGCTCGATGCAGTCGACGCCGGCTGCGAGCAGCCCCGGCAACGCGGCTTCGCCGAACACGTGCGTCGTCACGCGAGCGTGATGTCGATGCGCTTCGGCGACTGCCTCGCGCAGCAGGTCATCCGGCCAGCAAGGTCCGAGATCGCCGATATCCCGGTCGATCCAGTCGCCGACGATCTTCACCCATCCGTCGCCCCGGGCGGCCTGCTCCGCCACGGTCGCCACGAGCTCTTCGGGCTGCACCTCCACGGCGAAGTTGCGGATGTAGCGCTTCGCGACGGCGATGTGCTTGCCCGCGCGAACGATGCGGGGCAGGTCGGTCCGGTCGTCGATCCAGCGTGTGTCGGACGGCACGCCGCAGTCGCGGGCCAGCAGCACACCTGCGTCCCGCTCGGTCAGCGCCTGTTCTTCTTGAGTGGCCTCGTCGACCGGACCGTTGGCGTCGACGCCGATGTGGCAGTGCGCATCCACGAGCCCGGGCACGACCCAGCCTTCAGCGATGGTGTCCGCGTCGGCAACGGGCGCGCTGCTGATCCGGCCGTCGACGACCCACAGATCACGAGGCACGGCTCCGGGCAGCACGACGCCACGGATGTGCAATGCGGGCATGGCGACGATCTTGCCCTACCTCGGGTGACGGATCGGACCGGCGTTGGCACGATGGCGACGACACCGAACGTCGTTCTAGTGGAGGAGCTCATGCCGGAAGCCGTCATCGTCGCGACCGCACGCACGCCGATCGGCCGCGCGGGCAAGGGATCGCTTGTGGCGGAGCGCCCCGATGACCTGCTCGCCCACGCGATCAAGGCGGTCGTCGACTCGTCCGGCATCGAGCCGTCGAGCATCGACGACGTGATCGCCGGGTCGGTGGGACAGGCCCAGGAAAACGTCGGCCGCAACTCCGCGCTGCTGGCCGGGCTGCCGGAGACCGTTCCTGGCACGACGGTCAACCGCTTCTGCTCGTCGTCACTGCAGGCGATCCGCATGGCCTTCCACGCCATCAAGGCGGGCGAGGGCGACACCTACGTTGTCGGTGGCGTCGAGCACAGCAGTGGCCCGCCGAAGCCGGCCGAGGAGCAGTCGGCAGCGCCGGCGCGTCGACCGGGCTACGGGCCGCACCCGAAGTTCTTCGGCCCGGATGCGCTGTGGCAGGTCTACCTGCCCATGGGCGTGACGGCGGAGAACGTCGCGGAGAAGTTCGACGTGCCGCGCAACCGCATGGACGAGTTCGCCCAGCGGTCCCAGGAGCGCGCGGTCGCTGCGCAGAAGAACGGCTTCTTCGACCGCGAGATCGCGGCGTACACGACGAAGGACGGCATCACGGTCACCGCCGACGACGGACCCCGTGCCGACTCGACGCTTGACCGCCTCCAGTCGCTGAAGCCGGTTTTCAAGGAGAACGGCAAGGTCACCGCTGGCAACTCGTGTCCCCTCAACGACGGCGGCGCAGCTGTCGTCGTGATGTCGGACGAGCGCGCGAAGGCATTGGGGTTGAAGCCCCTCGCGCGCATCGTTGCGACCGCAGTGTCGGGCCTCGACCCGGCCATCATGGGCGTCGGTCCGATCGAAGCGGTGCGAAAGGTGCTCGCGCAGGCAGGCATGACGATCGACGACATCGACATCGTCGAGCTCAACGAAGCCTTCGCAGCACAGGTGCTGCCGGTCTGCGACAACATCGGCGTCGACCCGTTCAGTGACAAGTTCAACCCGCACGGTGGCGCGATTGCCTTGGGTCACCCCTTCGGCATGACGGGTGCTCGCATCATGGGCACGCTCATCAACGACCTGCAGACACTCGACAAGCGCTTCGGCATCGAAACGATGTGCGTCGGCGGGGGCCAAGGAATGGCGGCAATCATCGAGCGCCTCTGACGAAAGGCGGACAGTCATGGCTCAACCGAAGTACGACGTCATCACCGTCGAGGAGCAAGGTCCGGTTGCGCTGATCACGCTCAATCGTCCGGACCGGATGAACGCGTGGACATGGCAGATGAGCACCGAGTTGCAGCATGCGTTCGCTGCACTCGACGACCGCGATGAGATCCGCGCGATCGTCGTGACCGGTGCAGGACGTGCGTTTTGTGCGGGTGCTGATCTCGATCCGTCCGGCGCGACCTTCGACGGGACGCGCCGCCGCAACGAGTTCGACGAGCGCTATCCCGGGCCACGGCGCCACTCGGCGCAGCTGCGCACACCCGTGATCGGTGCCGTGAACGGTGCGGCTGTGGGTGCCGGCCTGACAATGGCTCTCGAGTTCGACCTTCGCGTTGTGGCGGAGGACGCAAAACTCGGCGCGGTGTTCAACCGGCGCGGTGTCATCCCGGACGCGGACCTGTTGTGGAGTCTGCCGCGGATGATCGGCTACGCGCGGGCGATGGATCTGCTGCTCACCGGGCGCATCTTCACCGGCAAGGAAGCCGTGGAGCTCGGTCTCGCGTCACGCGCGGTGCCGAAGGACAAGGTCCTGTCGACAGCGTTGGAGATGGGGCGCGACATCGCCGTCAACGTCGCGCCCGTCTCCGCCGCCATCACCAAGCAGCTCGGCCGGCGGTTCCAGATGGAGGTCGATCAGCGAGCTGCGCTGCGCCTGGAGTCGGAGCTGTTCGCCTGGTCGGGCAAGCAGCCGGACGCCAAGGAAGGCGTCGTCGCCTTCCTGGAGAAGCGCGATCCCAACTGGACACTGTCCAAGACCGGCGACGTTCCGGAGGCGGTGCGGCCATGAGTATCGACCTCGGACCGCGCACTGCGGCGTTTCGCGACGAGGTGCGGCAATGGCTCGACGCGAATGCCGATGACGAGGCGCGGTCGCTCCGGGAGGAGCGGCGACCAAGCCCCGAGCAGGCGGCAGCGCACAAGCGATGGGGCGATCGGCTCCTCGAGGCAAAGCTCATCTGCGTTGCCTGGCCGGAGGAGTTCGGCGGGCGCGGTCTCACCGGGATCGAGCTCGCTGTGCTCAACGAGGAGTTCGCCCGCGCCGGCGTGCCACGGGTGACGCGCGGCATGGGGGAGTCACTGGTCGGGCCGTCGATCATCGCCCACGGCACGGATGAGCAGAAGGCAACGTTCCTGCCGCGCATCATCAGCGGCGACGACACTTACTGCCAGGGCTTCTCCGAGCCGAACGCGGGTTCGGATCTGGCGTCGTTGCGGACCCGTGGCGTCGTGGAGAACGACGAGGTCATCGTCAACGGGCAGAAGGTGTGGACCTCGGGTTACTGGGCCGCGAACATGATGTTCTGCCTGTGCCGCACCGACCCGGACGCACCGCCGCACCGCGGCATCTCCTACGTGCTGATTCCGATAAAGGTCGACGGTCGGCCCAACGGGGTCGAGTTCCGGCCGATCAAGCAGATCACGGGTCAGGCGCATTTCGCCGAGACGTTCCTCACCGATGCGCGCGCTCCGCTGTTCAACGTGATCGGCGGGCTCGGCAATGGCTGGCGCGTCGCGATGACGACGCTCGGCAACGAGCGCGGCGGCAACGCGACCACGCAGTACGTCGCCTTCGAGCGAGAGTTCTGGTCCCTTGTCGAGCTAGCCCGCGAAACGGGCCAGATCGACGACCCGCGGGTGCGCGACCAGCTGGCCTGGGCCTACAGCCACGTCGAGCTGATGCGGTGTCAAGGAGAGCGGTTGCTGCGAGCGCTCGCCGCCGGCAAGACACCGAGTGGGGCTATGGGCGGCTCGGTCAACAAGGTGTTCTGGTCGGAGTACCAGCGCCGGCTCGGCGAGATCGCGATGAACCTGCAGGGAGCGGCATCGCTCCTCGTCGGTCCTGACTACAAGCTCAATCGCTGGCAGTCGACGTTCCTGACCACCCGGTCGCACACGATCTGGGGTGGCACTGCCGAAATTCA
This sequence comes from Mycobacteriales bacterium, assembly GCA_035695245.1. Lineage (GTDB taxonomy): Bacteria > Actinomycetota > Actinomycetes > JAFAQI01 > JAFAQI01 > DASSEQ01. Next base: position 13,709 of record DASSEQ010000353.1, on the reverse strand, counting down.
GCGCAACATCATCTCCGAACGCATTCTTGGCATGCCACGTGAGCCGGTGCGCAAATGACGACGACATCGTTGGGTGCGCGTGAGGAGCTGCGCGCATCGCTACGCGAGTTCCTCACCGACAAGGCGCCACTTTCCGTTGTGCGCCAACAGGTTGAGCTCACCCAGCCGTTGGATCGCAAGCTCTGGGAGACATTGGCCGGCGACATCGGCGCCCAAGGGCTCGCCATCGCCGAACCCCTCGGCGGTGCAGGAGCCGGCTGGGCCGAAGTAGCGATCGCGCTTGAAGAAACCGGACGCGCGCTGACCCCGCTGCCCTTGCTGGCGACAGTCGGTCTCGCGCTTCCCGCGCTGTTGGCCGCGGACGACAGTGATGTGCAGTCCGAACTCCTTCCGCGCATCGCGTCCGGTGACCTCATCGCTACCGTTGCGTGGGTCGGCGACGACGGCGCGTGGGACGGCAGCGGCAACACGGTGCGCGCCCACGACGACGGGCGCGAGTCGCGGCTTTCCGGTCGCGTCTCCTATGTCATCGACGGCGACGCAGCTGATCTGCTGCTGGTCGTCGCCGCTGACGACAACGGCAGGTCGCTCTTCGCGGTGGCCGGCGACGCCGACGGAATCACGCGGACGACGATGCCGACGCTCGACCTGACCCGCCGGCTCGCGACCATCGACGTCGACGGCGTTATCGGTCGGCGCATCGGCCGCCCGGGGAGCGCGGACGACATCTTGTCGGCTGCCTTGGAGCATGCCCGCGTCTTGCTCGCGGCGGAGATGCTCGGCGGCGCCCAGGCCTGCCTCGACATGTCGGTGAACTACGCAAACTCACGTGAGCAGTTCGGTCGTCCGATCGGCTCGTTCCAGGCCGTGAAGCACAAGTGTGCCGAGACGCTCGTGCAGGTCGAGGCCGCTCGCGGCGGGGTGGAGGCGGCCGCGCTGGCGTTGGACGAAGAACCAGACCGGGTGAAGATCCTGGCGCCGATGGTGAAGGCCTACGCCGGCGAGGCCTTCTTCCGCGCCGCGGGAGAGAACATCCAGATCCACGGTGGCATCGGGTTCACCTGGGAGCACGACGCCCACCTGTACTTCAAGCGGGCGAAGTCGTCCGACCTGCTGCTCGGCGACGCGGCCTACCACCGGGCCGCGCTCGCGGACCGACTCGGCCTGTGAGTAGCCTGCCGCCGTGCGTATCGGAGTAGGCGTCGACACCAGCTCTATCGCTTCGACCATCGAGGGGGTGCGACGAGCAGCCGACGCTGGCTTCGCCAGCGTGTGGTTCTCCAACATCTTCGGACTCGACGCGATCGGCACCGCGGCGGTCGCCGGCAGCCAGGTGCCGGGAATCGCGCTCGGCACTGCGGTCGTGCCGACGTTTCCACGGCATCCGTTCTCCATGGCTCAGCAGGCAGCGACCGCGGCCGACGCGACCGGTGGCAGGTTCATCCTTGGCATCGGGTTGTCGCATCAGGTCGTCATCGAGTCGATGCTCGGCCTGTCCTTCGACAAGCCGGCCCGGCACATGGAGGAGTACCTCTCGGTGCTGATGCCGTTGCTTCGCGACGGCAAGGTCGATTTCCAAGGCGAGGTCTATGCCGTGCGCGCGACGCTCGAGCGACCGGGTGGCGCACCGCCGGTGCTTGTCGCTGCTCTCGGTCCACGGATGCTGCGCATCACCGGTGAGCTGGCCGACGGCACGATCACGTGGATGACCGGCCAGAAGACGCTTGCCGATCACGTGACCCCGAAGATAACCGCGGCTGCCGAGGCCGCGGGGCGACCTGCACCGCACGTGGTCGCGGGCGTCCCCGTGTGCGTGACGCACGACGTCACTGCCGCGCGGGAACAGGCAGCGAAGACCTTCGCGGTTTACGGCCAGCTCCCGTCGTATCGGGCCATGTTGGACCGGGAGGGTGCTGACGGTCCGGCTGATCTCGCGATCGCCGGCGACGAGGATGCGGTGGCGTCCGCCGTACGCAGCTACGCCGACGCGGGCGTGACCGACTTCAACGCCGTCATCTTCGGTGACGGCGAGGCGCGCGAACGCACCTACAAGGTGCTGGCAGGGCTCGCCGGCTGACTGCCGCTATCGGTCGGCCAACCGCAGCAACAACAACCCTTCCGCGACGCACGCCGTCTGCCACATGTCGAGGTGCAGGCTCTCGTCGATGCCGTGCCAACGTGACTCGGGATCGCCGACGCCGGTCATGAGCACCGCCGCGCCGGGGTAGGCGCGGGCGAACTCCGCGACGAACGGGATCGATCCACCCGTCCCCATCTCGACGACGGCGTTGCCATAGGCGTCGGCGAACGCGCTGCGCGCGACGTCGTACGCCGGTCCGATCGTCTCGACCGCGAACGGTTCGCCGAGTGCTCCCGGAATGACTTCGACGCGAGCACCCCACGGTGCGTGTGTCTCGAGATGCTTCGTGAGCAGCTTCATCGCGGCTTGCGCGTCTTGCCCGGGCGCCAGCCGCAAGCTGACGACCGCACGCGCGCGAGGCAGCAGGATGTTGATGGCCTCATCGCTTCCGGGCGCGTCGAGGGCGAGCACCGAGACGGCCGGTCGCATCCACACCCGATCGTGGATCGTGCCGGTGCCCATGAGCTGCACGCCTGACAACACTCCGGCGTTTGCGCGCCACTCGTCTTCCGGCACATCCGGCGCAGACGAGCTCGCGGTGTGCAAGCCCTCGATCGCGACATCGCCGTTGTCGTCGTGCAACGTCGCCAACAGCCGGCACAGGGCGGTGAGTGCATCGCCGACCGGGCCGCCGTAGACGCCTGAATGCACGGAGCGTTCGAGCATCTGCACATCGACCACCGCATCGACGAGTCCGCGCAGGCTTGTCGTCAGCGCCGGCACGTCCACCGCCGCATTGCCGGAGTCGGCGATGACGATGACGTCTGCGGCGAGCTTGTCCCGATGTTCGCGGAGAAGTGCCGGCAACGTCGGCGACCCGATCTCCTCCTCGCCTTCCACGAACAACACCACACCGACCGGTGGGCGCCCGCCGAAGGCTCGAAGCACCGCGAGGTGCATGGCCACGCCGGCCTTGTCGTCGGCCGCACCGCGCGCATACAAGCGACCGCTTCGTTCGGTCGGATCGAACGGCGGCGTGGTCCAGGCGTCGAGCGGCCCCGTGGGTTGCACGTCCGCGTGCGCGTAAAGCAACACCGTTGGTGCATCCGCGGGAGCGGGCCAGGTCGCGATGAGCGCTGGTTGCCCACCGCTGTGCACGATGTCGGCAGTCGAGGCGCCGGCTTCCTGCGCGAGCTGTGCGACTCGAGCGACCACCGCTTCGACGTCGCCGGCGTGATCCCGCGCAGCGGAGATGCTCGGTATGCGCACCAGCTCTTCGAGCACCGATCGGGCATCGCTTGCACCGGCGGCAAGAGCGGAACGCAGTGCAGTCTCGGACGGTGTCGTCATGGCTCGACACTAGTTGGCGACGTCAGTAGGAGCGACTCTCCTGGGAGCTGGTTACGGCGAGCGCGAACGTCCTGCCGATGACGGCATAGCCGGCGGCGGTCGGGTGCACCCCATCGCGGGTCAGAAGGCCCGGGGTCACCGGCGAACCCGGCGCTGCGTTGATCGTGAACGCGGCGTAGAGGTCGGCGAGGATGACCGGGTAGCGCTCCGCCCTCAGCTGCAAGACGAGGTGCCGCACCGCGGCGGCGTACACGCTCGTGACAGTCGTGAACGGCTGGCCGGCAATTGGTACGACGGTTGCAACCACCATCCGGCACTTCGGGCGCAACGCGTGAATGCGAGCGATCAGCTGGGCCAGCCGAGCCGTCATGTCGTCGACGAAACGACTGCGTTGCCACGGGCTCGTCAGGTCAGCGCGCCCGGTTCGGGTAGGGAACCGGTGCGTGTCCCAGTCCTGCAGGATGTCGTTGGTGCCGAGGTGGATGAGCGCAATGTCGGGCGTGATCGCATGCCGCCCGCGAAGACCGGTGAGCCAGCGACCGCCGTCGTCTCTTTTGCCATGTGCCGCGGTGTCGAGGTCACGCAGCACCTGATCGATGCGAAATCCGCCGTGGCCGTCGTGCGAAGTCTGGCCGTCGGCCTGCAGTGTCGGGCTGGGATTGGCGGTGGAGGTGCCGACGAGCAGATGCGGGTAGTTGTCGTTACGCAGGATCTCGTCGAGCTCGGTCCGGTAACCGCCGGGCACGGCACTCGGCCAACTCGAGCCAACCGTGATCGAGTCACCGAGCGGCCAGATGCGGGTGGTCTTGCTCGCGTGCCCAGCGGTCGGCACGGCCAGCGCGCACGCCAACGCGGCGACGACTAGAAACCGTGGTCGCACGTCTTGAGCCTTCGCTGTCGGCGGCCGGGTCTCCTGCAAGTGGCGGCCGGATAGGCAGGAGATGCCCCGCGCCTGCCGAACGCAATCCTTACGGACTCGTCCGACGGGAGGTAGCCGGTGGCCGAAGAGGGCGACCGCTCGGGAGGCAGGCTTCGCTACAACCCGGCGCTAGACGGGTTGCGGGGCGTCGCTGTCGCCCTCGTGCTGCTCTACCACGCCGGCGTTTCGCCCGCCCGTGGCGGTTACCTCGGGGTGACGGTGTTCTTCACCCTGTCCGGCTTCCTCATCACGGGCTTGCTGCTCGTCGAGCGGGACACGACCGGACGCGTCTCGCTGCGCCGGTTCTGGGGCCGTCGGGCCCGCCGACTGGTGCCGGCGCTGCTGCTCTGCTTCCCGCTGGTGGCTGTTCTCGTCGCTCGCTCGCAGCAGGCGCCGGGCCACGGTCTGATGGGCGACGCATTCGCCGGAGCGTTCTGGTTCGAGAACTGGCGGTTGGTGCTGGCGCATCAGTCCTACGCCGACTTGTTCGCGCTGCCGTCTCCGTTCCAGCACTTCTGGTCGCTCGCCGTGGAGGAGCAGTACTACCTCGTCTTCCCGCTCGTCGCGGCACTGCTGCTGGTGCGGCGGGGGCGGCTCTTGTTTGCCGCGCTCCTGGGGCAGCTCGTCGTCATCTCGGTCGCCCTCGGCGCCTATTACGCCGCGCATTCGCCGACCATCACGCGTGCCTACTACGGCACCGACAGCCGGATCGGCGAGATCCTCATCGGAGCGTTGTTGGCAGTGGCCCTGATCCGCGGCGACGGAGCGCGAGTGGTGCCCAGATGGGCGCGGTGGGCGCTCGACGTCGGCGGGGTGGCGGGTGCGGTCACGCTAGGCGTGCTGGTGACCTCGATGCCTTACGGCGACCCGCGGATGTTTCGCGGTGGGTTGTTGCTCGCAGCCATCAGCACGGCGCTGGTCATCGCCGCCGTCACGCAGCCAGGTTCGCTCCTCGCGCGACTGTTCGCACTACCGCCGTTGGTCCGCCTCGGAGTCATCTCCTACGGCGTCTACCTCTTTCACTGGCCGCTGTTCCTCATGCTCACCACCGCGAGCACCGGCCTGCATGGCGGCGGTCTTCTCGCTGCGCGTCTCGTCGCGACGCTCGTGCTCGCTACTGCGTCGTACGTCGTCGTGGAGGCACCGGTGCGGCGCGGCACCATCCCAACGGGTCCTTCGATTGCCGCCTGGGTGACCGGCGCGGCGGCGGGCATCACCGCTATCGCCTTGGCGGCGGGCGTGCTGCAGCTGCCCAGCCTGACGACAAACCCGCCGGCGGCTGCTGCAGCGCCGGTCCAAGGCAACGGACAGCAAGCGGCGACCAAGCCGGTGACAACCCGCGGACAGGCACTCCGCGGCAGGACAGTCCCGGGCTCGGCCTCGGTGGTGACCCGTTCGATGCCGGTCCCGGCCGGGCCGGCAAAGCGGCCGGCGCGCGGCGCCGTCATCCCACAAGAGTTCGTCGGCACCGGCCAGGACTACACGCAGCCACCGCCGATGCCGAACGTCCCGCCAGGCGCCCTGAAGATCCTTGTCGTCGGCGACTCGATCGGCAACAACCTCGGTCGCGGCCTGGACTTCTGGGCGCAGGGCCGCAGTGACGTGGCCGTCTACAACCTGGCGATCCCCGCCTGCCCGGTGAGCCGCGGCGGCGATCGCCGAATCGACCCGGACACGTTGTTCCCGATCAAGCCCTGGTGTGAGTGGTGGGATGACCCGAGCAGTCCCCGCTATCAGGCGATGCAGCAGTTCGCGCCGGACGTCGTGTTCGTCGAGGACGGCATCAACGCGATCTTCGAGCGCAAGCTCGACTCGTGGTCCGACTGGGAGCGCCCGGGCGTTCCCCAGTTCGACAACTGGATGACGTCGGAGTACCAGACCTTCGTCAACGACTTCCGTGGTTTCGGCGCCAAGGTCGTCATCGCCAACGCACCGTGCGGCGACTGGGCCAACTACTTCCCAACCATCACCGACGGGCCACAGCGCGTCCAGGCGCTCGATCAGCTCGTCTACCCGGCGGTTGTCGGCGACAGCACGGCCGACTTCTTCTCCGAGGTCTGTCCCAACGGGCAGTACAGCGACACCGTCGACGGCGTCCCGGATGCGAGGCCCGACGGGTTCCACTTCACCGACCAAGCGGCGACTGCGTTGGCGCGCGACTGGCTCGGACCGCTGCTCCTCAACGCCGGCAAGAGCAGCGTCCCCCTGCCGGGCGGCTGACGCCCACCGCCGCGTGGCGACAGGCGGGGCGCAATTGCTGGCTAGCTCGTCGTGGATCGTGCCCTCACCGGGTCAAAATCTGCCGGGAAGACCCGGCCAGGGCACAATCCACCGCGGGCTGGCGGGCCCGTCGCCGAGAGGCCGTCGAGGCTTCGCCGACCTTGGGGAGTGACTTTCGCTTGGGGTGAGTGACGGGACTTGAACCCGCGACACCCGGGACCACAACCCGGTGCTCTACCAGCTGAGCTACACCCACCAAGGCGGCCGAAGCCGCGCGCGACAGTCTATCCGTGCGCCGCCTAGTCCTGGATGACGTTCGAGGGGGCCGGCGGCACGGCCTGGGCGGCTGCCGCGCGCGCCGTGTCTGTGTCCGGCCCCGGCAACGGGACGAACAGCGTCGCGCGGTAGTAGCGCAGTTCGTTGATCGAGTCGACGATGTCCGCCAAGGCCCGGTGGCCGCCGGTCTTCGTCGGCGCGTTGAAGTAGACCCGTGGGTACCACCGGCGGGACAGCTCCTTGATGCTGGAGACGTCGATCATCCGGTAGTGGAGGTGGTCGTCGAGCCGGGGCATGTGCCGGGTGATGAACGCACGGTCGGTGGCGATCGAGTTGCCACAAAGCGGCGCCTTACGCCGCTCCGGGACGAAGCGCACGACGTAGTCGAGCACCTGCTGCTCCGCCTCGGCGACTGTCGTGTCCGCTCCGGCTAGTGCCTCGAGCAGGCCCGATTGCGTATGCATGTCGCGCACGATGTCCGCCATGCCGGCCAGCTTCGCCGGGTCGGTCTGGATCAGCAGGTCGAGTCCCTCGTCCAGCAGGTTGAGCTCGCTGTCGGTGACGACGACTGCGATCTCGACGAGCACGTCCTGGTCAGGGTCGAGACCGGTCATCTCACAGTCGACCCAGATCAGCGGCTCCGTTGCCTGCACGCCAACAGCCTCGCACGGAGGTTGAACCATTGAAGGCTGCCGGGCCGAACATGCTAGGGAGGACGTAGTCACGAGGAGGTTGGTGTGCAAGCTGGTCGGGTCACGTTGGTGCTCGCTGCTGCGGGTCTTGTTGCCGCTGGTTGCGGCGGAAGCTCCGGGAAGGCCGCGAGCAGCGGCAACCCCGGCCCTGTCCAGCACCCGGCATCGCTGATCGGTGACGTCGGGCACAACGACGAGTTCCTGATCTCGTTGAAAGATCCGTCCGGCGCACCCATCCGCAACCTTCAGGCCGGCAGCTATCAAGTGAAGGTCGACGACGAGTCCGGGATCCACGACTTCCATCTGACCGGCAACGGTGTCAACAAGACGACCAGCGTCCCCGGCACCGGCACGCAGACCTGGACCGTCAACTTCTCGCCCGGCACTTACACGTTCCTGTGTGACACCCACCCGACCCAGATGAAGAGCAAGTTCACCGTTTCCTGACGCCGATCACCAACGGCCGAGGTGGACGACCTCATTGACTTCGCGCCGGCCGCGACGCAGAGAAGGCGAGCGCCGATCCGGCGCACCGTGCCCGATTGCCAGCGCGCCGATGGGTTGGTAGGCCGTCGGCACACCGAAGGCCTCGCGAAACGGCGAAATGCGATCCGGAGGGACTCCGAAGAAGCACGCGGCGAGCTCTTCATCGACCACGGTCAGCAGCATCAGCAGGCTGGCCATGCCCGTGTCGACGTGCCAGTAAGGGACCGGCCAGCGGCTCTCGTCCCGATCCGTCCAGCCCTTGTCCGGCTCCGCGTAGCGGTCGAGATAGGCATCCTTGTTGGCCAACGGCACGACCAGCAGGGGCGCGCGGCGCATGCCCACGAGCCACGAGTCCGGCTCGTCCTGCTCACCGGCGGTCACCGCCCAGAAGCGGGCGCGGTCGGCCTGCGTCTCGAGCACGAGGAACGCCCAGCCTTGAGAGAACCCCGCACTCGGCGCGTGCAAGGCGTTGGCGAGTATGCGATCGCGCTGCGTCGCCGACACCGGCTCGTCGGTGAAGTTGCGCACCATTCGCCGCCGGTCGACGACCTGTTGGAACTGCACGTCCCCCTGGCTGGATTCGAACCAGCGGCCGGCGGATTAGAAGTCCGCTGCTCTATCCACTGAGCTACAGGGGGCCGTAGTCAGCGTACGGAGATCGAGGACAAGTGGGCGGAAAGGCTTGCCACACGAACGATGATCGGTAGGGTCCGAGCAACGTGCTCTGAGGAGGGACGTTGCCGACGCTGCTCGACGTCGACAGTGTGACGGTGCGTTTCGGTGGTTTGGTGGCGTTGTACGACGTCTCCGCCGCCGTGAACGACGGCGAGGTTGTCGGCGTCATCGGGCCCAACGGGGCCGGCAAGACGACGCTGTTCAACGTCATCTGCGGTTTCATCCGGCCGAGCTCCGGCCGCCTCTCCTTTCAGGGCAAAGCTCTGTCACGGCACCACCCGCGCCAGCTCGCCGGGCTTGGCATAGCGCGCACGTTGCAGGGCCTCGGCCTCTTCCCCCACCTGTCGGTGCTCGAGAACGTCATGGTCGGCGCCAACCGGCATGGGCGATCGAGCGCGGTCGCAGCGATGCTGGCGTCACCGACGGCCGACCGCGACGAGAGAGCGCTTCGCGACCGCGCGATGCAGCAGCTGGAGTCGCTCGAAGTGAGCGATTTCGCCAGCCGACTGCCCAGCCAGCTTCCGTACGGCGTCCAGAAGCGCGTCGCCCTTGCGCGGGCACTTGTCGCCGAGCCGAACCTCCTTCTGCTCGACGAGCCCGCCTCCGGGCTTTCCAGCGAGGAGATGCGTGAGCTCGGCGATCTGATCCGCAGTGTGCGCGAGCGGATGTCGGTGATCCTCGTCGAACACCACATGGACCTCGTCATGCAGGTCTGTGACCGGATCGTGGTGCTCGACTTCGGTCGCGTCATCGCCACCGGCACCCCGGCCGAGGTTCGCGACGACCCGGCAGTGCTCGAGGCCTACCTCGGTGAGCACGTGTCGAGCGAGACGCATGGAGTCGCCGATGCTGTCGATTGAGGACGTCGTCACGACGTACGGCGCTGTCCGTGCGCTGGACGGTGTCTCGCTCGCGGCGGAGGACGGCACCATCACCGCGGTGCTCGGCGCGAATGGAGCCGGCAAGACGACGCTGCTGCGCACCATCAACGGGTTGGTGAAGCCGCAGTCCGGGAGCATCAGCTACGCAGGTCACGACCTGCTCAAGACCCGGGTCGAGAACATCGTGCAGTACGGCATCGCGCACGTGCCGGAAGGGCGAGGTGTCATCACCGAGCTCACGGTCGAGGAAAACTTGCGGCTCGGCGCGCTGTGGCGCGGAGAACGTGCTGTCGCGGCGCAGTCGATGCGCGAGATCTACGAGATGTTCCCACCGCTCGCCGAGCGGCGACAGCGTTCGGCGGACACGTTGTCCGGCGGTGAGCGTCAAATGCTCGTCGTCGGCCGCGCGCTGATGGCGAAACCGAAGTTGTTGCTGCTGGACGAGCCGTCGCTCGGGCTCGCGCCACGGATCACCGCGCAGATCTTCGCGACGTTGCGCCAGCTTCGCGAGCAACAAGGACTCACGGTGGTGCTCGTCGAGCAAAACGCTCGAAGCGCGCTCTCGGTCGCGGACGAGGCCGTCGTGCTCAACCTCGGCAAGGTCGTCGCCCAAGGCAAAGCGTCCGACCTCGCGGCGGACGAGAAGCTCCGACACGCCTACCTGGGGTTCTGATGTTTCGCTTCGTGAACCTGACACTCAGCGGCGTCAGCAACGGCATGATCTATGCGGCCGTCGCTCTCGCGCTGGTGCTGATCTGGCGAGGCACGAGGGTGGTCAACTTCGCGCAGGGCGCGATGCTCATGTTCACCACGTTCATTGCTTGGGACCTGTCTCAACAGCACAACGTCAACTACTGGGTGGCCCTGGCAGTCGGGATCGGAGCGGGGCTCGTCATGGGCGCGGTCGCGGAACGCCTGCTCGTGCGGCCGGTCGAAACCGGCCCGCCGCTCAACGCGATCATCGTGACGTTGGGCCTCTACATCTTCCTGCAGGGTCTGGCCGGCGCAATCTGGGGCAACGCGCAAGCCCACTCTTATCCGCCCGGCTACTCGATCATCGGCTACAAGGTCGGGCATCGGACCTTGCTCTTCGCGCCGAACGACCTCTACATCGTCATCGCGGTGGCGATCATCCTGGTCGCGCTCTATGTGTTGTTCAACCGCACGCCGGTGGGGCTTCGCATGCGAGCGTCGGCGTTCAACCCTGAAGTGGCGCGGCTGTTGGGCGTTCGGGTGGGGCGACTGTTGACGGTGGGCTGGGCGCTCGCCGCCGGCGTCGGCGCTCTCGCCGGGCTCCTCGCCGCCGGTACCAACCCGGGTTACGTCGCTCCGACCGGCTACTTCGACGCGCTGCTGATCTACGGCTTCACGGCCGCGGTCCTCGGCGGGCTGGACAGTTCGGTCGGCGCTGTTGTCGGCGGGTTGCTTCTCGGCGTACTTCTCTCGTACGGCGACGGCTACATCGACAACAACGTCGAGGGGATGTACGCCGTGATCATCCTCATCGCCGTGCTCATGGTCAGACCCAACGGTCTGTTCTCCCGACGCGCAGTGCGGCGGGTGTGACATGACCAAGGAACAGACTCCGGCCGGCGCACTGGTCGCTCCGCGTTCGATGGCGGTTCGCGATCGCTTTGGCTTCTTCGGGCGCTCGACGCTGCTCACGCATACGTTCCTCGCGCTGCTTGCATTTGCCATCTTCCTCGGCGTCGTGGAGATGACGAACGACCTGCACAACTCGATCTGGCTGACCCCGATCGCTTACGAGCTGTGCGCCGCGGCCGGACTGACCGTGCTTGTCGGTCTTTCCGGACAGATCTCACTCGGGCACGGCGCGTTCATGATGGTCGGCGCCTACACGACCGCGTTGCTGCTGGAGCACTGGCACACCTCGCAAGGCAATGCGCAGCTGATCCCGGTGCTGCTCGGTGCAGGTGCCGTCTCGGCTGTGTTCGGTGGCGTTGTCGGTCTCGCGGCCGCGCGCTTGCGCGGCCCCTATCTGGCCGGTGCAACTCTCGCGTTCGCTGTTGGGCTGCCGCAGGTCGTCAACTACACGCATCTGGCCAACACCCTCGGCGGCAACAACGGGATCGTCATCATCGCGCCCAACCCGCCGTCGGCGTTCGACCTCTACCGGTGGCAGTCGCTGATGTGCGGCATTGCCGCCGTCGTGCTGCTGTGGTTCCTCGCCAACATCGCGAGAAGCCGTCTCGGCCGGTCGATGCGCGCAGTTCGTGACGACGAGATCGCCGCGTCGCTCTGCGGCCTATCCGTCGCTCGGGTGCAGATCCTTGCGTTCGTGGTCAGTGCCGCCTGCGCGGGTGTTGGCGGTGGCTTGTTGGCCATTGTCCGATTGGTCGCCGGACCCACCGCGTTTGGTTTGGCCCTGTCGTTGGGCTTGCTCGCTGCGGTCGTCTTCGGTGGCTTGGGCAGCTTGGCGGGGGCGCTCTACGGCTCGATCGTGGTGGTTCTGCTGCCGTACTGGTCGCAGGACATCACCGACGCGCTCGCGATCCACTCCGGCAAGGTCACGAACAACCTGCCGCTGCTGGTCTACGGCATCGTCCTCGCCCTCGCGATGCTCGTCTTCCCGAGCGGTGTGCAGGGTGCGGTTCTGCGTCTGCGACGGGTGTTGACAGCCGCGGTGCGTAGATAACGCCAAGGACACGATCTGGCGCGGCTTGATGATCTACCGCGAGGTAATGGTTACGTTTCGCTCAAGGACCGGTCCCATGTAACGGAGGCAACATGAGGAGACCGCACTACCGACTCGTTGCCGGCGGCGCCGTCCTGGCGCTCGGCCTCGCCGCCTGCGGTGGCAGCAGCAGCGGCAAGACGTCCACCGGCAACACGAAAGGCACGACCACAGGGGTGACCGCGACCACTGTCACCATCGGCAGCACGCAGCCACTCACCGGCATCGCCGCTCCCGGCTACAGCGAAATCGCGCCGGCCGCCAACGCGATGTTCCAGTACATCAACGCGCAGGGCGGCATCAACGGCCGGAAGATCATCTACAAGTACGTCGATGACGGCTACGACCCGACGCGGACCGTGACGCAGACACAGAAGCTGCTGCTTCAGGACAAGGTGTTCGCGATCTTCAACGGCCTCGGCACACCGACACACCTCAAGGTCGTCGACACGCTCAACGCACAAAAGGTGCCGGATGTGTTCGTGGCGTCCGGCTGTCTCTGCTGGGACAACGTGAGCCAGCACCCGGAGACATTCGGCTGGCAGCCCGACTACACCGTCGAAGGAAAGATCCTCGGCAACTACCTGAAGTCGAAGTACGCCGGCAAGAAGATCGGCTACTTCTACCAGGACGACGACTTCGGCCAGAACGGCATCAAGGGTCTCGACATGGAGCTCCCGGCGAGCCAGGTCGTGTCGAAGCAGCCCTACCAGCTCACCAACACCAACATCAGCTCGCAGGTGCAGAAGCTGCAGGCCAAGCACGCAGACGTGGTCGTGTCCTTCTCGGTCCCGGCTTTCACTGCGTTGCTCAAGCTCAACATGCTCAAGGCCGGCTACAACCCGACGCTGGTCGTGAGTGACGTCGGCTCCGACCCGTTGACACTCTCCGGCCTGTTGGAGGCGTTCGCCAAGCAGGGCGGCGCGAAGGTCAACGGAAACCAGCTGATCCAGGGCATCGTCACCGACGGCTACCTTCCGCCGTGGGCTGACACCAGCAACAGCTGGATCCAGCTGTTCAAGAAGGTGCACGACCAGTTCGACGCCAAGGCGCCGATGGACGGCAACGTCGAGTACGGCTTTGCGGTCGCGTGGACCTTTGCCGAGGCGCTGGCCAAGGCCGGAAAGAACCTGACTCGGGAGGACTTCGTCGCCGCCATCAACCAGGGCCTCGATCCAGGCCCGGGTCTGGTGCCGTTCCGGTTCTCGGCGAGTTCGCACGCAGGCTTCACCGGTGTGCAGATCGGCGTCATCCAAGGTTCGTCGATCGTCCTGCAGGGCAACCCGCAGACGACTGACGACGGCAGCGGTGCGATCAGCGAGTACACACAGCCGCAGTCGCAGGCACCTGCCAGCGGCGTCCCCAGCGGTTGAGCCTGACCGACTAGCAGCAACAGACCAGTGGCGGCCGCACCCCCACGGGGGCGGCCGCCGCC
>DASSEQ010000352.1:0-4963 GCA_035695245.1 Mycobacteriales bacterium | reverse complement strand
CCCGCCGCTGCGCCCGCCGGCCACGCCACCGGTCGGCCACGAACGACGCCACCAGTGCATAGCCGGAGTCGCAGATCAGGCCCAGTGTGATGAACGTCATACCGAGCACGAGCACCTGCACGAACACCGGTCCACGCGCCGGATCGAGAAACTGCGGCATGAAGGCCAGGAAGAACAGAGCCGTCTTCGGGTTGAGGATGTTGACGACGACGCCTTGAGCGAATGCCCTGCTCGGGTCGCTTCGGGCCTTGACCGGCGCCTGTTCGGTCGGTCGGGGGGCGAGCAGTCGTCGTACGCCGATCGTGATCAGGTACGCCGCACCGGCGTACTTGACCACGCTGAACGCGATGGCGGACGAGACGAGCAGCGCGGAAAGCCCCAGCGCCGCCGCGACGACATGCACGGATGTGCCGACATGGATGCCGACAACGGACCTGAGCCCGGTGCGCCGGCCGTGCTCGAGGCTCCGGGTGACGATGTAGAGGACGGCCGGACCGGGCACCAGGAGGATGGCGAGCGTGGCGGCCGCGAAGACGGCCCAGGTCGACACGCGCGGCATGAGCTGATCATCCCTGTGGACCCCGGGGATGACATCCCGATTTCCGCGTGGCAGAATGGCGGGTCGCGCCGCGGAACATCCGCGGCGTCGTGCGCGTTGGGACTACCGGCGGGTAACGAGTCTGAAAGCTCGTGAACCTTGCCTTCAGGTTCTGCGTCAAGACTAAGGACAAGCCGCACACCTTCGAGAAGCCCTGGGGGGCTTAAAACAGCCATGAGCACTGCCACGATCGCCCGCGTCAACAGTGACGCCGGCCTGCCCGCTCAGGTCGAGGACCTCCTCGACGTTGCCAGCGAGCAGGGCGCCGTCACCTTTGGCGAGGTTCGCAAGGCCTTGGACGAAGCCGGCGTCGGACCGGCGGAGGCCAAGCGCGTCATCCGCCTGATCACCGACCGCGGTATCACCATCGGCGCCGACGCTCCCGGCACCGCGCCCGCAGCCGAGGCGCTCGCCGAGGAAGACGACTTCGTCGACGACGGTTCGTGGGACCAGGAGGTCCCGACCACCGACCTGGTCCGCGTCTACCTGACCGACATCGGCAAGGTCGCCCTGCTCAACGCCGAGCAGGAGGTCGACCTGGCCAAGCGCATCGAGGCGGGGCTGTTCGCGGCCGAGAAGATCCGGGCCGCGGATGCCAAGGAGACGCGCAAGATCGCCGCCAAACTCCGCCGCGACCTCGACGAGATCGCCACTGACGGTGTCCGTGCCCGAAACCACCTGCTCGAGGCCAACCTTCGCCTCGTCGTCTCGCTGGCCAAGCGCTACCAGGGCAAGGGCCTCACGCTGCTCGACCTGATCCAGGAAGGCAACATCGGCCTGGTTCGCGCCGTCGAGAAGTTCGACTACACCAAGGGCTACAAGTTCTCCACCTACGCCACCTGGTGGATCCGTCAGGCACTGCAGCGTGCGATCGCCGACCAGGGCCGCACCATCCGCGTGCCGGTGCACATGGTCGAGCAGATCAACAAGGCGCTGCGGGTCAAGCGTGACCTCGCCACCGAGCTCGGCCGCGAGCCGACCTTCGATGAGCTGGGCAAGGCGCTGGACATGACCGGCGAGCGGGTCGAGGAGATCCTCGGATACGGCCGCGAGACGCTCTCGCTGGAGACGCCGGTCGGCGACGACGGCACGGCGACCTTCGGCGAGTTCATCGAGGACGCCGACGCTCCGATCGCCGCCGACGTGGTCGACTTCGGCCTGCTCCAGGACCGGCTGCGCGCTGTGCTCGGCACCCTGCCGGACCGCTCGGCCGCGGTCATGCGGATGCGATTCGGCCTGGACGACGGCCAGTCCCGCACGCTGGACGAGGTCGGCAAGGCGCTCGGCCTCACCCGCGAGCGCATCCGCCAGATCGAGCGCGACACGCTCAAGGACCTCCGCCGCTCCGAGTCCGCCAGCGCCCTCAAAGCCTGGCTCTGACAGCACTCGCCGCGCTCTAGCGGCAGCGCGCTCGGTGAAGAGTCGGGCGCGCGGCCCTAGCGGCAGGCTGGAGGATCGACGCTGTGGGTTCTCGGGTACGGCGAGGGCGAGCCCAGCAGGAGGGCTACGCGGGGGTCTGAACGCCGGTGTGACGGATGTCACACCGGCGTTTTCAGTCTTCTTGGCGGGGGGTACCGTGCCGCCATGACGCCGTCGACCCGCAAGCCGACGACCCCCAAGCCGGAGACGCTCTCGCTGTTCGAGCGCGAGATGAAAGACCAGGTTGCCGCGGCTCGTGCCGCGGTCCAGGAAGCCGAGCGCCGGGGCGATCCGCTGCTGCTCCAGGCGGCGCAGAGCCACCTTGACGGGCTCGTCGACCTGGCCCGGCGCAACGCCGTCGCGATCGACGACGACGAGCGCGCCGAGCCTGGGTTGGCTGTCTAGGCCGCCTCGCCGTCTAGGAGTCGGAGAGCCACTCGACCAGCAGTCGCATCGAGGTGGCCTGCTGGTGGGTGCCGAACTCAGCGAACTGGCGGGCCGCGCTCATGACGTCGTCTTGAGGGTTGACGTCGTACCAGGCAAGGAACTCGGTGACGTCGCGGACTGCCCGGGAACGTGAAGTGATCACGCCGTGCCCCGCGTCCAACCAGGCGGAGAACCCGCTGATGAACGGCCCGGGGTCCGGCGCCATCGCCACCGCCAACACGTCGAGGGCGGGCCCACCCGCGGCGGCGTGTGAGCCGCGGTCCCGGAAGGGCCCATGGTTGCGTACCTCTGTTTCGCTGGCAAACCCCGGGTCGGCAGAATGCACGGCATGACTGCGTTGTGTGATGGCCGGGTCGTCATCGTGACGGGCGCCGGCCGCGGCATTGGCCGCGAGGAAGCGTTGGAGTTCGCCCGCGAGGGCGCCCGAGTCGTCGTCAACGACGTCGGCGGCGCGCGCGATGGCACCGGCTCGGATGCGACCCCCGCTCAGGAGGTCGTCGACGAGATCAAACAGTTGGGCGGCGAAGCCGTCGCCAACACCGACGACATCTCGGAAACGGACGGGGCGAAACGCATCGTCGAGCAGGCGGTCGAGACGTTCGGCACGCTGGACGTCTTGGTCAACAACGCCGGCATCCTGCGCGACCGGATGCTGATCAACATGACCCCGGAAGAGTGGGACGCGGTGATCAAGGTGCATCTGCGCGGCACCTACGCCACGTCACACTTCGCTGCCAACTACTGGCGGGACAAGTCCAAGGCCGGCGACCCGGTCGACGCACGCATCGTCAACACGAGTTCGTCATCCGGCATCTACGGCAATGTCGGACAGGCCAACTACGGGGCGGCGAAGGCGGGCATCGCGGCATTCACGATCATCGCGGCGCAGGAACTGGCGCGCTACGGCGTGACGGTCAACGCGATCGCCCCCGGCGCGCTGACCCGGATGACCGAAGACCTGATGCGCTGGACCCCGGACGAGGACAAGGAGAAGCCGGCCTGGGACCCGCGCGACCCGAGCAACATCGCGCCCCTCGTCGTATGGCTCGGCAGCAAGGAGTCGGCGTCGGTCACTGGCCGCGTGTTCAACGTTCGCGGCGGCCACATCTCCGTTGCCGAGGGCTGGGTCGCCGGACCGTCCGAGGACAAGGGTGCGCGCTGGGAGCCCGGCGAGCTCACCGAGGTCGTGCCGCGGCTCGTCGCGGCGGCGCGTCCCAACAGCACGATGGGCGGGCAGCCCCCCAAGGAGTAGGCGCCCGTGTGAAGCGCCCGGTGTGACGAAAATGCCCGTTTGGCAGGTGCGGACGGGCCTTTTCGCTTCACTCGACTGCTGTCGGTCGCGGCGATAACGTCCGGTCATGACGATCGACGAACGCCCGTCACCCACCGCCGCCCTGACGCAGCCGCCGCGCCAGCTCTCGCGCGAAACCGTCGATGAGATCGATACGACGAACCTGCGCGGGATCCGCGACGTCGACATCGACGACGTCCTGGAATACGTGCACAAGGACTTGCGTGAGCTGCCCGACTTCACGTCGCTGTACAAGAAGTACTTGAAGCAGCGGTGGGACGTCTACGAGCTCGACTTCAGCCAGGACGCGATCGACTGGCGGGAGAAGATGACCGAGGAGGAACGCAACTCCTTCCTCGCCATCGCCTCCGGCTTCCACCACGGCGAGCGACAGGTCGAGATCGAGCTTCCGGTCTTCATGATGGGCGCCTCCGAAGAGGAGAAGCTGCACATCGCGGCACAGATCGAGGACGAAGCGCGACACACCGTTTTCTTCGACCGCTTCTACCGCGAGGTCGTCGGGCTCGAGGGTGACGACCTGATGGCGGTGCTCGACCAGTCGTTCCAGTGGGTCAGCGAAGTGTTCGTCGGTCCGTTCGGGCTGCTGGCCTACCAGGCCGATGAGGTGCGCCGAGACCCCTACGACGAACGCGCCCGGGTCCGTTACGGCACGACGTATTTCCTCTGGATCGAAGGCGTCCTCGCCCTGTCCGTGATGAAGGTCACGCTGTCGTATGCCCGCTGGCGCGGCTTCCTGCCCGCCTACTACACCGGCTTCACCGCGACCTGCCGCGACGAGAGCAGGCACGTGCAAGGCGGGATGAAATACCTGCAGGACGCCGTGACCAAGGATCCGACGATGCTGCACGAGATCCACGACACCTTGCGCACGATCCTCACGATCAGCGGCGTCAACAGCCGGGAGATCATCTACGAGCCGCTCGGCTGGACCGAGGACGAAGTGCGGCTGCTGATGTTCCAGCAGCTACGACGCAAGCTCAACGACGTCGGCATCAGCCTGTCCGACGACCTCGAACAGCTGCTGCAGATGGTGCAGCCGGTCCTGGCGGGAGGGTGAGGGCTGCGATGGCGACGTTCTTCTCGAAAGAGTGGGCGGACGAGGTCCGGGAGGCGATGGAGGCCGGGCCCGGCGAAGAGGCCCGCGCAACGAAGCTGCAGGAGTACTGGGACTTCTACCAGCTCGTCCG
>DASSEQ010000351.1:0-28517 GCA_035695245.1 Mycobacteriales bacterium | reverse complement strand
TGTACGGCGGTGGCAGCGACCACCGTCTCTTGCAGGAGATGCTGCTCGGCATCGGTGGTGTGCGCGCGATTCGCGAGTTCTGCGCGGTCGCCGGCCATGCCGAGCCAGAGGTGTTCCACACCAACGAAGGGCACGCCGGTTTCCTCGGCATCGAGCGCATCCGAGAGCTCACCGAAGAGCAAGGTCTCGAGTTCGACGAGGCGCTCACCGCGGTGCGTGCCGGCACTGTCTTCACGACGCACACACCGGTGCCCGCGGGCATCGACCGGTTCCCGATCGAGCTGGTCGAGGGGCACTTCGGCGGCGACAACGCCAGCAAGGGTGTGCCGGTCGAGCGCATCCTTGCCTTCGGTGCCGAGGAGGACCCGGAGAAGTTCAACATGGCCCACATGGGCCTGCGTCTCGCGCAGCGAGCCAACGGCGTGAGCAAGCTGCACGGCGTCGTCAGCCGCGAGATGTTCGGCAGCCTGTGGCCCGACTTCGACACGACCGATGTGCCGATCACGAGTGTGACCAACGGCGTGCACGCGCCGACCTGGGTGGCGCGCGAGGTGATGGAACTCGCGGCCCGCGAGATCGGCCCGGAGATCGTCGAGGAGGCGAAAGGCTGGGAGGGCATCGCGAAGGTGCCCGACGACTCCATCTGGGCCACGCGTCGGGCGATGCGCGCCAACCTCGTGCATGAAGTGCGGCGGCGGTTGCGTGAGTCGTGGCTTCAGCGCGGTGTCTCGGAGGCAGGGCTCGGCTGGATCGACGCGGCCTTCGACCCCGACGTCTTGACGATCGGCTTCGCCCGCCGGGTCCCGTCGTACAAACGCCTCACCTTGATGTTGTCCGACCCAGACCGACTGACCCAGATCCTGCTCGACCCCGACCGCCCGGTGCAGCTCGTCATCGCGGGCAAGTCGCACCCCGCGGACGACGGCGGCAAGGCGCTCGTGCAGCAGATGGTGAAGTTCAGTGACAACCCGTTGGTGCGCCACCGCATTGCGTTCCTGCCCGACTACGACATCGGAATGGCGCGCTACCTCTACCACGGCTGCGACGTCTGGCTGAACAACCCGCTGCGCCCGCTGGAGGCATGCGGCACGTCCGGCATGAAGAGCGCGCTCAACGGCGGTCTCAACTTGTCCATCCGCGACGGATGGTGGGACGAGATGTACGACGGAGCAAACGGCTGGGCCATTCCGACGGCCGCCGAGGGCGTCGAGCCTGAAGTCCGCGACCAGCAGGAGGCCAACGCGCTCTACGACCTCATCGAGAACCAAGTGCGCGGCCGGTTCTACGACGTCGATCGGGAGAAGCTGCCGCGGCGGTGGATCGAGATGGTCCGGCACACGTTGCAGTCCCTTGGACCGCAGGTGCTCGCCAGTCGGATGGTGCGTGACTACGTCGTGCAGCTCTATGCGCCTGCTTCGCTCTCGTCGCGTGAGATGGCTAGCGATGGTTACGTCGGCGCGCGCGAGCTGTCGGCGTGGATCGCACGAGTCCGGGCGGCCTGGCCCGGCGTGCGGGTCAGTCATGTCGAGGCGGGTGGCGTTGCCGATGCGCCCGAGCTCGGTCAGGAGCTCGACCTGCGGGCGGTGGTCGTTCTCGGCGACCTGAGTCCCGACGACGTGATCGTGCAAGCGGCGTTCGGCGCCGTTGACGAGCACGACGACATCCATGCGCCCGAGCTGATCGAGCTGACCTCGGTCGAGGCGCTGGAGGATCGTGCCGCCGGGGTCTGGCGCTACGAAGGCATGGTGCCGCTGGACCGCCGGGGAGCGTTCGGCTACACGGTGCGCGTGCTGCCTCGGCATCCAGGCCTGGCGTCGCCGGCCGAGCTCGCACTGATCGCCTTGCCGGCCGAGGCGACCGCCTACACCGCGATCTGATCGCCGACGCAGATCGTCAGCTTGCGCGGAGCACCACGGCTGCTCGCGATGGCAGCTTGAGATCGGCGCCCGCATGGAGCATCTCGCCGTCGACGAGCTCGGGGCGGGAGGTGTCGATCTCGACGACGTAGCCATCCGCCCAAGGCGGTCCTGGCAACCGGAAGTCGCACTCGTCATCTCCGGCGTGCAGCACGATGAGGAACGAGTCATCGACGATCTGCTCACCCCGCGGCCCCCTGGTGCGGATGCCGCGTCCGGACAGATACATGCCGATGGTGCGGGCCGACGGAGCCGACCAGTTGGCGTCGTTCATCTCGACACCGTCGACGGTGAACCAGGCCAGGTCCTTGACGCCGTCGTCGAGTCGGTGCCCTTCGAAGAAGGCGCGCTGGCGGAACACGGGGTGCCGTTTGCGAATGCTGATGAGCCGTCCGACCAACGCGACCAGGTCATTGCCCGTCGACGACCAATCGAGCCACGAGGTCTCGTTGTCCTGGCAGTAAGCGTTGTTGTTGCCACCTTGCGACTGGGCGAGTTCGTCACCCATGCGCAGCATCGGCACTCCGGTCGACAGCACCAGCGTGGTCAAGAAGTTGCGCATCTGCCGTGCCCGCACGGCCGTTACCTCGGGGTCGTCGGTGGCGCCCTCGACGCCGCAGTTCCAGGACCGGTTGTCCGTCGTGCCGTCGTTGTTGCCCTCGCCGTTGGCATCGTTGTGCTTGCCGTCGTAAGAGACCAGGTCGTGAAGAGTGAAGCCGTCATGGCAGGTGACGAAGTTGATGCTCGCGTAGGGCTTGCGACCATCGTCCTGGTAGAGGTCGCTGGAGCCGGAGAGGCGATAGCCCAGCTCGGCTACGCCGGTCTCCGCTCCGCGCCAGAAGTCGCGAACGGTGTCGCGGAACTTGCCGTTCCACTCTGTCCATAGAGGTGGGAACTCACCGACGAGGTAGCCACCCGGGCCGAGGTCCCACGGTTCGGCGATGAGCTTGACCCGGGAGAGCACCGGGTCCTGCTGGACGATGTCGAAGAAGGCGGACAACTTGTCGACATCGTGGAACGACCGCGCCAGTGCGGACGCGAGATCGAAGCGGAAGCCGTCGACATGCATCTCGGTGACCCAGTAACGCAACGAGTCCATGATCAGCTGCAGCACGTGCGGCTGCTGTGCGTTCAAGGTGTTCCCGGTCCCCGTGTAGTCCAGGTAGAGCCTGGGATCGTCGTCACGGAGCCGGTAGTAGGTGGGGTTGTCGATGCCGCGGAAGCTCAACGTGGGTCCGGTCTCGTTGCCCTCGGCGGTGTGGTTGTAGACCACGTCGAGGATCACTTCGATGCCGGCGGCATGCATGGCGCGCACCATCGCCTTGAACTCCCGCACCTGCTCGCCGCGTGACCCGCTCGACGAGTAGGCGGCGTGCGGCGCGAAGAAGCCGAGGGTGTTGTAGCCCCAGTAGTTGGTCAGGCCGCGCCGGAGAACGGCAGGCTCGCTGACGAAGTGGTGCACCGGCATCAGCTCGACCGCGGTGACACCGAGCTTCGTCAGATGCTCGATGGCGGCCGGATGCGCAAGGCCCGCATAGGTGCCGCGGATGGGCGGCGGCACATCCGGGTGACGAGCGGTGAAGCCCTTGACGTGCAGCTCGTAGATGACGCTGTCGGCCCAGGCCGTGTGCGGCCGGTGATGGTCTTCGCCCCAAGGAAACACGTCGTGAACGACGACCGACTTCGGCACGTGCGGCGCCGAGTCGCGGTGGTCCTGCACCGTGTCGTCGCGCCCGGCCGGATAGCCGAAGATCGCGTCGTCGAGGTGGAAGGGTCCGTCCAGGGCCCGCGCATACGGGTCGACGAGCAGCTTGCTCGGGTTCCACCGAAAGCCGCGGCGGGCGTCGTACGGCCCGTCGACGCGGAAGCCGTATCGCTGCCGCGGCCCGACCCGCGGCAGGTAGCCATGCCACACGTGGTAGGTCACGTCGTGCAGCTCGATCCGCGTCTCGTTTGCCCCATCCGAATCGGCAGAGTCGTCGAAGAGACACAGCTCGACCGACTCCGCGGCCGGTGCGAAGAGGGCGAAGTTGGTGCCCTCGCCGTCCCAGCTCGCGCCCAGCGGAAACGGCGCGCCGGGCCATGGTGTCGGTCCGGTCGGCGTGGTCGTCTGTTCGCTCATCGCCCGTCAACCTTGGCATGAAGCGGCGGCTACGCTCCGGCGCATGTCTGAGTTCGTCACTCTCGAGGTCGATGCCGCGGTCGGCACGATCCGACTCGACCGACCGCCGATGAACGCCTTGAACGCCCAGGTGCAGGAAGAGCTACGCGCCGCGGCACACGAGGCCGGGGCGAGAGACGACGTTCGCGCGGTCGTCGTCTATGGCGGGCCGAAGGTCTTCGCCGCGGGAGCGGACATCAAGGAGATGGCGACCATGTCCTATACCGACATGGTCGACCGGGCGGCCGCGCTGCAGTCGGCGTTCACGGCTGTCGCGCGGATCCCCAAGCCGGTCGTGGCCGCCGTCACCGGTTACGCGCTTGGTGGCGGCTGCGAGCTCGCGCTGTGCGCCGACTACCGCGTCGCCGCGGACAACGCCAGGCTGGGCCAGCCGGAGATCCTCCTCGGCATCATCCCCGGCGCCGGCGGCACGCAGCGGCTGTCCCGCCTCGTCGGTCCGTCCAAGGCGAAGGACATCTGCTTCACCGGACGGTTCGTCGGCGCCGAGGAGGCCGACCGGATCGGGTTGGTGGACAAGGTCGTGCCCCCAGAGGAGACGTACGACGCAGCCCGCGCGTGGGCAGCGCAGTTCGCGGCCGGTCCGACGTATGCCCTGCGGGCCGCCAAGGAGGCGATCGACGGCGGCTTGTCGGTCGACATCGACAGTGGCCTACAGATCGAACGGCAGCTGTTCGCCGCGCTGTTCTCCACCGAGGACCGGACCATCGGGATGGAGTCGTTCATCGCCAACGGCCCCGGCAAGGCGGTTTTCAAAGGCCGCTGACGCGACAAATGCGGAGAAAGTTGTCGGCGGTCGCTAGTAATCTCCTGCTCCATGCCCAGCCCGGCCCCACTTGTTGCTGCCGCCGGGTTGACGAAGCGCTTCGGCGACCGGGTCGCGGTGGACGGCATCGACTTCCAGGTCGAGCCCGGCGAGGCGTTCGGCTTCCTCGGGCCCAACGGCGCGGGCAAGTCGTCGACGATGCGGATGGTCGGGTGCGTCTCGAGGCCCTCCGCCGGCTCGCTGTCGGTGTTCGGCCTCGACGCCGTGCACGACGGGCCGGCGATCCGTGCCCGGCTCGGTGTGGTCCCGCAGGAGGACAACCTCGACACCGAGCTCTCCGTGCTCGACAACCTGATCATCTATGGCCGCTACTTCGGCATCGCTCACAAGACCATCCGGGAGCGCGCGTCCTCGTTGCTCGAGTTCATGCAGCTCGCGGACCGCGCCGACGCCCGCGTCGATCCGCTGTCCGGTGGCATGAAGCGACGGCTGACCATTGCTCGCGCACTGATCAACAATCCGGAGCTGCTGCTGCTCGACGAGCCGACGACGGGTCTCGACCCGCAGGCGCGGCACCTGCTCTGGGACCGGCTCTACCAGCTGCGTCGCGACGTCGGCGTCTCGATCGTCCTGACGACGCACTACATGGACGAGGCCGAGCAGCTGTGCGACCGCTTGGTCATCATGGACGGCGGCCTCATCGTCGCCGAGGGCTCGCCGTCGTCGTTGATCTCTCAGCATGCCGCCCGTGACGTCGTCGAGCTGCGCTTCGCTGACGAGTCCGAGCGCATGCATGCCAGCGAGGTGCTGCAACGTGCCGGGCGGGTCGAACCGGCCGGCGACCGCACCCTGGTCTACACCGACGCCGCCGACGTCGTGCTCAAGCTGGTCAACGACGAGGCGCTGACACCCAGCTCGGTGCTGACCCGGCGCGGCTCGCTCGAAGACGTCTTCCTCATCCTCACCGGCCGCTCGCTGGACGACTGAGATGACCGTGGGCGAACTGACCGCGACGCGCGTCATCGAACGCGAGGCGCGCGCGTTCTCCAAGCTCTGGCGAGGCAGCGTCTTCTCGTCGGTGATGATGCCCGTGCTCTACCTGGGGGCGATGGGCCTCGGCCTCGGTGGGCTCGTCAACGCCCGGCATGGGCAGGTATCCGGCACCTCTTACTTGCAGTTCGTCGCACCCGGTCTCCTCGCCGCCGGCACGTCGATGAGCGCCGCAGGCGAGGCCATGTGGCCGGTCATGGGCGGCTTCAAGTGGATGCGGCACTTCCACGCCATCGCCGCCGCGGTGCCGTCGCCGTCGGACATCTACGACGGGATCGTCGCGTGGCGCGGCTGCCTCGTCGCGATGTCGGCGACGGTCTTCCTGATCGTGGCGGCAGCGCTCGGCGGGGTGCCCTCGGTGTGGGGACTGCTCGCGTTGCCGGCCGCGATCCTCGGTGCACTCGCGATCACCGCGCCGCTCGCGGCGTTCGTCGCGACGCGAGAAAGCGACATGAGCTTCATCATCATCTTCCGGCTCGCGGTCTTTCCGCTCTTCCTGTTCTCCGGCACGTTCTTTCCGACCGCACTGTTGCCCGGTTCGATCCGGTGGGCGGTCGTCATCTCGCCGCTCTGGCACACCGCCGAGCTGTGCCGGCACGCGACGACGGGTCGCGGCACCTGGGTCGACTTCGTCCATGTCGCCGTGCTCGGCACTTGCATCGTCGTCGGGCGCTGGTGGGGACACCGCACCTTCGCCGAGCGGCTCGCGCCATGACCGCAACCACGACGGCGACGTCGTACGTCCCCCGGATCGCGCCGGTGCCGGGCGCGCGCCCGCTGCGGATCGTCGAGCGCCAGATGCGCGTCTACCGCACCCTCTGGCCGATCTTCCTGACCGGGTTCATCGAGCCGCTGTTCTTCCTGGGCTCGATCGGGTTGGGTGTCGGCAAGCTGATCCACACGCTTCCGGGACCCTTCGGCCATCCCGTCAGCTACGCCTCGTTCGTGGCTCCCGCGCTGCTGGCGACCTCGGCGATGAACGGCGCCGTCATCGATGTGACGTTCGGCTTCTTCGTCAACTTCAAGTACCGCCACACCTACGACGCCGTGCTGGCGACGCCGATGCGCGTTGTCGACGTCGCGATCGGCGAGGTGGGCTGGGCGCTGATGCGAGGTGCGCTCTACAGCTGTGTCTTCCTGGCCACCATGGCCGGCCTCGGCTACGTGCACTCGCCGTGGGCGCTCCTTGCGGCGCCTGTCGCCGTGCTGATCGGTCTTGCCTTCGGTGCCGCCGGCCTCGCTGCCTCGACATGGATGCGGTCGTTCATCGACTTCGACCTGGTCACCCTGGCGCTGGTGCCGTTGTTCCTCTTCTCGGCGGTCTTCTTCCCGCTCTCGCGCTACCCCGCTTGGCTGGCCGAGCTGGTGCGGATCACGCCCCTTTACCAGGGAGTAGCAGTCGAGCGCCGGCTGGTCTTCGGGCCACCGCAACTCGAGACCCTCGGGCACGTCGTCTACCTGGCGGCGCTTGCAGTGGTCGCGATCATCGTGGCCAGCCGCCGACTCCGCATCCTGCTCCAGCCGTGAGCCGTTCTCTGGCAGCGATATCGGGTCGAAACTGTCCGCGGGCCACGGTACTGTCGGGCCAGTGAGTGATATGGCACGTAGTCGACCGATCGGTCGCTACGTGTCGCTATGGCGGCTGCGGAGCTACCTGCGGCCCTACACCTGGCACATCTGGGTGATGTTCGGTGCCGCCTTCTTCATGGTGGCCGCCAGCACCACGGTGCCGTTGGTCCTCGAAGCGGTCGTCAACGGCCCGATCCGCCGCGGTGACCGCGGCCAGATGGTGCCGATGTTCCTCGCCGCATTCGGGCTCGGGCTGCTCGAGGTCGTCTGCATCTTCATCCGCCGCTACGTGCAGTCGATCGCAGTGCTCCGGGTCGAGACCGACATCCGCGACACGATCTATGAGCATCTGCAGCGGCTGGCCGTTGCTTTCCACGACCAGTGGCAGACCGGCCAGCTGCTCTCCCGCGCAACGACCGACCTGTCCTCGGTCCGCCGGTTCATGGGCTTCGGCGCGATCTTCCTCGTCGTCAACGTCACGCAGTACCTCGTGGTCATGGGCCTGCTGATCGCGACGTACCCACCGCTGGGCATCGTCGTCGCCTGCATGACCCTGCCGGTGGTGATGCTCGCCCGCCGGTTCGGCGGTCGCTACTCCTCGCTGTCGCGGCGCATGCAGGACCAGCAGGGAGACCTCGCGACCCTCGCCGAAGAGGCCGCCAGCGGCATCCGGGTGAGCAAGGCCTTCGGGCGCGGGCCCTTGCTGCACGAGGGCTTCGTCGACACGGCCGAGACGGTTCGAAAGTCCTCGCTGGAGATGGTGGCTCTTCGCGGCCGCTTCTGGGCGCTGCTGGAGCTGATCCCCAACCTGGCGATGGCGCTGGTGCTCCTGGTCGGCGGCATCGCCGTTGCCAACGGCGGCATGACGCTGGGCGCGCTCGTCGCGTTCACCACCCTGCTGGTCCTCGTGCAGTGGCCGATCATCGACATCGGCTGGATCCTTTCGATGGCCCAGGAGGCTGCGACCGCCGCGGACCGCATCTACGAGGTGCTGGACTCCGTCCCCGCGGTGAGCGACCCGCCGCAGCCGGTGCCGTTGACACACCCTCGCGGCCGGCTCGCTTTCGAGAACGTGTCGTTCACCTTTGCCGATGCCGACACCCCGACACTGCACGACGTCGACCTGGTGCTCGAGCCGGGCGAGACAGTGGCCGTTGTCGGTGCGACCGGCTCCGGCAAGACCGTTTTGACCGCCTTGCCCGCGCGCTTGTACGACGTGACCGGAGGGCGCGTGACTCTCGACGGGGTGGACGTTCGCGACCTCTCGCTCGCAGACCTCCGCGGCCACATCGCGACCGCGTTCGAAGACCCCGTGCTCTTCTCGATGAGCGTGCGGGAAAACCTCACCCTCGGCCGACCGGAGGCGAGCGACGAGGAGGTCCGGGAGGCGCTCGAGCTGGCCCAGGCCGACTTCGTCTACCGGCTGCCATGGGGCCTCGACACCCGCATCGGTGAGCAGGGCCTGTCGCTGTCTGGTGGCCAGCGGCAGCGGCTTGCGCTCGCGCGTGCGGTGCTCGCGAAACCCACGGTGCTGGTGTTGGACGACCCGCTGTCTGCGCTCGACGTGCACACCGAGGCGTTGGTCGAGGAGGCGCTCGAGCGGGTGCTGCGCGACACGACGGCGATCGTCGTCGTACACCGTCCGTCCACTGTTGCCCTGGCGGACCGGGTCGCTCTGCTGCAGCACGGTCGGATCACTGCCATCGGCACCCACAGCGAGCTGATGCAGCTGCCCGAATACGCGCACGTGCTCTCGATGGAAGAGGACGACGACATCGACATCGACATGACGGGAGCGCTCACGTGACCGTCTCGGTCGAGCAATGGCGCGGCGTCGCAGCAGAGACCACCGACGAGGTTTCGGCGAAGCTGTCGGCGCTGCTCCGAGCACGCACGCGGCGGCTCCTGGGCGACCTGGTCGCGCCGCACAAGGGCAAGCTGGTCGTCTACGTCATGGCGATCGTGGTCAGCGTCGCCGCCTCGATGGCGATCCCGGCGCTCGTCGGCATCGGCATCGACCGCGGCATTCCCGGAGTGCGTCGGGGTGACTACCTGCCAATCGCGCTGACGACCGGATTGATCGTCGGCTGCGCCCTGCTCCAGGCACTGCTTTATCGGACCTTCGTGTTGGGCACCGGCCGTGTCGGCCAGGACCTGCTGCTCGAGCTCCGGCAGCGCATCTTCCGGCAGTTCCAGCGGCTGTCGCTTGCCTTCCACGAGCGCTACACGTCAGGTCGCATGATCTCCCGGCTTACGTCGGACATGGATGCGATCAGCACGATGCTCGATGCGGGGCTCGACACGCTTGTCACCGCGGTGCTCTCGATCATCACCGTCGGCACGGTTCTGCTGGTGCTCGACCTGCCGCTCGGGCTCGTGGCGCTGGCGTCGTTCGTGCCGCTCTTCGTGTTGTCACGCTGGTACCAACGCAACTCGACAATTGCCTATCGCGCGACGCGCGAAGCAATCGCGTTGGTGATCGTGCACTTCACCGAGTCGCTTCGCGGCATCCGCGCGGTGCACGCCTTCCGGCGCGAGCCGCGCAACAACGAGATCTTCGGTGAGCTCAACGAGGGCTACCGCAAGACGATGCTGCGGTCGTTCCAGCTGCTCACATTGTTTTGGCCGGGCATCCGCTTCATCGGCAACACAACGACGGCAGTGGTCCTTCTCGTCGGTGGGCTGCGCGTAATCAACGGCGACATGAAGGTCGGCGTGCTGGCGTCGTTCGTGCTCTACTTGCGCCGATTCTTCGAGCCGATCGCCGACGTCAGCCAGTTCTACGACTCGTTCCAGGGCGCGGCTGCGGCCGTCGAGAAGCTGGCCGGTGTGCTCGACGAGCAACCGTCGGTGCCCATGCCGGCGCAGTCGTTGCATCTGCCAAGCGGTGGCTGGCACGGGAGCGTGCGCTTCCGCGACGTCGACTTCGGCTATCGCGAAGACGTGCCGGTGTTGGGGGGGTTCTCCGTCGATGTGCCGGCGGGGCAGACCGTCGCGTTGTTGGGCAAGACCGGTGCCGGCAAGAGCACGATCGCTCGGTTGCTCGCACGCTTCTATGACCCGCTCGCCGGTGACGTGAGCATCGATGGCATCGCGCTGCGCGACCTCGCCGAGGTCGACCTCCGCAAGGCCGTCGCGATGGTGACGCAGGAGTCGTTCCTCTTCACTGGCACGGTCGCCGACAACGTTGCGTTCGGTCGGCCGGACGCTACGCGCGCCGAGATCGAGGACGCTGCCGCGGCGGTCGGGCTCGACCGGGTGGTGCAGCGCATCCCGGGCGGCTTCGACGCCGAGGTCGGTAAGAACGGTGCGCGGCTGTCCGCGGGTCAGCGTCAGCTGATCGCGCTCGCGCGGGTGATCCTGGCCGACCCCGCTGTCGTGGTGCTCGATGAGGCCTCGTCGTCGCTCGACGTGCCGACCGAGCGGCTGGTGCAGCGCGCTCTTCGCACCGTGCTGGCCGGGCGGACCGCGCTGATCATCGCCCACCGGTTGTCAACGGTCGGCATCGCCGACCGCGTGCTCGTGCTCGAAGAAGGCGTCATCGTCGAGGACGGCACTCCCGAGGAGCTGCTGGTCGCCGAAAACGGCGAGTACGCGCGGCTCCACCAAGCCTGGAAGGACTCCCTCGTCTAAGCAATCGCCGGATACGGCCCATAGAGCGTGGATATCCGGCGATTGCTATGAGGGGTCGGGGGCGTGGCGCTCCAGGAACGCGTAGACGTCGGTTGTGTCGACGCCAGGGAACGTGCCGGGCGGCAGCGCGGCGAGCAGGTGGCTGTGCGCGCGAGCGGACGGCCAGGCATGCCCTTCCCACTTCGACGCGAGCTCCGTCGGCGGTCGGCGGCAGCAGGAGGGTGACGGGCAGCTGGACCTGCGGCGGCGCTGGGTCGTGTCCGCCGCGCGGAACCACTTGGCGTGCTGAAAGGGCACGCCGACGGTGACGGCGAACTCGCCGCCACCACCCGGTTCGACATGCGCCGTGCAGAAGAACGTTCCAGCGGGAGTGTCGGTGAACTGCGTGTAGGCGCCATAGCGGTCGCTCGATGCGAACACGCGACGACTCGTGTATTGCCGGCAGGCCATCTGCCCTTCGATTGCTCCGGTCGCGTCGGTCGGGTAGGGCAGGCCGTCGTTCTCGTAAGCCTTGTAGATGGTGCCGCTCGCGTCGGTGCGGGTGAAGTGCACCTGCAAACCCAGGTGATGGGTCGCAAGGTTGGTAAAGCGGTGGGCCGCGGTCTCGTGTGACACGGCGAAGACATCGCGCAGGTCTTCCATCGACAATGAGTGGTCGCGTTTGGCCTGCTGCAGGAAAGCGGCCGCGGCACGTTCCGGCACCAGCAGGGCGGCCGCGAAGTAGTTGGCCTCGACGCGTTGGCGAAGAAACTCAGCGAAGTCCTTCGGGTCGGTGTGTCCCATAGCGAAATGGCCGAGCGTCTGCAAGACGACGTAGCGCGGGTCGTGTCCCGCCGGTCGTTGCGGAAGGTAGAGCCGGCGGTTGACGAGGTCGGCGACGGATCGCGTCGACTCCGGCAGGTCGGTGACGTTGTGCAGGGTGAAGCCGTAGTGCGCGGCCAGGTCCGTGATCGCCCGCTGGGGAAGAGCACCGCTGCTGTGTCCCACCGCCTTCAGCGCCTCTTCGGCGACCCGTTCGACCTCCGGGAAGTAGTTGTTCTGCGCCCGCATCGCGCGCCGAAGCTCGACGTTGGCTCGGCGGGCGGCCTCCGGCGTTGCCGCGAACCGTTCGTCTCGACGGCGCAACTCGTCGTGCAGGGCGACGACGTGTTCGAGGACGTCGGTGGGGATGCGCGGGCTGGGGCGAAGCGAGGGCAGGCCCAGGGTGGCAAAGGCGGGGTCGCGTTGAGCGCGCTCCAGCGCGATCTCGAGCGACGCGCGGCGGCTGGGTGGCTCAGGTCGCAGCAGCTCGTCCATGGGCACGTCGACCGCGCGAGCGATCGCTTGCAGCAGGGACAGCTTCGGTTCGCGGCGCCCGTTCTCGATCATCGACAACGCCGACGGCACCGTGCCGACCGCCTCGGCGAGCTGCGCGAGCGTCAGCCCGCGGGTCCGGCGGGCATGGCGAAGCCGCTGGCCCAGCACGACCCCGTCGTACGGCGCCCCGCGGGTCCCGGCAGTCGTGACGTCGGTCACGATGTTGACGGTAGCAGAAGATTTGCAAAAATTCCGCCGCGACCTTGTTCGACAGGCGGCATACCAAGCGTCATAGTGAGCAGTACACCAGAAGTTCACTCGCCGATGAGGTTTTCCCTCAGAAGAGGAGCTATCACGCAATGCCCAGCACTACCGATCTGCAGAAGCAAGCCGACGCCCTCCGCAAGGAGTGGGAGACCGACTCCCGCTGGAAGGGCCTCTCGCGCGACTACGCGGCCGAGGACGTCATCCGGCTGCGTGGGTCAGTCACCGAGGAGCACACGCTCGCGCGCCGCGGCGCCGAGAAGCTGTGGAAGCTCGTCAACTCCGAGGACTACGTCCACGCGCTGGGCGCGCTGACCGGCAACCAGGCCGTCCAGCAGGTGCGCGCCGGTCTTCAGGCGATCTACCTGTCCGGCTGGCAGGTTGCCGGCGACGCCAACCTCGCCGCCCAGACCTACCCGGACCAGAGCCTCTACCCGGCCAACTCGGTGCCGGCCGTCGTACGACGGATCAACAACGCGCTCAAGCGGGCCGACCAGATCACATGGAGCGAAGGCAAGACGGACGTCGACTGGTTCGCGCCGATCGTTGCCGACGCCGAGGCCGGTTTCGGTGGCGTGCTCAACGCGTTCGAGCTGATGAAGAACATGATCGACGCGGGTGCCGCCGGCGTGCACTGGGAGGACCAGCTGTCGTCGGCGAAGAAATGCGGTCACCTCGGCGGGAAGGTGCTCATCCCGACCAACCAGCACGTCAAGGTTCTCAACGCCGCGCGGCTCGCCGCTGACGTCGAAGGTGTGCCGACGCTCGTCGTCGCCCGCACCGACGCCCAAGCCGCGACCCTCATCACGAGCGACGTCGACGAGCGCGACGCGCAGTATGTGACCGGCGAGCGGACTGCCGAAGGCTTCTACCGCGTGACCAACGGCATCGACCCGTGCATCACCCGGGCCTTGGCATACGCGCCGTACGCGGACCTCATCTGGATGGAGACGAGCACGCCGGACCTCGAGATCGCGCGACAGTTCGCCGAAGCGGTCAAGAAGGAGTTCCCGGAGCAGCTGCTCGCCTACAACTGCTCGCCGTCATTCAACTGGAAGGCGCACCTCGACGACGACACCATCGCGAAGTTCCAGCGAGAGCTCGGCGCGATGGGCTACAAGTTCCAGTTCATCACCCTCGCCGGCTTCCACGCGCTCAACTACTCGATGTTCGAGCTCGCGCAGGGTTACAGCACGAACGACATGGCCGCCTACGTCGAGCTCCAGGAGAAGGAGTTCGCCGCCGAGGCGGCCGGCTACACCGCAACGAAGCACCAGCGCGAGGTCGGCGCCGGCTACTTCGACCTCGTTGCCACGGCCATTGACCCGCAGGCCGAGACGCTCGCCCTCAAGGGCAGCACCGAAGAGCAGCAGTTCCACTGAGCGGTACCACCCACTGGTGTGACCTCGACCGCTCCGTAGGGAGCGGGGTTGGGGCCCCGCGACAAGCACCGGAGGTGCCAGCAATGAAGCACTGTGATGGACGACTGTTCGACGGAAGTGCCTGCAACAACGACGTCTTCGAGTGTGGGCAGTGTGGCGCGGCCGGATGCAACGGCGACGGGTGCGACAACCAGAGCTTCATCTCGTCGAGTTGCTGCGGTTCTGAGCTAGGAGCAAGGACCCTCGCGTCTGCTGCTGCCTGACGGCAGAGCGCGAGCATCAAGCGCGCGGCGGCGACCCAGCTGGGCGGGTCGCCGCCGCGTCTTTCTTCTTGTCCGGAGATGCGGTGCGTTGCCGCGGGTAGGCATCTATCCCGGCGGCAACGCCGAGCACGACGACGATCGCGGTGACGATGCCGCCCAGTGCGTCGGTCACGTAGTGCCAGCCCAGCGCCACGACCGCGATCGCAACAACCGCGGCGGCGGCTAGTGCAAGCAGTGCGGTCAGGATCCGGCCCGCGGCGGGCAGAAGTGCGGTGTCCTCGTGCGGGAGCAGAAGCACGGCGACCGTCATCGCCAACGCGAATGCGCCGGTGGTGTGCCCGCTGGGAAACAGCAGCGAGGCAACACCTTCGCGGTGCACCACGGGCTTCAGGACCAGTTCGGTGATCGCGCCCGCGGCCGGAGCGGCGACCAACGAGAACACCGCACCAGCAGGTCGTCGCGCCAGCGCGCACAACAGGGCGAGGAGCACCGCTCCGCCGGCAACCGCCTGTGGTGAGCCGAGGTTCGCCGCCAGTGAGAGCAGGCGATCGTGCGCGGCGAGCCGCGCCTGGATGCTTCCGGACAGAGGCCGGTCGAGGTGCCCTGATGCCGGGTTCGCGACGTGCACGGCCAACACCGCCAGGCCGACGGCCGCGATGATCCACACCACCAAGGCGAACGGTCGCCAGCCGGCAGGCAGCAGCGGCCGTCGTTTCACGCATCAACGCTAGATGCGTCGCCGCCGAACAACCATCACATGCCGCGCATGACCTCCCGGTCCGCCGATGGGCGAGGATGACTGTGTGCTTTCGACCTGGTTGACGCAACGGTTCGGCATCTCGGTCCCGGTGGTCTCCGCGCCGATGGCGGGAGTGTCCGGCGGTGCGCTCGCGGGCGCGGTCTCGGCGGCCGGTGCTCTCGGCACCATCGGCTTCGCTGCCGGCACACCGGAGCAACTGACCGCGGAGATCGACAAGGCGGCGGCGCCTGGCAAACCCTGGGGGATCGGCTTCCTGGCCTGGTTGCTGCCTCGGGTCGAGGAGTTGCTGGACCTGGCGCTCGAGCGCGGGCCTGCCCTCGTCTCGCTGTCGTACGGCGACTACGCGCCTTATGTCGAACGCATCAAGAAGGCCGGCGCGGTCGCGGTGACGCAGTGCGGCACCCTCGACGACGCGAAAGCGGCGGTCGATGCCGGCGTTGACGCGATCGTCGTACGCGGGGGTGAAGGCGGGGGACACGGCCGTGACGAAGTCGCCACCCTGCCGCTGTTGCAAGCCGTCCTCGAGGACATCGAGGGCGTGCCGGTGCTCGCAGCGGGCGGCATCGCCACCGCCCGCGGTGTCGCCGCCGTCCTCGCGGCCGGGGCTGCCGGCGCCTGGGTCGGAAGCGCCTTCCTGGCGTGTGACGAAGGGGCCAACGACGACAGTGCCCGCGACGCCGTCGTCGCCGCCGGCCTGACCGACACGATCTATACGACCGTCCTCGACATCGGCCGTGGCATCCCATGGCCGGCCGAGTTCGGCGGCCGCGCGATCAGCAATGACTACGCCGCAACGTGGCACGGCCGCGAGGAGGAACTGCGGGCCAACCCGGTCCGGTCGGAGGACCCCACCGTGTGGGCCGGGCAGGTCGTCGGCCTGGTGCGCTCGCGACGTCCCGCCGCCGACGTCGTCGCCGACCTCGGCCGGGCCGAAAGCCTGCTTGCTGAAGTTTGCGCCTCGGTTACCTCCGGGTAACCTCTGCCCGTCGATGTGACCGACCCACGCGCGTGGGGCGGATGCACGTCATGCGACCCTTGCACGACACCAAAAAACTTCCGTGGGAGGTCGGCCGCCGGCCATGAACATCGTCGTCTGCGTGAAGCAGGTTCCCGACACGTGGGCTGAGAAGAAGCTCAGCGACACAGACAAGACAGTCGACCGCGAGAACGTCGACGGCGTCATGAACGAGCTCGACGAGTACGCCGTCGAAGAGGCGCTGCGCATCAAGGAAGCCCTGTCCTCATCAGGTGAGGGCGGCGGCGAGGTCACGATCCTGTCGATGGGCCCGGACAAGGCCGTCGAGACGATCCGCAAGGCCCTGTCGATGGGCGCGGACAAAGCCGTGCACCTCGTCGACCCGGGGCTGCACGGCTCCGACGCGCTGGCGACGTCGTACGCGCTCGCGAAGGCACTCGGCACGATCGAGCACGACCTCGTGATCCTCGGCGTCGAGTCGACCGATGCGCGGATGAGCGTGGTGCCGGCGATGCTCGCCGAGCGGCTGGGTGCCGCGCAGTTGACGTTCGCGCGCAAGGTCGAGGTCGACGGCAGCAGCGTGAAGATCGAGCGGATGACCGACACGGGCTACGACGTCGTCGAAGGATCGACGCCGGCCGTCGTCTCCGTCGTCGAAAAGATCAATGAGCCGCGTTACCCGTCGTTCAAGGGAATCATGGCGGCGAAGAAGAAGCCGCTGACGACGCTGACGTTGGCCGACGCCGGCATCGAGGCGGACAAGGTCGGCCTGGGTGGTTCGGCGACCGAGGTCGCCGAGTTCTCGGCCCGGCCGCCCAAGCAGGCCGGTCAGATCGTCAAGGACGAGGGCGACGGCGGCGCGAAGCTCGCTGAGTTCCTCGCGACCCAGAAGTTCATCTGAGGAGTCCGGACACTCATGGCTGAGGTTCTCGTTCTGGTCGAGCACGTCGACGGCGCCCCCAAGAAGGTGACGTTCGAGCTGCTCACACTTGCCCGCTCGCTCGGTGAGCCGGCTGCTGTCTTCATCGGTAACGGTGCGGACAACGCCAAGGACAAGCTCGCGGAGTACGGCGCAACCAAGATCTACGTCGCCGGCGACGGCGAGCTCGACGGCTTCCTCGTTGCACCCAAGGCCGAGGTGCTCGCCCAGGTCGCGCAACAGGCTGCACCGGCCGCGGTGCTGATCCCGAGCACACCGGAAGGCAAAGAGGTGGCCGCCCGACTCGCGGTCAAGCTCGACTCCGGCGTCATCACCGACGCGGTCGGGGTCGAGGACGGCTTCGTCGCCAAGCAGAGCATCTTCGGCGGCGCGTTCAACGTCTCGTCGAAGGTCAGCAAGGGCACGCCGATCATCACGGTGCGACCCAACTCGACCGCGCCCGAGCCGTCGCCCGCGCAGCCGAGCGAGGAGCAGGTCTCTGTCTCGCTTTCGGATGCTGCGAAGAAGGCCAAGGTGCTCGATCGGATCACCGAGAAGAAGGGCGGTCGGCCGGAGCTCACCGAGGCTTCGATCGTCGTCTCCGGTGGCCGTGGTCTCGGCGAAGGCAAGAACTTCGAGCTCATCGAGAAGCTCGCCGACACCATCGGCGCCGCGGTGGGTGCATCGCGCGCTGCGACCGACGCGGGGTGGTATCCGCACACCAACCAGGTCGGGCAGACCGGCAAGACAGTGTCGCCGCAGCTCTACATGGCCATCGGCATCTCCGGCGCCATCCAGCACCGCGCCGGCATGCAGACGTCGAAGACGATCGTCGCCATCAACAAGGACCCGGAGGCGCCTATCTTCGAGCTGGTCGACTTCGGTGTTGTCGGTGACCTCTTCAACGTCGTCCCGCAACTCGTCGACGAGATCGAGAAGCGCAAGTAAGGGTCGCTCCCGACAAGCATTAACCTCGCGACGTGGGTAAGGCCTGGGACACCCGGAGACCCAAGCGCAACCTCGCTCTGCAGGATGAGCTTGTTCGCGCGCAGGTGCGGGCGGTCGGGTCCTCGTCGCCGTTCTGGCGGCAACGTTTTGCCGATCTCGGCCGGTCTCCGCGAAGCGTCGACGGTGTCGGCGCTCTCGCGGCAGTGCCGGCCGCCGGTGAACGCGACGTCAGCCCGACGGGAGATCCGGCCGGCATGGCCGGGCTTGTCATGCAAGGTGGCGAGAAGCAGTTCGCGCTGCACACCAGCGGCCCCCAGCTGCGGCGCGCGATCCGTCTGCGCATTACGCGGTCCAGCGACTACCAGCAGATCGTCGATGGCGAAACCAAACCGACGGCGTACTCCTGGGCAGGGCTCGGCTTTCGTTACCCGATCGCCTCGACCCGCGGCGATCTCGATGTCGTCGCTCGAGCCGGCGCGCGACTGTGGCGGGTGCTCGGCCTCGACGCCGACGATGCGCTGCTCTCCGCTCTGCCGGCAGCCGCAACAACCGAACACGTCGCGCTGCAATACGCGGCACTCGCTGCCGGCACACCGGCTCTTTTCCCCGGCGACGACATCGACGACCTCGTTGCGGCGGCTCGCCTCGCGCCACCGACGGTGCTTGCGGTCGCGACGCCGACCGCCACCGATGTCGTTCACGCTCTCGGTGAGGCGTCGGCGCTCTCGCGTGTCACGACGGTGCTTCTGGTCGGCGCGCCGACGGCTGACGAACGCTCCGGGGTGGTCAGGGCGTTGCGCGATGCCGGTACGACGAACGCTGCAGTGCTCGCCGTGCACGCCCCGACCGGGGCGCGGGTGATGTGGGGGGAGTGCCGCGAGTCGCAGGGGGTCACCGGCCTGCACACCTATCCCGATCTCGAGGTCGTGCAGACCGTGGATCCGGAGACCGGGGACGACACGACCGCCGGCAGCGGGGGTGAGCTCGTGCTGACCCAACTCGGCATGCGCGGCAGCGCTTTGCTGCGCTGGCGCACCGCTGACCTCGTCGAGCAAGTGACGTCGGAACCATGCCCGGCCTGCGGTCGCACGTCGCCTCGGGTCACGCGCTTGCGGCGGGAAGCTCTCGTCATCGGGACCAACGGTGGACGCTTCCTCGATCTGCGCGTGCTCGCCGGTGCGCTGGCGGGTCGACCGGAGATCACCGACTGGCGCGTCGTGCTCGGCGGACGTCGCCGCGACGGCCGCGGCCAGGTCGTCGTGCACCTGCAGACCGCGGCGGATCCGGGCGACGCCGCCGTCGGCGCGGCGGCAGACCTGCGGGCCGTCGGCAGCCGCCTTCCGACCCAGCTCGTCGCCGCCACTGCGGAGGAGCTCAACGCATTGAGCGGCACACCGTTGACCGCGCGCGTGCTGGAGCGCGGATAGCGTTGGCGCGTGACGGCGTTCGACGACATCAAGGACTTTCTCGCGACTCCACGCGTCGGTGACCTGCAGCTGTCGCCGGACGGGCGTCGCCTGGTCGCCACCGTTGGCGTGCTCGACGACACGGGGGCGAAGCGGCTCGAGGCCTTGTGGGAGATCGACCCGCAGGGCGCAGCGCCGGCGCGACGACTGACGTTCTCGCCCCGAGGCGAGTCGACACCGCGCTGGGCGTCGGACGGGTCGTTGCTCTTTCTCTCCGCCCGAGGCGATGACGACGAGACGCCCAGCTCGCTGTGGCTGCTGCCGCCCTCGGGAGCCGAGGCGCACGAGGTGCTCGCGCGGCCCGGCGGAGTCAGCCGGGTGGTCGCGGCGCGTGCGTCCGACGTGATCGTCGTGGCCGGCGCCACGATGCCCGCTGCGACGGACACCGAGGCAGACGACACGTTGCGCAAGGCGCGGAAGGACCGCAAAGTTGCCGCGATCCTGCACGAGTCGTCTCCGATCCGGTTCTGGGACCACGATCTCGGCCCGGCCGAGCTGCGGTTGCTGTCCGCGCGACTCACCCCAGACGGGCACGACGATCTCCGCGACCTGACCCCCACACCGCGCCGCGCCCTGGACGAACAGGCCTACGACGTCAGCCCGGACGGGAGGACCGTTGTCACCGGGTGGGCCGTGGACGAGGAGCCCGGCTACCCGATCACCCAGCTTGTCGCGATCGATGTAGCCAGCGGCGACCATCGGCTGCTCGCGGCGCAGCCGCACACGCACTACTCGTCGCCGGTGATCTCACCGGATGGCGCTCGGGTCGCCTGCATCGGCGCGCTGGACAGCAGTTACGAGGAGCCGGAGACGCCGCAGGTGTGGGTCATCGACATCGCCTCTGGCAGCGGACGAGTCGTCGCCGCGGACGCCGACCTCTGGCCGGACTCGGCTTGCTGGTCCGCCGACGGGACCGCGTTGTTCTTCACGTCGGATCAACAAGGGCATCACCCGATCTTTCGCATCGACCTGGAGAGCGGCGAGCTGACCCGCCTGACGGTGTCCGGGCACTACACCTCTCTCTGCATCGACCCGGATGGCGAGACGCTCTTCGCGTTGCGCGACCACGTGGACTCTCCGCCTCGTCCGGTGCGGCTCACCAGTCGCGCTTCGGACCAGACCCCCCTCGACCTGCCTGCGCCGGGCGAGATGGCGGTGCCGGGCAGGATCGAGGACGTCGACACCGTCGTCGACGACGGCACGGTCGTGCGCGGTTGGCTGGTGCTGCCGGACGGAGCAAGTGCCGATGAGCCCGTGCCGCTGCTGCTCTGGATCCACGGTGGTCCGCTCAACTCGTGGAACTCCTGGTCGTGGCGCTGGAACCCGTGGCTCATGGCGGCGAAGGGCTACGCCGTGCTTCTTCCCGACCCGGCGCTGTCAACGGGCTATGGCCGAGCCATGGTGCAGCGCGGCTGGGGTCAGTGGGGCGGCGCGCCGTACACCGATCTGATGACCATTACGGACGAGGTGGTGAAGCGGCCGGACATCGACGAGACGCGCACCGCGGCGATGGGTGGTTCGTACGGCGGCTACATGGCCAACTGGGTAGCCGGCCACACCGACCGGTTCCGCTGCATCGTCACCCATGCGAGCCTCTGGGCGCTCGACCAGTTCCAGGGCACGACCGACCATCCGGCCTACTGGGCGCGGGAGTGGGGGCTCCCACACGTGCAGCCCGAGCGCTACGCCCAGTGGTCGCCGCATCACTACGCGGACGGGCTTGGAACCCCGATGCTGGTCATTCACGGCGACCGTGACTACCGGGTGCCGATCGGGGAGGCGCTCCGCCTCTGGTGGGACCTGCAGCGCCGCGAGGTCCCGTCGAAATTTCTCTATTTCCCGGACGAAGGTCACTGGATCCTCAAGCCCGGCAACGCCGAAGTCTGGTACGAGACGGTATGGGCATGGCTCGCTGCGCACGTGCTCGGCGAAGAATGGCGGCGGCCCACACTGGTCTGACTTAGGCTTTCGGCAATGGCCTACCTCGATCACGCTGCTACGACGCCGATGCTGGCGGAGGCGGCCGACACGATGGCAGCGCTGCTGCTCGAGGTCGGCAACGCCTCTTCGTTGCACGGCGCGGGACGGCGTGCCCGTCGGATCGTCGAGGAGTCGCGCGAGACCGTCGCGGCTGCGCTCGGTGCGCGCCCGAGCGAGGTCGTCTTCACCAGCGGGGGCACCGAGAGCGACAACCTCGCGGTCAAGGGCCTGTATTGGTCGCGGCAGGCCGCCGACAGCCGCCGCCGACGCATCCTGCTCTCCGCGGTCGAGCACCACGCAGTGCTCGACTCTGCCCTGTGGCTCGCCGAGCACGAAGGTGCCGAGATCACCTGGCTTCCGGTCGACTCGAGTGGTCGAGTCAGTGCGACCGGGTTGAGGGACGCCATCGGCGATGACGGCTCGGACGTGGCACTGGTCAGCGTCATGTGGGCCAACAACGAGGTCGGCACTGTGCAGCCGATCGAAGAGCTGGTCGAGGTGGCCCACCAGCACGGCATTCCGTTGCACACCGACGCGGTGCAGGCCGTCGGGCAACTGCCGGTCGACTTCTCCGCGTCAGGTGTCGATGCGATGACGGTCACCGGCCACAAGTTCGGCGGTCCGATCGGCGTCGGCATGCTGTTGCTCGGCCGGGAGGTCGATGTCATGCCGGTGTTGCACGGCGGGGGCCAGGAGCGCGATGTGCGTTCCGGCACCCTTGATGCACCTGGCGTCGCAGCGTTGGCGGTTGCCATCGAAACCGCCGCCAAGGACCAACCATCGCGAGCGGAACGCATGGCTGGTCTTCGTGACGACCTCGTGCGACGCGTGCGTGCGTCCGTGCCGGACGCCTTGCTCAACGGCGATTCATCGCTGGCGCTGAGCTCTCGCCTGCCCGGCAACGCGCACTTCTCCTTTCCCGGTTGTGAAGGCGATGCCCTGCTGCTGCTCCTGGACGCGCGCGGCGTTGAATGCTCCACCGGATCGGCCTGCTCTGCGGGTGTTGCACGTCCATCGCACGTGTTGCTCGCGATGGGTCATGACGAGGCTCGCGCTCGCGGATCGCTGCGATTCTCGCTCGGACACACGTCGACATCGGCGGACGTCGACACGCTGATCGACGCATTGCCGGCCGTGGTCGAGCGTGCTCGCGCTGCCGGTCAATGAAGGTTCTGGCTGCGCTGTCCGGCGGCGTCGACTCGGCGGTTGCCGCCGCGCGCGCCGTCGATGCGGGACACGACGTCACGGCGGTGCATCTGGCGCTGTCCGCCAACCCCGCGTCGTTCCGGAGTGGTGCGCGCGGTTGCTGCTCGCTCGAGGACTCGCGTGATGCGCGGCGAGCCGCGGATGTGCTCGGGGTGCCCTTCTACGTCTGGGACATCGCGGAGCGCTTCGCCGCCGACGTCGTCGACGACTTCCTCGCGGAGTACTCAGCTGGTCGCACCCCCAACCCGTGCATTCGCTGCAACGAGAAGATCAAGTTCGCTGCTGTGCTCGATCGCGCCCTTGCCCTCGGGTTCGACGCCGTCTGCACCGGCCACTATGCGCGCATCTTGGACGGGCAGCTGCGACGTGCGGTCGACATCGGCAAGGACCAGTCCTACGTGCTCGGCGTGCTCCGGCCGGAGCAGATCGCGCGGGCCATGTTCCCCATTGGTGACACCCGCAAGAGCGACGTACGAGCCGAGGCCGCGCAGCGGGGCCTCGCCGTCGCGGAGAAGCCCGATAGCCATGACATCTGCTTCATCGCCGACGGCGACACGCAGAGCTTTCTGCGAGCTCGGCTCGGCGCGCAGCCGGGCTCGTTCGTCGATGCGACGACGAACGAGGTGGTCGGTGCGCACGAAGGTGCATATGCATTCACCGTCGGCCAGCGTCGCGGTCTTCGCCTCGGGGTGCCCGCAGCAGACGGGAAGCCGCGCTACGTGCTCGACGTGTCTCCGGTGAGCGGCACCGTCACGGTCGGACCGGCGCAGCTGCTCGAGGTCGGCTTCGTGATGGGCGGCGGCCCGACCTGGAACGGCACCGTGCCTGCGTTGCCGTTCGACGGTTTCGCGCAGCTGCGCGCACATGGCCGGCCGCTGCCGGCCACAGTGCACGTCGACGCCGGCCGGCTCGTCGTGCGCCTCCACGAGCCGGAGCGCGGCGTCGCGCCGGGGCAAACCATCGTTGTCTACGACGACGATCGCGTTGTGGGGTCGGCGACGATCGAACGCACCGCCGCACCTGACGCCGGTTAGTGTTGCTGACATGGCCGAGTCCGACGACCGTGTCGAGTTGACCGACCTCGATGTCATCACGCGTTACAGCCTCGCGGTCCGAGCGGCCAGCGCAGATCGGGCCGAGTTGATCGCGACACTGCGCGCCGATCTGGCCTGGCTCGAAGGCGGCCGGCGCAGCACACCCGCCGAACCGCCGGCACGTCCCGCGCGACAGGCCCCCGCTCGACCGGCCCCGGCTCGGGCAGCACAGACACCGAAGGCGCCAGCGAAGAGAGCGGCAGCGAAGGCCACGCCGCTGCGGAAGGCGCCGGCCAGAAAGGTCGCGGCGAAGAAGGCAGCGAAGAAAGCCGTCAAGAAGAGCGGGTCAGGGCGGCGTCGCTGATCGCTGCCGACTCGGCGACGCAACGCATGACCAGCACCGCGAGGTCGTCACGAAGGTCAGCGTCGACGAAGGTGCGGGCCGCGCCTTCGATCTCCGCCGCCAAACCCTCGGTGGTGGAGTCAAGCGCCGCCTCGAGCGCGCGGCGCAGTCCGAACTGGCCGAACATCCGAGTGCCGTCACGGCGTTCGGTGATGCCGTCCGTATAGAGCACGAGCGAGTCGCCGACAGCGAGCTGCACCCGGGCCTCGGTCACGTCTAGGTCGTCGGGCATCACGCCGAGCAGGTCACCGATCACGCCGGCTGTTTCGGTGCTGCCATCGCCTCGGAGGATGACCGGCTCCGGGTGCCCGGCCAGACAGACGTCAACAGTCAGCACATCGCGTTCGCGTCGTGCCTGCGCCAACGCAACGGTGCAGAAGCGAGAGCTGCTCGCGTTGTCGAGCAATGCACGGTTGAGCCGGCGCAACGCTCCAGCCAGGCCGTGTCCGTCCTGCATGAGCACACGCAGCAGGTCGCGCGTCATTCCGGTCACGGACGCGGCCTCCGCGCCCTTGCCGCACACATCGCCGATCCCGATGACGAACGAACCATCGGGCAGCCGGAAGGCGTCATAGAAGTCGCCGCCCACGGACATTCCCGGTGACGCCGAGTGATAGCGGGCGGCGAGCTCTACGCCTTCGATGGTCGGCAGGGCCGGCGGCAGCAGCGAGGTCTGCAGAGCTCTTGCGGTCGCGACTTGTTCTTCGTGCAGTCGCGCGTTGTCGACCGCAAGTGCCGCGCGGCGACCGAGCTCGAGCAGTGCCATGAAACCGACCGCGTCAAGCGGCTCGTGGCGACCCACAACCATGACGCCGAGCGTCCTGCCCCGCGAGACCAACGGCGCGACGACGACGGCCGTGCGTTGCTCTGCGACCGGCACTGTTGCCGGGAGCCGCAGTGCCGGATGTCCGGCCGCGACGTTGTCGACCGCTTCGGTGACCTCTCGTTCACGCGTGAGGGCTTCGTTGAGTGCGTCGATCCGGTCTTCCATCTTGTGGTTGGTGGTCACGCGCCGGGCGGCGCCATGCTCGTCGACGGAGTAGATGGCGCACCAGTCACCGATGCGCGGCACGACGATCTGCGCAACGAGCGTCAGGCTGAGCGAGACCGAGAGGGACGACGCGAGGATCT
Organism: Mycobacteriales bacterium; assembly: GCA_035695245.1. Classification (GTDB taxonomy): domain Bacteria; phylum Actinomycetota; class Actinomycetes; order JAFAQI01; family JAFAQI01; genus DASSEQ01. Next base: position 3,376 of record DASSEQ010000351.1, on the reverse strand, counting down.
CGGTCGCCTCCGAGAGGTAGTCGAGGCTTGCCGCCCGCTCGCGTTCGGCGTGTGAGATTCCGTGCTCCGACGCGAGCAGCGCGAGCCGCTCCGCAGCGACGGTCAGGAACGCCTCGTCCTCGTCGTCGGGCTCCACGTCGAAGTAGGCGACGAGCTCCCCGAACGTTCGCTCGTCGAGAGTGAGGGTGACGCTGCGCGTCACTTTGCCTTCGGTTTGGCCGCGGGCCACCAACGGCTCGCCTGATGCGGCGTTCACGACGGCACCCGCTGCGCCGAGCGCGTCGACGCTGCGAGCGACGAGCTCGCCGAGCTGCTGCTCGAAGGAAAGCGCACGCTGGAGCACCGGCCGCAGCAACAAAGTGCGCAGTCGCCGGTTGGCCTGCCGCGCCGCCGAGCCGGATCGGGCCGCTGCCGCCGTCGGTTCGGCGGCGAGGTCTTCCACTGGTCGCGGTCCGAGCCGGAACCACACGGTCTTCCGGCCGCCGCGGTGCTCGGTGCCCCAGGCCGTCGACAGGGACGCGATCAGCAGGAAGCCACGGCCACCCTCGTCGAGTTCGGACTGAGGACGGGCGCCCATCGTGAGCGGACCGGTGTCGGCGTCGCGGACGCTGACCGTGAGCCCGGCCTCGTCCGAGACGACGGTCACTTCGAGCGCCGAAGCGGCGTGCACGACCGCGTTGGTCACGAGCTCGCTCACCAAGAGCTGGGCGATCTCGACCGTCTCGGAATCGGTTTCCAGCTGCTCGGCAAGGAACGCACGGGCCAGCTGCGCCGCCCGTGGATGGGGCTCCAGCGCCAGTTTCCGGACCGTAGAGGTCATCAGACTGCCCGATGTATCCGGTTCGTGTTTGTTTGGTTACCCAACGTGTTGATTGAACGATAGCCAGGGCCATACTGACTGGGTAACGAGGGTCATTCAAAGACTTCCTCGACCGTCGGGAGGGACCATGACAGAGGCACCCGCTCGGACCAGGCGGGCGAGCAATGGCGCGGGCAAGCAGGAAGTCACGGTCAGCGCAGCGCATCTCGCCGAGCTCGCAGGTGCTCTACAAGCGTTCCGCAACGGCGACTTCGCCGTCCGGTTGTCCCGTCGGGACGGGTTGCTCGGCGACGTCGTCGACCGCTTCAACGAGGTCGCCGACCTGCAGGAGCGTCGTACCAGGGAACTCGTTCGCGTCAGTCATGTCATCGGTCGCGAAGGCCGGATGACCGAGCGGCTCTCCGACCTCAGTGACAAGGGCGACTGGGCAGTCTCGGCCAACGCCATCAACTCGATGATCGACGACCTCGTCCGTCCTACGACTGAGGTGGCCCGCGTCATCGAAGCCGTGGCCGAGGGCGACCTGTCCCAGCACATGGCACTCGAGATCGCCGGCCAGCCGGTGAAGGGCGAGTTCGAGCGCATCGGCACCACCGTCAACAAGATGGTCGACCAACTGTCCTCCTTTGCCGACGAGGTCACCCGTGTCGCCCGCGAAGTGGGCGCCGAGGGCAAGCTCGGCGGTCAGGCCGAGGTGCGCGGTGTCTCCGGTGTGTGGCGCGACCTGACCGACAACGTCAACTCGATGGCGGCCAACCTGACGACGCAGGTCCGCAACATCGCCCAGGTCACGACTGCCGTCGCACAAGGCGACTTGTCGCAGAAGATCACCGTCGACGCGCGAGGCGAGATCCTCGAACTGAAGTCGACCGTCAACACGATGGTCGACCAGCTGTCGTCATTCGCGGCAGAAGTCACGCGTGTCGCGCGTGAGGTCGGCACCGAAGGTCGGCTGGGTGGTCAGGCAGAGGTGACCGGTGTCGCCGGCACCTGGCGCGACCTCACCGACTCGGTGAACTCGATGGCGGGCAACCTCACCGACCAGGTCCGCAACATCGCGCAGGTCGCGACCGCAGTCGCCCGAGGTGACCTCAGCCAGAAGATCACGGTCGAGGCGAAGGGTGAGGTTGCTGCCCTCGCCGAAACGATGAACGCGATGGTCGACCAGCTGTCGTCGTTTGCCGCAGAAGTGACCCGTGTCGCGCGCGAGGTCGGCACCGAAGGTCAGCTCGGTGGACAGGCTGACGTGCCGGGCGTCGCCGGCACCTGGAAGGACCTGACCGACGCGGTCAACTCGATGGCGGGCAACCTGACCAGCCAGGTCCGCAACATCGCGCAGATCGTCACTGCAGTTGCCCGTGGCGACCTCAGCCAGAAGATCACCGTCGACGCCAAGGGCGAGGTGGCGGCGCTCGCCGACACCATCAACTTCCTCACCGACACACTGCGCGTGTTCGCCGAACAGGTGACGACGGTCGCCCGCGAAGTGGGCACGGAAGGAAAGCTCGGCGGCCAGGCCGAGGTGCCCGGCGTGGCCGGCACGTGGAAGGACCTGACCGACAACGTCAACTCGATGGCGAGCAACCTGACCGCACAGGTCCGCAACATCGCCCAGGTCACCACCGCAGTAGCCAAGGGCGACCTGTCGCAGAAGGTCTCCGTCGATGTTCGCGGCGAGACGCTGGAGCTGAAGTCGACGATCAACACGATGGTCGACCAACTCTCGTCGTTCGCTGATGAGGTGACGCGTGTCGCGCGCGAGGTCGGCACCGAGGGAAAGCTCGGTGGCCAGGCGCAGGTGAAGGGCGTGTCCGGCACGTGGCGTGACTTGACCGACAACGTCAACTACATGGCCGGCAACCTGACCAGCCAGGTCCGCAACATCGCCCAGGTCGCGACGGCGGTCGCGAAGGGTGACCTGTCGCAGAAGATCACGGTTGACGCGCAGGGCGAGATCCTGGCCCTGAAGAGCACGGTCAACACGATGGTGGACCAGCTTTCATCGTTCGCTGATGAGGTGACGCGTGTCGCGCGCGAGGTCGGCACTGAAGGCAAGCTCGGTGGCCAGGCCGAGGTCAAGGGTGTGTCCGGCACGTGGCGAGACCTGACCGACAACGTCAACTCGATGGCGGCCAACCTGACCAGCCAGGTCCGCAACATCGCGCAGGTGACGACGGCGGTCGCGCAGGGCGACCTGTCGCAGAAGATCACCGTTGACGCAAAGGGCGAGGTCGCAGCATTGGCGCAGACCATCAACACGATGGTCGACCAGCTGTCGGCGTTCGCCGACGAAGTCACCCGCGTCGCCCGCGAGGTGGGCACCGAGGGCAAGCTCGGCGGGCAGGCTCAGGTGCGTGGCGTCTCGGGCGTCTGGCGCGACCTCACCGACAACGTCAACTTCATGGCCGGCAACCTCACGGCGCAGGTCCGCAACATCGCTCAGGTCGCCACGGCGGTCGCCTCCGGCGACCTGTCCCAGAAGGTGACCGTCGACGTGCTCGGCGAGATGCTGGAACTCAAGTCGACGATCAACACGATGGTCGACCAGCTGTCGTC
>DASSEQ010000350.1:0-3378 GCA_035695245.1 Mycobacteriales bacterium | reverse complement strand
GCAAGGTCGGCGCGGCGGCAACTTCACGGAGGTCGGGCACCGCTTCGATCACGGGCTCGGTCATTGCTCAAAGCATCCCGTGTCCCGCTCAGTCCGGCAACGGGGGTGACGGCCGGGAAGAGAATTCGGACTATCGGGGCGAAACCACCCGGCACCTTGCAGATCGGCGCAGGAAGCGGCCCGCCGGCGGCGAAAAGGCGTCGGCGAATGAGGAGGAGCACGATGCCCAGATTCATCTATGTGCTCGCGGCCTCGGCGGTCGTCGCAACCGGAGCGTTCAGCGCCGCGCAGGCCAAGCAGATCGTGCCGCTGCACTCGCAAGACGTGCAGAAGACCGTCACCGCGGCCTTCCGTTCGGTGGAGATCTCCGGCGACGGCAGCAACATCGCGCTGCGACCGGGCCGCACGACAGTGGTGCAGGCGCACGAGGAGTGGAACCTCCATCAGCCCACGCTGGCGATCGGCGTCAGCCGCGGAGTGCTGCACGTCACGATCAACTGTTCCGAGGCCCAAGACGTCGGGGGCGTCGTCACCGTTCAAGGGGCCCTTGATGTGGCCAACGACTGCACTGACGACCTGGCGGTCACGCTGCCGGCATCCGTGCCCGTGCATGCGACGACGGGGTTCGGCGGCATCACCGCGAGCGGCTTCCGGCGCGGGCTCCAGCTGACCACCGACTCGGGGAACGTGGCCGCCCGCAACGTGTCCGGGCCTCAGGTCCAGCTGAGCAGTGGCAACGGCAGCGTCGTCGGCAGCGGCATCAACGCCGCCGCCGTGTCACTGTCCTCTGACTCCGGCGACGTCAATGCCACTGGTGTGCGCGCGAGCAGCCTCGGCCTGAAGTCCGCCAACGGAGCTGTCTCGGCGAGCTCCGTGACAGCGACCGTGCTGACCGCAACGAGCGACTCCGGCGATGTCGGCGTTGCTGACGCCGCCATCCGAGCCCAGGCGCTGCTGCACTCGGACAACGGCGCCGTCAGCGTCAGCCGGGTCAAGGCGGGATCACTCGACGCCACCAGTAGCGCAGGAGACATCAAGGTCACGGACTCCACTTTCCGCACTGCCAAGGTCTCGAGCGACAACGGCTCGGTCACGGCATCGCACCTCGGGGCGCAGAGCGCAAGCCTGCACAGCGACTCGGGCGACGTCGCGGCCGATCTGACGAACCAGCCGCAAACGCTGACCGCCACCTCGAGCAACGGCGCCATCAATCTCGACGTGCCGACCGGTCGCTATGACGTCCAGGCCGACAGCGACAACGGCACCGTCCACGTGACCGGGCTGATCATCGACACCAGCGTGCGCCCGTTCATCCGGGCCCACAGCGACTCCGGCAACGTCACGGTGCAAGGCGACTGACTGCTCGCGACGCAATCCCGCTGAGGTCCAGCCGGTTCTGCGGCAGGATGTCGCCTATGCGGCTGGTCCGGATCTCGCGTTACCCGGTCAAGTCCCTGCAGGGCGAACAGCTCTCCGCGGCGGAGATCGAGCCGAGCGGGTTGCGCGGCGACCGCTGCTGGGGCATTCGCGATGAAGTGACCGGCAAGGTCTTGACCGGCCGCCGGGCGCCGCAGCTGCTCTACGCCGGCGCAGCGCTGGAGCCTGACGGCACACCAGTAATCACGCTGCCGACCGGCGACACCTGCCACGGCCCCGGAGCCGAGACCGACTCGGCGCTGACCGCATGGCTCGGCAAACCGGTGCGGCTGGTCACCGCGGTCGGTGCGCCCGGCGCCCGAGCTGAGTACTTCGACGATCCGACCGACGACTCGAGCGAGGCCATCGAGTGGACGATGCCGAGCGGACGTTTCGTGGACGCGAACCCGCTCCTGGTCCTGACGACCTCGAGCCTGCGCACCGCTGCCACGCTGTACCCGGACGGCGACTGGCACCTGAACCGGTTCCGAGCCAACCTCGTTGTTGAAACCGCTGACGATGGTTGGCTCGAGGACGGATGGTGCGGGCACTCCACTTTGCGCATCGGCGCGACCCGGTTGAAACCGCTGCAACCGTGCATTCGATGCACGATGGTCACCCGCCCGCAGCCCGGGCTCCCGGAGGACCGTGACATCTTCCGGACCCTCGCCCGCCATCACGGTGGCACATTCGGCGCATGGACTGCGGTCACAGTTGGCGGTGCTGTGCATGTGGACGACGAGGTAGCCGTCGAACCGTTCACGTTGCCGGCGACGTCCCACCCGCCTGTCGTTGCGGCACAACGGGCCGGCGACGAAGACGTGCGTCCCCTCGATCCGGCCTGATGAGCGGGTGGGTCCCTTTGCGCGTCCGGTGATCCAAGCGGCGTACGACGCCGTTGCCTCGGACTACGCGCGGGAGTTCGGCGACGATCTCACCCGGCTCCCAGTCGACCGAGAGTTCCTGGACGCCGTCGCTCTTGGCTCGGCGTCCGGGATCTTGGCTGACCTCGGCTGCGGTCCAGCCGTGATGGGCAGCTACCTGGCGGACACGGGCCGCACCGTTGTCGGGCTCGACTTGTCGCCGGCAATGTTGGCCGTCGCCGCGAGGCGGGACGAACGCTTGCTGCTCTTACAAGGCGATCTGGCCCGATTGCCGATCGCCGACGGGTCGTGCGCCGGAGGCGTGGCCTACTACTGCATCCAGCACCTTCCGCGTGCCGAGCTGCCGCACGTGTTGGCCGAGCTGCGCCGGACGATTGCGCCCGACGGTCTGGCTGCGCTCGCCACCCATCTCGGCGTCGGGGAGGTCGTGACGTCCGACTTTCTCGGCCACCGCATCACGCCGGCAGGCGGCACGCTCTACTCAGAAGCAGAGCTCGAAGCGGCTGTCCGCGCGGCTGGATTCGCGATCGAGCGCAGCCGGCGACGCCACCCATTGCCCAACGAACACGCCACGGAGCGCCTCTACTTGCTGCTGCGGAAGTCGGCTCAATCGGAACCGTGATGACCGGAGTCGCCGTCGAAGGCAGCCTGGATCCGTCGGGTGAACTCATTGGGCTTGCGGAAGGCGCCCAGGAGTGTGACCGAGAGGTCGCGCGACGAACGCAACCGCACGGTGAGGCCGCTCGCCTCGTGTCGGACCTCACCGATGAGATGCCCGAGGCTGACCGCCTGAAGCTGGCTCCGATCGCGGCTCAGGTGGAACAGCTGCCGGTCAGTGACTGCCCAGTGGTCGCCGAACACGGCGTCGCGAGCCGTGGCCTGGATCGTCTCGTCCGCGGCCAGGTGCGGCGCGAGGTGCCGCCGCAGCCGAGCGTCGCTCCCGAACGGAAGTCGACCCACGCCTCTCCCCCTTACTTGCCGACCGGCAAGTGGAGACGCTACCGGATACGCTTCGCCGACGGGGACAGAAGCGAGAAGACGAATGACTGAACCGACGCATCTCGGCACGCGCGAGCAG
>DASSEQ010000349.1:0-2050 GCA_035695245.1 Mycobacteriales bacterium | reverse complement strand
CGGATATCGGTGATCGCAGCCCTGTCGGGAAGGCCGCCGCGCCCGCAACCCTCCCACCGCTTCGCCGCGTCCGGGGGTGTCGTCTCCGCGGCCGGGATCGTGCTGCTGGCATTCGCCGACCAGCGGCGCGCCGGGTTCATCATCGCCGGGACGGTGCTGACCGTCGCCGGCGTGCTGATCCTCGCCCCCCTGGCCATCCGCGGGCTCGCGGCAGCGGGCCGGCGATCGACGATCGCCGCGAGGCTCGCGCTGCGCGACCTGGTGCGTTACCAGGCCCGCTCAGGGGCGGCACTCGGCGCTATCACACTCGCGGTCGGCATCTCGGCGACGATCGCCATCAGCGCCGCGGCCGCGGACACGCCGACCGGGCCGGGCAACCTTCCCTCGAACCAGATGATGGTCTACCTGACGCCGGCGGGTCTCGGCATGGACCAGATCCCACCTGTAGACGAAGCCCAACAGCAGGCGCTCTCCGCGGCGGTAGCCCGCCTGGCCAGCAGCATCGGCGCCGTGTCGACCGTCCCGCTCGAGCAGGCGTATGACCCGACCAGCGGCATATGGGACGCCCAACCGGGAGGTCCCGCCAGCGGCGGTCAGCCCGCCGGGTACGCGACGGCATCGTTGGCCGAGATCATCCAACGCCCCCACGGAGAGGAGATCACCTCCCCCAACACCATCTATGTGGCGACCCCAGCTGTGCTCTCCCACTACGGGTTGCAGCCCTCGCAGGTCGGCCCCGCCACCGATGTCGTAACCGGTCGCACCGATCTCTCCGGGTTGCAGGTGTTCTCGCCGGCCGGCAAGTCCGACCCATCGCTCACGACCACGCAGTTGCGCCCGCACCTCCAGATCGACAAGCAGCTGCCCGCCTACACCTCAGCCCCTGACATCCTGCTCACCGAGCACGCGATGCAGGAGATGGGGTTGCAGCCGATCTTCGCGGGCTGGCTGATCCAGACCCCGGGGTCGCTCACCTCGTCGCAGATCGCCACAGCCAGGCAGGACGCCGCCACGGTCGGGCTTTACGTGGAGACACGCAAACCCCAATCGTCGAACGCCGCGCTCGTGAACTGGTCGACCACCGCCGGCATCCTCCTGGCGCTCGGCGTGCTCGCCATGACCGTCGGGCTCATCCGCAGTGAGACCGCCAACGACCTGCGCACCCTCACCGCCACCGGTGCCAGCAGAAGGACGCGGCGCGCTCTCACAGCCTTCACCGCTGGAGCGCTTGCGTTCCTCGGGGCGTCCGTCGGGGTCGCCGGCTCGTACGCGGCCCTGTTGGCCTGGCATCGCAGCGACCTCGCACCCTTGGGGCGGGTACCCGTTGCCAACCTGGTCGTGATCCTCGCCTGCCTCCCGGTGGCGGCGGCCGCCGGCGGGTGGCTGCTCGCCGGTCGCCAACCGTCGGCGATCAGCCGGCAGCCAGTCGAATAACCGCGCCGCTACCGCCGGATCGGCGATGCTCAGCTCTTCGGGGACACTCCCTGGTCTCACCCTCACATGGACGGCATGAGCCTGGTCAAAGGGGCTCCCCGACGGTATGGAGTCCCCCAGCACTGGCCCGGAGAGCGCTCGACGCCAAAGCCGCGTTCGTCGCCGTCGCAGGCCACTACGGCAACCCATGACCCCGCCGACAGGAGGGCAGCCACCCGATCGTCGGCCTGCTCCAACAACCGCGCCGTCGCTCGGAGCTCGTAGAGGCGCGCTGGCCATATTTACGGGAGCGCAGGTGAGACCCCTCTCGAACGCCCCTCAGCGCCGGAAGGCCGCGTCGGGTCGATCGGATTTGGTCGATCGAGCCCGTCCAGCCACCCCGGGATCGGGCTGGCGGGGGCAGAACATCGCCCTTGGGCCGGCGATATGTGACGTATTGCGGGTCGCAACACTGGGATGCCCTCATGCGGAAATAGGGGGCATACGCCCAAGATCTCTTCTACACCTTACGTACACGTAACGTGTATAGTAGGTGTATGAGCAAGGTGCGAACGAACATCGAGATCGAGGACACGTACCTGCAAGCGATCATGGACCGCTACCACCTGCGAACCAA
>DASSEQ010000348.1:0-2793 GCA_035695245.1 Mycobacteriales bacterium | reverse complement strand
CGCCACATGCCAGCAGGCATAACCGATCGCGTTGTCCAGCGGTGTCCCGATCGAGCCGCCCGGAGTCTCCAGATCAGCGCCGGCATCAATCAGAGCGACGGCGACGTCGCAATCGTCACTGCTGGCTGCCCAGTGCAATGCTGTCTCGGGCCGGTCGCCTCCGGTGTCATCGTTGGGATCGGCGCCGGCCTCCGCGAGCAGCGCGACCGCAGCCGGTGCGGACGGGAAGTAGCCGGGCCAATCCGCCGTCACATGCAACGGCGTTCGCCAGCCACCCTCGGCACCATGACGCCCGATCATCCGCACGCGGGCAAGGTCGGGGCGTTCGGTCAGCAGGCTGCCGAGCCGAGCGAGGTCGCCGCGCTGGATGACTCCCGTCAGCTCGCCCGCGAGCGGGTCGCCATGTGCCAGCACAGGTACGTCGAAAGACGGCACGTACAGACCGTAGCGAGAAAGCAGGCATGCCGCGCCTTGCCGGCCTCGGGCGCGTGTACCTGTGTGGCGGCGGCGGGCGCCACACGACCATGATGGCGACGTGGCCGACAACTCAGCGATTCACATCGATCGTCAAGGAAACGTCGCCGTAGTCACGCTCGACCGTCCGGACAAGCTGAACGCCCTCAATGCCGAGCTACGACAAGGCATTCTCGACGCGACGGCTGAGCTACGCGACGACGACCAGGTCCGCGCGGTGGTGATCACCGGTGCAGGTCGCGGCTTCTGCTCCGGGGTCGACCTTTCCGGCAGGCGCGGCGAGGGCAACGCCGAGCCGACCCAGAACCAGCGGCTCGATGAATACGGCTGGGTCGGGCGCCAGGCCCTCGCCGTCTACGAGCTCGACAAGCCCACGATCGCCGCAGTCAACGGCGTCGCCGCCGGAGCGGGCATGAGTCTCGCGCTGGCTTGCGATCTCCGTGTCGGCGGACCGAGCGCACGGTTCCGCACCGTCTTCCTCGAACGCAGCCTGTCCCCGGACTCCGGCATGAGTTTCTTCCTGCCTCGGATCATCGGCTACTCACGAGCGTGTGACTTGATCTTCACCAGCCGTGACGTCGATGCAGAAGACGCCTATCGGATGGGATTGCTCGACCGGCTGGTGGCCGGCGACCCGTTGGAGGCGGCGGTCGCTCTTGCCGAACAAACCGCTGCTTGGCCGCCGATGGCCCTGCGCTCGGCGAAGCGGGTCGTCCAGCACAACCTCGAGGTCGACCTCCGAGAGGCGCTGGTCTACGAGACCGCTGGACTCGGCTATGCCCGGCGCGCGCCCAACGACGTGCAGGAGGCGGCCGCGAGCTTCCGCGAACGCCGCCCGCCGAAGTTCACCGGCACCTGAGCCCTGAGGTCAGACCACGAGCCGATGCGCACCGCGGCGTGCCTTCGTCATGAGGTAGTCGGTGTTCGCCGCCGAACGATGCACGCCGGTCGACTGCTGCTCGAGGACCGTCACGCCGAGCTCAGCGAGGCTGCGGACCTTGTCCGGGTTGTTCGTCAACAACCTGACGCTGGGCTCGCCGAGCGCTCGCAGCATCTGCGCTGCGACCGTGTAGTCGCGCTCGTCCGCGCCATGACCGAGCGCGAGGTTGGCCTCGTAGGTGTCCAGGCCGGCGTCCTGTAACGCGTAAGCATCGAGCTTGTTGTAGAGCCCGATGCCGCGGCCCTCGTGCCGAAGGTAGAGCAGGTAGCCGCCCGCTTCGGTGATTCGCTGCGCCGCTTCCCGCAGCTGGGCGCCGCAGTCGCAGCGCTCACTGCCGAAGACCTCACCGGTGAGGCACTCGCTGTGCGGGCGCACAAGCGGCACGGACGCGGTTCGTCCGGGCCGCGCCGCGGCGACCCTGTCGCCAAGCCCCAGCGCCAGGTGCTCGCGCCCGTCCACGAGGCCATGGAACGTGTAGACCCGTGCGGTCGTCGCATAGCCATCCAGGAACCGCAGGGGCATGAGCACCTGCGTGCGCACCGTGGCCTCTGGGACGGCGGCCTTCATGCAATCTCCCTCGACGCGCAGAACCGCGGCGACAACGCGTATCGCAGGAGCACCACGTCGCCGATCTGCCTCGTCTCGGCCAGCTCGGCCCGGCGCTGGGAATGAAACGGAAAGCGACCGTCGCCGACGAAGCGACGGGCTCGGGAGTCGCCGACGAAAAACGGCGCAACGACCAGCTGCAGCTCGTCCGCGATGTCCGCGGTGAGGAACTGCGTGAGAATCGTGCCGCCGCCTTCGACCATCAGTCGCCGTACGCCGCGGGCGTGCAGGTCCTCACTCACTCGCGCGAGCGACACGCACCGACCTGCATCCACGACGGTCGCGCAGTCACCGAGTTTTTCGCGCAGGTCCTCGGCGACCGGTGAGGCGGCGAATACGAGCTTGTCGACGGCGCCGGTGGTGAAGAAGTCGGCGCAGGGACTGAGCACGCCACTAGCGGTGACGGTCACCTTCATCGGCGCGGGTGGCAGGCCGCTCGCCAAGCGTTGGCGCCGACGCTGCGGTGAGCGGACGAGCAAGCGGGGGTTGTCGTTGCGGATGGTTGCCGCGCCCACCATGATCGCGTCGCAGCCGGCTCGCACTGCGTCGACGCGGTCGAGATCCGCCTCGTTGGACAGCGGAAGCCGCTTGACCTCCACGCTGTCGAGGTAGCCGTCGATCGAGACGCCGCAGCTCAGCAGCGTGTATGGCCGATCAACTGCTGCGCGTGTCATCGCCCCGACGCTCCCTTCTGGCCGCTACACGTCCGTTGCCGGCCGGTGGTTCGACCCGGCTCGTGCGGGCCGAACGCGAGCAGGTCGGCGTGCCCGACG
>DASSEQ010000347.1:0-20415 GCA_035695245.1 Mycobacteriales bacterium | reverse complement strand
CGTGCGAACGGACGGCGACGCCCTGGCGATCGGCGCTCTCACGCGGCATTGCGACGTCGCGGCGGACAAGACGGTGCGGCAGGAGCTGCCGATGCTTGCGCACGTTGCGGATCTGGTCGGCGACCCGCAGGTGCGCCATCGCGGCACAATCGGCGGCTCGATCGCCCATTCGGACCCGTCCGCCGACCTCCCCACCGCGCTGGTGGCGCTTGGCGCGTCGTACGTCGTGCAGGGTCCGAGCGGCGAACGCGTTGTGCCGGCCGATGATTTCGCCACCGGCTTTCTCGAAACCGTGCTGGAGCCGGACGAGCTGCTCACCGAGGTGCGCGTGCCGCTCGGGGTCGCCGGATGGGGTTATGAGAAGTTCACCCGCCGGGCCATCGACTGGGCCACGGTCGCTGTTGCCGCGGTGCGCCGCGACGGCGAGACGCGGATTGCGTTGGCCAACATGGGACCGACGGTGCTTCGTGCGGCCGCCGCGGAGCGTGCACTCGCGAGTGGCGCGGGGACCGCGGACGCAGCCGGCAGCGCGGACGAAGAGACCGAGCCAGGCAACGACGTGACCGCGTCGAGCGACTACCGCCGGCACCTGGCGCGGGTGCTTACCGGGAGGGCGCTCGCCGCCGCATCGGCGTAAAGGAGAGGATCGGGCTATGTCGGACGCAGCCCTGGACGCCCTGCTCAACGAGACGCGGCACTTCGATCCCCCGGCCGAGTTGGCGTCGCGCGCCAACGCACAGCCGTCGCTTTATGACGACGCCGCGCGTGATCGCGTCGCGTTCTGGGAGAAGCAAGCCGAGTGGCTGCGCTGGGAGGCGCACTGGTCGACAGCACTCGAGTGGGAGGCTCCGTACGCCAAATGGTTCGTCGGCGGGCGGCTCAATGCTTGCGTCAACGCCGTCGACCGTCATGTCGAGGCGGGGTTCGGCGACAAGGTCGCGTTTCATTGGGTGGGCGACAGTGAGCGCGAGACGCGGACCATCACGTATGCCGATCTCCAGAAGCTCGTGTGCCAGGCGGCCAACGCGCTGACCGAGCTCGGCATCCGCACCGGCGACCGTGTCGCGATCTACATGCCGATGATCCCGGAAACGGTCGCGGCAATGTTGGCGTGCGCACGGCTCGGGGCTCCGCACACCGTGGTGTTCTGCGGATTTTCCTCGGAGGCGCTCAAGGGCCGGATCCTCGACTGCGACTGCCGTCTCGTCATCACGACCGACGGGCAGTTCCGTCGTGGCACGCCCGCCGCGGTCAAGCCCGCGGTGGACGAAGCCTTGGTCGACTGCCCCGACGTCGCGAAGGTCCTCGTCGTACGCCGGACCGGCACTGATGTCGACTGGAACGCCGACCGCGACCTGTGGTGGCACGACGTCGTCGACAAGCAGCCCGAGACGCATGAGGCGGAAGCGTTCGACTCCGAGCACCCGCTCTACATCATGTACACGTCCGGCACGACGGCGAAGCCGAAAGGCATCCTGCACACCACCGGCGGCTATCTGACGCAGTGCTCGGCGACGCACCGGTTCGTCTTCGACCTCAAGGCGGACACCGACATCTACTGGTGCGCGGCCGACATCGGATGGGTGACCGGACACAGCTACATCGTCTACGGGCCGCTCTGCAATGGCGCGACCTCGCTGATGTACGAGGGCACACCACATCCGGGTGACCAGGACCGCTGGTGGAAGCTGATCGAGAAATACAAGGTGTCGATCCTCTACACCGCGCCGACCACGATTCGCACGTTGATGAAGTGGGGGCACGAGCTGCTCGAGCCCTACGACCTGTCGTCGTTGCGGGTGCTCGGCTCCGTCGGTGAGCCGATCAACCCGGAGGCGTGGATCTGGTACCGCACCTACGTCGGTGGCGGGCGCACACCGATCGTGGACACCTGGTGGCAGACCGAGACCGGCGCCATCATGATCACTCCGCTGCCCGGCATCACCTCCACCAAGCCGGGCGCCGCAATGACGCCCTTCCCTGGGATCTCTGCGGATGTGGTCGACAACGACGGCAAGCCGGTGCCGGACGGCGGCGGCGGCCTGCTCGTGTTGACCGAACCGTGGCCGTCGATGTTGCGCGGCATCTGGGGCGACGACGAGCGCTACCGGGCGACGTACTGGTCGCGCTTCGACGGTGTCTACTTCGCCGGCGACGGTGCCAAGAAGGACAACGACGGCGACATCTGGCTGCTCGGTCGCGTGGACGACGTCATGAACGTCTCCGGGCACCGGATCTCCACCACCGAGGTCGAGCACGCCCTCGTCGGCCACCCGGCGGTCGCCGAAGCAGCCGTCGTGGGCGCCACCGATCCGACCACGGGTCAGGCCATCGTCGCGTTCGTCACGCCCCGGGGCAGCGTCGCCGAGGACGAGACCAAAGGCGAGGAGTTCGTCCAGAAGTTGCGCGAGCATGTGACCAAGGAGATCGGGCCGATCGCCAAGCCCCGGCAGATCCTCGTCAGCCCGGAACTGCCCAAGACCCGCTCCGGCAAGATCATGCGGCGCCTGCTGCGCGACATCGCCGAGCACCGCGAGCTCGGCGACGTGACCACACTGCTCGATCCGACCGTGACCGACGCCATCCGCGAACGCATGAACGAGGGCGCCGAAAGCGCCGAATAACTGCGCACGCGCAATCACTCGCGCCGACTCGTCGTGGATCGTGCCCTTACCGGGTCGAATCGCGCCGAAAAGACCCGGCCAGGGCACGATCCACCGCCGGCTGGCAGGTGGCCGGCTGCCGTCTTCGGCGAACCGGCCCACCGCCGCCAGGCATTGCGTCGTGTCGGCGCTTATGCGACGACGCCTGAGTCGTGCAGATGCGCGACGTGGGCGGCGTCGTAGCCGAGCTCACCGAGAATTGCGTCGGTGTGCTCGCCGAGTCGCGGCACCGGCGCGAGCGGCACCTCGCCGGTCGGTTCGACTGCACCACGCAATGCGCGCACGGTGCCGACGGGAGTCTCGACCTCGCGCCAGCGGTCCCGAGCCGTGAGCTGCGGATGGGCGATCACGTCGGCGAGATCGTTCAGACGTGCGTTGGCGATCTGCGCAGCATCCAGCGCGGCGACTGCCACGTCGATGTCGAGGGCGGCAATTGCTGCGCCGACAAGTGCGTCTACCTTGCCGCGATTGCGCACCCGGGCGACGTTGGTCGCGTAGTCGGGATCGTCGACAAGAGCGGGGTCGTGCAGCACGTCACGCGCGAGCCGCGCCCACTCTCGGTCGTTCTGCACTCCGAGCACGATCTCGTGCCCGTCGGCGGTCGGAAAGGCGTCGTACGGCGCAATCACCGGATGCGACAGGCCGACGCGCGGCGGCTGCTCACCGGTGTGGTCGGCGACGAAGACCGGATGCCCCATCCACTCGACCAACGCGTCGAACATCGTCACTTCAAAAGCAGCGCCGCCACCGAATCGCTCACGCTGCATCAGCGCACCGAGGATGTTGGTGAGTGCATACATGCCGGCCGCGATATCGGCGACCGGGATCCCCGCTTTGGCCGGGTAGTCCGGCGTGCCGGTAATCGAGACGAGGCCTGCTTCGCTCTGCACCAGCAAGTCGTAAGCGCGCTTGTCCCGGAACGGGCCGGTCGAGCCGTAACCCGACATCGTGCAGACGACCAGCTGCGGGTGCTTCTGGATGAGCTGATCGGCGCCGAAGCCGAGCCGTTGGACGGCGCCTGGCGCAAGGTTGTGCAGGAAGACGTCCGCCTTGCCCAACAAACGCGCGAGCACGTCCCGGCCTTCGGACGCTTTGAGATCGAGAGCGAGCGACTCCTTGCCCCGGTTGAGCCAGACGAAATGACTCGCCATCCCGCGGACAGCCGTGTCGAACGCTCGGGCAAAGTCGCCACCATCGGGGCGTTCGATCTTCACGACGCGAGCGCCGAGATCGGCAAGATGGCGGGAAGCGAGCGGAGCCGCGACGGCTTGATCGATCGAAACGACGAGCATGCCGTCGAGAGGGCGGCGGGTCATCGAGCGGGCACTCCCATCGCAGGCTGCAACTCGTCCTCGGGAAACTGAAGCTGCTCGGCGCGTTTCGGCAACAGCAGCTGGATGACGGCACCAAGACCTGCAGCGATCACGAGCCCCCAGAAGATGCGATGTGAGGCCGCAAACAGCGCGTCGCGCGTGTAGGCCACCACGGCCGGGTCGTGCTTGTCACCGGAGAAGGCGAGCGTCGCCGAGTTGACCGAGTGCGGCAGCTTGCCGGCCAGCGATGCGGGCGGATGCCGGAACCGGTCCGCAAGCGTTGTGTTGGCGATCGAACCGAAGATGGCCACTCCCACAGCGCTGCCGACCGAACGCGTGAACATGTTGGCGCCGGTGACGACGCCACGCCGGTTCCAGCCGACCACCGACTGCACCGCCACGAGGATCGACACAGACGCGAATCCGAGACCGATACCAGTGACGAAGCTTGCCGCCGCGACGCGTCCTAGACCCGAGTCCTCCTGCACATATGTGGCGAACATCAGGCAGCCGCCGATGACGAAAACGCTGCCGATCAGGGCGGTGTTGCGGAAGTCGATCCGGAGGTAGAGCTTCGCCGCCTGGCTCGACGCGAGTGGCCAACCGACGCTCATCGCCGCCATCGCGAATCCCGCCAGCACCGCACCAACACCGACGACGCCTTGAGCGTAGGTGGGGACATAGGACGTCTGGCCGATCAGGATCGCGCCGATTGCGAGCGACGCGATGTTGCCGGCGACCAGGATCCGGCGACTGAACACCCAGGGCGGGAGGATCGGCTCTGCGGCCGATCGCTCGATCCGCACGAAAACGGCAAGCATCACGGCCGCGGCGGCGAACAGCGACAGGCTTGGCGCCGACAACCAAGCCCAGTCGACACCGCCTTCGAGCAAGGCGAGGATGGCCACGGAAAGGCCAACCGTGAGCACGGTGACACCGGCGTAGTCGATGCGGTGTTGCCGTCGTACGACGTTCTCGCGCAGGTTGGCCTGCAACATCGCGACAGCCGCCACTCCCAGCGGCAGGTTCAGGTAGAAGATGCCGCGCCAGGACAGATACTGCGCAAACAGACCGCCAAGTGCCGGACCGATGACGCTCGCCATCCCCCAGACGCTGGATATGTAGCCCTGGATCTTTCCGCGCTCTTCCAACGTGTAGATGTCGCCCACGATCGTCGTGGTCATCGGGATGATGGCGCCGGCGCCGATGCCTTGGACACCACGGAAGATGATCAGGGTCAGCATGTTCCAGGCAGCGCCGCAGAGCACCGACCCCACGAGGAAGACGCCAATACCGAAGTACAGCACCGGCTTGCGGCCGAACAGATCTGCCAGGCGACCGTAGATCGGCACCGAGACCGCCTGGGTCAGCAGGTAGATCGAGAACACCCAGGGAAAGAGCGCAAATCCGCCCAGGTCGCGCACGATCGAGGGAATCGCGGTCGCGACGATCGTCGAGTCGAGGGCAGCCAGTCCCATCGACAACATCAGTGCTCCGAGGACCCGTCCGCGGTTGTCCGGCGCCCGGTCGGTGACCGAGGGCTGCGGCTCTACGGCGGTCATGGGTGACAGTCTGTCAGCCACCTGAATAGGGTTCTGCTCCATGACGCAGGTTCAGACGGTGCGCGGCCCGGTCGACACAGCGACACTCGGGCGAACGCTCATGCATGAGCACATTTTCGTGTTGACGCCCGATGTTCAGCAGAACACGGACGACTGGGACGAGGACGAGCGGATCGCCGACGCCATCACCAAGCTGCGCGCGATCAAGGACGGCGGCTACGACACGATCGTCGACCCGACCGTCATCGGCTTGGGCCGCTACATCCCGCGGATCGAAAAGATCGCGGCGCACGTCGACCTCAACATCGTCGTCGCGACCGGGGTCTACACCTACGACAGCGTGCCCAACTACTTCCGCATCCGCGGTCCGATTCCCGGCATCATCGAAGAGGACCCCATGGTCGAGATGTTCGTCCGGGACATCACCCAAGGGATCCCCAACACCTCGGTCAAGGCGGCGTTCCTGAAGTGCGCGATCGACGAGCACGGGCTCACCCCCGACGTCGAGCGGATCCTGCGCTCGGTCGCGAAGGCGCATCGCCAAACGGGTGCGCCGATCACCGTGCACACCCACCCGGGCAGCCAGCGCGGCAACGACGTCCACGGCGTGTTCGCCGCCGAGGGCGTCGATCCGAGCCGGGTTGTGCTCGGTCACAGTGGCGACAGCACCGACGTCGACCATCTGGCCTCGCTGGCCGATCGGGGCTACATCCTGGGCATGGACCGGTTCGGCATCAACACGATCTCCCCGTTCGAGGAGCGGGTGCGGGTTGTGGCCGAGCTGGCCGACCGTGGGTACGCGGATCGGATGGTGCTCGCGCACGACGCATCCTGCTACATCGACTGGATCGCGCCCTCACTTCTCCAGTTCAACGACAGCTGGCACTTCCTGCACATCGAGAACGACGTGTTGCCCGAGCTGCGCAAGCGCGGCGTGACGGACGAGCAGATCGACCAGATGCTGATCGCCAACCCGCGGCGCTACTTCGAAAGCGTCAGCGCTTACTGATGCCGATACAGCCGTTCGACTCCTCGGGCGTCGTCCGGGGAGACGACGGGGTCAAGCGCTACGACGCGCTTCCGGAGTCACTCGTCGCCATGCTTCGCATGGCGGTCGAAGCGGACCCGGACGCCGAGGCCATCGTCGAGCTGGACGGCCCGCGGCTCAGCTATCGCGCGCTGTGGGACAGCGCAAGTCGGGTCGCGGGCGGCTTGCACGCGACCGGGATCTCCCCCGGTGACCGGGTCGCGATCCGCTACGGCAACGGCCTGCCGTGGGTGCTCGCTTTTCTGGGCACTCAACTGGCCGGCGCTATCGCAGTGCCCGTCAACACCCGCTTCGCCGACCCGGAGGTCGACTACGTCGTGTCCGACTCGGGCGCCTCGCTCGTGCTCGGACCTGACGGCGAGCTGCCGGATGGTGCGCCGTACGCCGTGGACAGCGCACGGCCAAGCGACGTCGCGGCGATCTTCTACACCTCGGGGACCACCGGGTTCCCGAAAGGCGCGATGACGACCCACGCCAACTTCCTGACCAACATCGAAAACGTGATCCGGGTGCGGGGCTTGCGCAACGCTGCCGAGCCGATGCGCAACCTGGTGTCGGTGCCGCTCTTTCACGTCACCGGCTGCAACTCGCAGCTGTTGCCGACGCTCTCCGAAAACGGATGCACCGTCGTCATGCCGACGTTCGACGTGAGCCGCTTTCTGAAAGCGATCGCCGAGGAGCGGATCAGCGTCGTCACGACAGTGCCGGCCATCTTCTGGTACGCACTGAGCCAAGCTGACTTCTCGTCGTACGACGTCTCGACGGTCGAACACGCCACCTACGGCGGCGCGCCGATCGCGCCATCGCTCGTCGCCCGGATCAAGGAGGGATTCCCCAACGCCAGGGTTGGCAACGGCTTCGGCCTCACCGAGACGTCATCGGTGTCGACGTTTCTTCCGCACGAATACGCCGACAGCCACGCCGACTCAGTGGGCTTCGCTGCGCCCAGCGTGGATCTGCAGGTGCTCGACCCGGACCCGGACAGCGGGGTGGGCGAGCTGCTGATCCGCGGGGCCAACGTCGTGGCTGGTTATTGGAACAAGCCGGAGGCGACGGCCGCGTCCTTCGTCGACGGGTGGCTGCGCACCGGCGACCTCGCCCGGG
The DNA here is from genome assembly GCA_035695245.1 of Mycobacteriales bacterium. Classification (GTDB taxonomy): domain Bacteria; phylum Actinomycetota; class Actinomycetes; order JAFAQI01; family JAFAQI01; genus DASSEQ01. The sequence goes on along the minus strand of DASSEQ010000347.1, from coordinate 12,725 downwards.
TGACCGAGGAAGGCTTCACCTACATCGTCGACCGGGCGAAGGACATGATCAACCGGGGCGGCGAGAACGTCTACAGCGTCGAGGTGGAGAACGCCCTGGCCGCCGCCCCGGGTGTGTTCGAGGTGGCCGTCGTGGGCGTCCCCGACGAGATGATGGGCGAGAAGGTGGGCGCCGTTCTCGTCCCCCAACCCGGTCAAGACCTCGACATCGACGGCGTGCTGGGCTTCGCCGGGGAGCGGCTGGCCGACTTCAAGATGCCGCAGTTCGTCTCGCTGCGCACCGAACCGCTCCCGCGCAACGCCGGCGGCAAGGTGCTCAAGCCGGTCCTGAGGGACACGGCACAATGGACGCCGGTTGATCGCACACGGTGATTAATCGCATGCGGAGGGGTAACCCCTAGCCAAATGTTCACCGACGTCCTCGAGCGCTGCCGGGAATACCTCTCGGCGGACCATCGCGGCCTTTCCCCGACCGGCATGGTGATCTTCGTCCTCACCGGTGCCGCGTTGGCAGCCGCGGCTCTGATCGGGATCGTCTGGGGCGTCGTCGGCTGGGCCCCGGTGCTTCGTCAAGTGCGCCACATCGCCTGGATCTGGCTGCTCGTGGCGGCCGGTGCCACGGTCGTCAGCCATGTCGGTTACCTGCTCGCATACCGCGAAGTGGCGCGGCACGACGACGGGCCGCAGCTGCACCCGGTGCGCGCCGCCGCGATCGTCGTCACCGGGTTCGGGCTGGTGGTGCCCCGGGGCGGCGTTGCGATTGACCACGCAGCGCTTTGCGACGAAGGGATCCAGCCGAGCGAGGCCAGCCATCGCGTGCTGAGCCTCGGCATTCTCGAATATGCGGTCCTGGCGCCCGCCGCCTTCGCGGCCGCTCTGACACTCCTGCTGCAGCACATCAATGCCCAGTCCGGGCTGCTCCCCTCATGGGTGATCGGCGTGCCGCTCGGCACCGTGCTCACGCTGTCGTTGCTGCCGAGCCGCCACTGGCTGCGGCGCAGAGGCTGGCTCCAGCGCCGGCTGGCCCGCGGGCTCGATGCCATCACCACGACGTTGAAGATGCTGCGGTCCGCACCCAACGGGCCGCTCGCCGCGGCCGGCATGGCGTTGTATTGGGCGGCTGACATCGCCGTGCTCGGTGCCTGCCTCGCGATGTTCGGCGAGCACCACTGGTCGATCGCGACCCTCATCGTGGGCTATGCCACCGGCTACGCCCTGACCCGCCGCAGCCTGCCGCTCGCCGGCGCGGGCGCTGTCGAGGCCTTGCTGCCGTTCGCGCTCAGCTGGGTCTCGGTGCCGCTCGCCGAGGCGGTCGTCGCCGTGCTCGTCTACCGAGCGTTCAACCTCTGGGCCGGCATCGGGCCGGCTGCGGCGGGAGTTCGCTACCTGCGCCGCCGCCCCGCGATCGCTGCCGCCTGAGCCGCCCGCTCGTGTCCGACTTCGTCACCGTCGCCGAGGCCGCCGTCGAAGACGTGCTGCGACTGCGCCCGGACCTGGCGACGGCGAAGGGAGACCATCGGTACGACGACCGGCTGCCCGACCTCTCCGAGAGCGGCGTGGCCGAGATGGCGCGAGTGCTCCGGGGCCATCTCGATGCACTCGCGGCGGTGGACACCGAGGCGCTCGCGGCGCCCGACCGGGCAGACGCCGCCATCCTTCGCGCAGGGCTTTCGCGCATGCTCTTCATCGCGGAGGTCTCCCGCGACCACGAGTGGAACCTCCTCGCGCACGAGGCCGGCGACCCGATCTACCTCTTGCTGGTGCGCGAGACGTCGCCGCTCGACCAGCGCGTGCATGGCATCGCCGGTCGCCTGGCACAGCTGCCCGACTTTCTCGCGGCCACGAGACGCACAGTGACGCGATCGCCGCAGGTGCACGCCGAGACCGTCCTCGCCCAACTACCCGGGCTGCGCGCGCTGATGACCACCGAACTCGAGCGCGTCGTCGGCGCCGACTCTGCTCTCGCCGACGTGGTGGCCGCCCCGCGGGCCGCCGCCCTCGCTGCCCTCGCCGAGCACGAGTCGTGGCTGCAGCGCCTGGTCGAGTCCGCCGACGCCGACCCACGCCTCGGCGCCGACCTGTTCAGCCGCAAACTGCCGCTGATCCTGGACTCGCCGCTCTCCGCCGAAGAGGTGCTGAGCCGCGCGCGCGACAATCTCGACTGGCAGACCCATCTGCTGCACGAGGCCTCGACACAGTTTCTCCGGTCCGTCGGCGCAAATGCCGATGGTGACCGAGATGCCGTGATCCGCACCGCACTCGACACCGTTGCGCTCGACACACCGACCAACGACACGGTGGTCGACATCTGCGAGACGGCTCTCGTCGAGACGACCGACGCCGTACGACGACTCGGGCTCCTCACCATCCCCGACGATCCGATGCAGATCGAGGTGATGCCGGAGTTCCGCCGCGGAGTCGCGGTGGCCTACTGCGACTCACCGGGCCCGTTCGAAACGGGCGGCGTCGCTCACGTCGCGATCTCGCCGACGCCGAGCGACTGGTCGGCGTCGCGGGCCGCGTCCTTCTACCGCGAATACAACACCGCGATGCTGCGCAACCTGATCGTGCACGAAGCGATGCCGGGGCACATGCTGCAGGTCGCGCACGGCCGTCACTATCGGGGCAGCTCGCGATCGCGGCTTCTGTTCACCAGCGGTTCGTTCATCGAGGGTTGGGCGGTGCAGGCCGAGCGGATGATGGCCGAGAGCGGTTTCGGCGGCCTCCCGGTGCGACTACAGCAGCTGAAGATGCAGTTGCGCTCGACCTGCAACGCGATCCTCGACGCCGGTGTGCATGCCGAAGGCATCAGCGAGCAGGAAGCCCTCGACCTGATGATGCGCCGCGGCTTCCAGGAGGAGGGCGAAGCCGCCGGCAAGTGGCGCCGTGCGTTGCTGACGAGCGGGCAGCTGTCGACCTACTTCGTCGGCTACACCGAGCTCGACGACGTGGTCCGTCATCTGCCGCCGGGTCGAACCCTGGACGACGTGCTCGCGCATGGCAACCCGTCGCCGCGGCATCTGCCCGCGCTCCTCGCGGCTTCAGTGCGTTAGTCGAGCGGGGGCCATTCCGGGGTGCGACCTTCGACGTAGCTCATGACGCCTTCGCGCATGTCGGCGCGCAAGAAGGACTCGTGCATGAGCTTCTCGGTGCGCTCCCACGACTCGTCCAGCGAGCCGACAGCGTCGCGCCAGATCTGCATCTTCATGTCGCGCATCGATGCCGGCGAGCAGTGCGTCGCCAGGTCGCGCGCGTAGTCCATCGCCGCCGTGAGAACGTCGCCGTCCACGACGCGGTTGACCATGCCGAGCGCCAGCGCCTCCTCGGCGAGGAACACCCGCCCGGAGAAGAGGACGTCCATCGACTTCGACATCCCGATGAGGCGCGGCAGGAGCCACGACAGCCCGTGCTCGGCGACGAGGCCGCGACGAGCAAACGCGGTGGTGAACTTCGCACCGGCAGCAGCGAAACGAATGTCGCAGAACATGGCTCGCACCAGGCCGAGCCCGGCACACGACCCGTTGATCGCCGCGATCATCGGCTTGGGCACGGCGGGTTCCATCTGCGACGGCTCCCGGTCGCGACCGTCACCTTCGCCGGCGGAGGCGATGCCTTGCAGGAAGTCCATGTCGAAGCCCGCGCAGAAACCTCGTCCGGCACCGGTCACGACAACGACCCGCACCTCGGGGTCCGCAGACGCCTCATCGAGTGCCTTCAGGTACTCGGTCGACATCGTCGGCGTCCATGCGTTGAGCCGCTCGGGACGGTTGAGCGTGACGACGGCCACGCGGTCGGTTACGTCGTACAGGATCTCGCTCATGCTCGTCCCAACATCTTGATCGCATCCGCGGCCTTCACACCGACCGGCAGGAGTGCGATGACGGGTGTAGTGACACCGTTGTCCACGTAGGCCTGGACACGCTCTCGGCAGTGCTCGGGCGCACCGTGCACCACGATCTCGTCGACAACCGCGTCCGGGATTGCTTCGACCGCGCCCTTGCGGTCACCCGCGGTCCAGGCGTCCCACATCGGCTTGAGCTCGTCGCGACCGAGCCATTCGTGGAAGGCGCGGTAGACAGGCACGTTGAGATAAGCGGCCATCGCGAACTTCGCCACGCCCCGGGCCTGGTCGGCGTCGGTCGTCGGCGCCACGAAGATGCGCGCAGCGATCTCCTTGTCGGGACCGGCTTCGTGAACGTACGGCGTGACCTTCGGCACGTCGCCCGCGGCCAGCCAGTTGATGATCGCGCCGTCGCTCTCCTTGCCGGCGAGCCGCAGCATCCCGCTGCGCAGCGCGGCGATCAGGATCGGCGGCGGCTCCGGCGGCACGAGGCCGAGGCGGAACCCGTCGACCGTGAAGGTGTCGTAGGTCTCCTTGACCTTCTCCCCCGTCAACGCCTTCTTGAGGAAGCGCACCGTGTCGCGCACCCGTTTGTAGGGCTCCTCGAACGGGATGTTGTTCCATCGCTCGACGATGACGTTGGACGACGACCCGATGCCCAACACGAAGCGTCCAGGGGCGGCCGCCGCCAGCGTCGCGACGCACTGCGCCAGCGTCGCGGGCCCGCGCGTGTAGGCCGGGATGATCGCGTTGCCGAGCCGCAATGACGGCGCCCAGACCGATGCGAGGGCGAGCGGGGTGAAGCCGTCGGCGCCGTCGGCCTCAGCCGACCAGACGTCGGTGTAGCCGAGGTCCGGCAGCTGCTCAAAGAGGGTCCGCTGCTCGGCCAGCGGCACGCCGCCGAACGGGATCGTGATGCCCCACCGGCTCTCAGCGGGGCTCACAGCGAGTCCACCGGGATCGTGGCCTGCAGGACGGCTTCGGTCAGCGCTTCGGTGCGGAAGTGGGTGAACTGCTGGTAGTCCGGGTCCGCGACCATCTGGCTGAAGGCGCTGCGCGACGGGTAGCGCACGATCAGCACCGCGTCCCAGTCCTGACCGGCCTCGGCGACGAGTGTGGTCGAGCCGAGACCCGCGTAGAGCACCTCTGCGCCGTACTTCGCGAGGTAGGTGTCGCGCAACGCGTCGGCATACTTGGCGTAGGACTCACGCCCACCGTCCGGCTTGAACCGGAGCAGGTTGAGCATGACCACTGGGCCGCCGGGGTCTTCCGCGAGGAGGCGCTTGAGGTCCGCGCCCTTGGGATCTACCGCCACGCGGTGACCTTACCGACCAGGGTCAGGCGACCACCACCGCCGTGTCGTCGATGACGAACGAGGTCTGCCTGGACGAGTTCTCGCTGCCGGTGAAGGTAAGCGTCACCGTCTGGCCCGCGTAGCCGAAAAGGTTGAAGGTCTTCTGCACGTAACCGCTGTTGTGGTTGAGGTTGCTGTACGTCGCCAGGGTCGACGAACCGAGTCGCACGGTCAGCTTGTCGTACGCCGAGGTCTTGGTGCGCTCGGCCGTGTCGATGTGCAGCCAGAACGACAGCGTGTAGCTCGAGCAACCCGAGGGCAGCGTGACGGTCTGCGACAGCGTGTCGGTGTGCGTCTTGCCGTAGCCGTCGAGCCACGCCTTCCAGGCGCCGCTGTGCGCCGGCTCCGCAGTGGAGTTGTCAACGACTCCCGAACTCGATGTCCACGGTGCCGCACTTCCGGTCTCGAAGCCCGGGTTGCCGAGCTCTTGGCCTGGTGCGGAGCAGCCGGTGGACGCCGCGTTGACCGTCCAGCTGAACGAGGTGGAACCGGTGCTGCCGCTGGCATCGCGCGCGGTTGCTGTCACCGAAGCAGTCGCCGCGGTCGCCGGGGTGCCGGACACCACGCCGGTCGCACTGTTGATCGTCAAGCCGGCCGGGAGGCCCGTCGCGGTCCAGGTGAACGACGTTGCGCCGCTGCTGTCGGAGGCGTGCAGTTGCAGGCTGGCCGGCGCGCCGACGGTGGACGTCTGGCTGCCCGGGGCGGCGACGGTGACGGTGTTGCTCGCGCCGCCGTTGCTGACGATCGCGTGCGAGATCTGGCAGCCGGCGACCTCGTTGGAGTAGGTGGCTTGCATCGGGAACGTGCCGGTGCCGAAGGCGACGTTCTGGGCGCCGCCGGTGCCGCCGACGCCGTTCCACGCGCACTTGTCCGCGTTCTCGTAGCCCGCACCGTCCAGCCAGCCGCCGGCCGGGTTCTGGTCGGTGATCGTCTCGGCGTACTCGTGTCCGGCGACGATCGTGACGCCATCGAGCAGCCCCGAGGTTCCGCCGTTGACGTAGTCCTGGCCGCAGCTGTAGCCCATGTCGGGGATGTAGGGAAGGTTGGTGAACGCGACGTCGCCGACCGGCGACGATGCCGCACCGCCGGTCAACGTGCTGTCGCCGTTCCAGTCATGCCACGCGCAGAAGGTGCCGGACGACGTGTTGAAGCCGTCCGGGTGCGTGCCGGTCGGCGACACGACGACGTACTGCGCGTTGCGGTTGTTCTGCCCGAAGTGGACGGCCGCGTTGACGGCCTCGACCGCGAGCTGGTGCTCACTCGCCTGGACCGGCGCAGCCGCGCTCGCGTCGTACCAGATGCCGGCGAGCGCCCCGCCGGTCGGGTAACCCACGTGCGCAGCGGAGGATGGGCATGATGTGGCGCCGACGGCGACGCCCTCGCAGTACTGCGTCATGACGCCCGACCACGTCTCACCGCCGGTGCCGATCGCGTGGAACATGTCCTGCACTCTCGGCGCCATCCCGGCGGTGTCGCCGGTGAAGGTCGCATCGCCTGAGGCGTTGCTGCCCTCGACGCCCCACTGGCTGCCCCAGAACACGACGTAGACCCGCGGCGTGCCGGTGGTGACACCGACGCCGTCGACCCCACCGCCGTAGCGCAGCTGGCCCGAGCCGGACGCGCTGCCGGACGCATGCAGGTTGTGGCCGCGAGCGGCGAAGACCCGCTTGCCGTGCCAACCACTGTGGCCGGGGGTCGCGAACTCACCCGCGGACGCGGGGGTGGCAACGGCGAGCGAGGCGGCCGCGCCTGCGGCAGCGGTCACCAGGGCCAAGGTCACGCGAGGACGGGCGGCGAGAAAACGCATATTTCTGGCGTCGACCTGGGGCGGGCGACGCTGGAGCGGGCGACAGGTTAATCAGACCTTCGGGTGAGCGCGGCCTTTGCTTCAGGCCGACCCGCCCGGCGTCCAGTTGTTGCCGCTGCCGGAGTAGTTGAGCCAAGCCGGTTGTCCGCCGGTCACCGTTGCCAGCTGAGCGGACCGGAACCCGTTCATCGGCACTCCGAACGGGGCGGCGTACTCCTTCTGGCATTCGCTCGCGGCCCGGGACCACGGCACGGACTTTCGCGTCAGCTGCCAGGTGTTGGCGTCGAGCTGGCAGGACGCGGGTCGCCGGGTGAAGCAAGTGTCGGCATGGAAGCGGTCGTCGGCGCCGAAGTAGGCGCATCCGTCGGTTGCCGGCTCACCCTGCGCCCAGGACCAGACGAGTGCGGCAAGTCGGCCATCCTGTGGTTGCAGCTGGTCCAGCCCGATGATGTTGACGCCACACCGCACCATCGTCGCGACCTGCGCTGCAGTGACCGCGGGTGTCGGCGAACCGGTTGCCGCGCTCACGAAGGTGGAATCCTCGAACTCGCGCCGGAACGACGTGTCCGACTCGCGCAGCTGCTCGTCGCGCGCGCAGTCGGCGGCGCTGTAGCTGCTGGGCTGGCCGCTCTCGTCCCAGACGTTTCCGCGCTGGAACACCCACTGGCTCCAGGCTCCAGGCCCGCAGTTGCCGACCAGCAGCACCCGAGCTCCGGTGGCCATCAGCTGCCGCTCGCTCGCGGTGTAGGGCAGGGTCGCGCAGTTGCCGGGGCTGACGCCCTGCGGCTTGTAGACGAGCGAACCGAAGGCTTGCTGGAGCAGCGACGCCGCGATGTCATGTGCCTGCTCCTGCGACGCGACCGGCTCCTCGGGATAGAGCTGGTTCTCCAGGTAGACGAGCAGGAACTGGTCCGGGTGCTTGTCGAGCCAAGCCCGCACCTCGGCGAAGCCGTCCTGTGCCGGCCGGTCGTCGCTGCAGCCGACATGCACGTAGTCGCTCTGACCAGGCACCTGCTGACCGTCTCCGTGGCACAGCGTCACCCAGAAGCCGTTCGTTGCCGGAGATCCGTAGGGGCTCGGCACCCAGTGCAGGTCGAGCTCGATCGCCCGCACGCCCATGTCCATCTGCTCGGTGAGCGAGTAGACCTGGTTGGGGTCCTGGTTGGTCAGCGTCGGGTAGTAGGACGGCAGCGAGCCGTCGGTGGGGACGTCGTAGGCCGACGAGTTGAACGAGTTGTGCGTGTGCGGCAGCTGCTCTTCCAGGAACGGCGCGTAGGTCTCGAGATTGTTCTGCAGTGACAGGGCCCGCGCGGTCCAGGACTTCTCGTACGCCGCGAGCTCGCCGTCGCTGATGTCACGCCCGTCGGCGACGGCGCAGTTGTCGTCCGTGTCGTCGGCGATCCGGCAGTAGGCACCGGCCTGGTTGGTCGTGCCCTGCACGAACTTGCACGGCAGCTGGGCCCGCGCGTCCGGCGCTGACTGCGTCGCGGAGTAGCAAGCCGCCGGCACGTCACCACCGCTGACACCGGCGACCGCGATCCCGGACGCCAGCGGCACGGACAGGGCGGCAATGACGAGAGCGACACGGTGACGGCGCATGACGGAAGGAGTTCGCGTCGGATCGGCCCTTTCCCTGCCGTTCACAAGTCGTTAAGCCGCGCGTTCTCGCCGAACTCGGGCAGCGGCGCAGCCGTGAATCAGGACATACGGGGATATCTCGACCGACCGAGGAGGAACCATGCGCCGCCTGCTGTTCGTAGTCCCCTGCACCGTCACCGTGTTCATGGGCATCGCCGGACCCGCGTGGGCGGCGGACCCGCACTCGACCAGCACCCCGACCGGCCAGCCGAGCCAGTCGTGCCAGTCGTTTTCGTCGACGACCAGGCCGGGCGACTCCTACCTGAGCCCGGGCTCGCCGTTCAACGAGCCAGGCAACGTCAACAGCCTGGCCGGCGGCACCGGCGGCGCGCACTACAGCGAGAGCAGCCAATACGACGTCGCCTGCTTCCAGCAGTCTTTCCGCTAGGCGTAACTAGCGCCGAGCCGAGACTGCGGACCACCGTCGCGCAATCGCGACGTGCAACGGATGGATGACCACGCCCTCCTCGTCGAGCAACCGCCTGCGCAGCCGACGGCGTAGCCGCAACACCATCCCGAGCCCGATCGCCCACAGCGCGTATTGGATGAGGAACGCGGCCCGGAAGTCGCCGAGTGTGTACGCCGCCGGACCACCCGTGGTCGTGATGTCGAGGACGACACCGACGAGCAGGATGGTCACCAGCGACGCGACAAAGCCGCCCACGTTGACGATGCCGCTGGCGCTTCCGATCCGCGCCGGTGGGTTGAAGGTGCGGGCGTAGTCGAAGCCGACCAGCGACCCCGGGCCGTTGCTCGCCAGCACGCACACCAGCAACACCAGAAGTCCGAGCGGCGCGCGGCCGGGCCAGGCGAGCACCAGAGTCCACATGGCGGCACTCGTGCCGACGATCGACAAGGTCAGCACTGAACGCCGCAGCGGCCAATGCGCGGTGAGGCGGCCGAGAACGGGCCCGATGACCATGCCCACGAACACCATGGCCGTGAGCAACGCGCCCGCCGTCGACGCGGACAGGTGCTCGCCCTTGACGAGGAACGGGTAGCCCCAGAGCAGCGCGAACACCGTGCCGGAGAACTGCGTGACGAAGTGCGTCCACAGTCCGAGGCGCGTTCCCTCTTCGCGCCACGACTCGCGCAGGTCCTGACGCAAGGCGCCAATGTCGAGCGCGTCGCGAGTGACGGCGACACCGGTCGGTGCGTCACGCATCGCAGCGGCCACGGCGACGCCGGCAAGAGCCGTCACCGAGGCAGCCCCGACGAAACTCGCCGACCAACCCACGCCCCGCAGCAGTGCAACGAGCGGCAACGCTGCAGCGAGCTGACCGACCTGTCCGATGATCCCGGTCAACTGGGTCACGACCGGGATGTGCCGTGGCGCGAACCACAGACCAACGACCCGCAGCACGCTGATGAAGGTCATGGCGTCGCCGGCGCCCACCAAGACGCGAGCGACCATTGCCCAGCCGACGCCATGAGCAAGTGCGAGCGCCAGTTGTCCTCCGGCCATGACGACGGCGCCGGTGACGATGAGACGCCGCGACCCGAACCGATCAAGGACAACACCCACCGGCACCTGCATCGCTGCGTAAACCGCCAGCTGCAGCACGGCGAACAACGACAGCTGTGCGGCGCTCGCGTGAAAGCGCTGTTGCGCCTGCAGCGAGGCAACACCGAGTGAACCGCGGTTGAACACTGCGACGACATACGCCGCGACACCGAGCCCCCATACCCACCACGCGCCGCGCGGCGTACGGTCGAGACTCACGACACAACAACCTAGACACGGCGTGGACGCTTCCCATGGACACCCACAGCACTCACCATGCAGTCATGACTCATCCAACGGCTCGTTCGACCGCCGTACAGGTTGGTGAGTTCGTCGTCGGCGTCGCCGCCGCCTATCTCGCGGTGGGTGGGGCGTGGGCAGCGACCGGCACGTTGTGGGCGCCGCTGGTCGTGGCCGCAGCACTGATCGGCATTGCGGCTGTCGTGGAGGTGCGGCTCGGGCCGCGGGCCACCGGGTTCGTCGTGGGAGTGTTGCCGACGGCAGTCGTGACAGCCGGGCTCCTGACGGCGTTGACATCAGTGCTGTCTCACCTGAGCACCTGAACTCCCTTACCCCGCACTGACAGAGCGTTTTCGTCCGACTCCGGCGGGTACGCGCCGGTCATGATCGGCGCACGGGGGCGCGAGGCGTGAGCGACGCCGCCGTGCTTGTCGTCGTCGTCACGAACCTCGCCGATGCCGGCGCGGCGGCCACCTGGTTGTCGGCCCAGATGCGCGATGAGGCAGTGGCCGTCGCAACCGGCTACCACGCCGCGGTGGCTGCGATCGAACGCAGGGCCCGTGCAGTCGTCGCGAATTTCGGCGTGCCCTCCGGTCGCGAGGACTGGCGCCTCGCTGAGCTGCGTGCGCGCAACCCGGACGCCACCATCGGCGTGGTTGCGGATGCCGGCTTGTTGCCCCGACTCGTCGCCACGTTGCGCGCCGACGTTGCGGTCACCAGCGTGTCGGGTCTGCCACCACTGCGCGAGCTGCTGGTGAGCGGCGAGACGCTGGTGCAGCCAGATCAGACGAGTTGGCGGCGGACCACCCGGTAGCCGACCCGTAGGACGACCACCCCAAGACCGACGACCAGCAGCACGAGCAGGATCGGTCCGATCACGCCGACGATCGCCTCGATGCCGTTGACGAAACGGTCCACCGACCGGTGCACCGCCTTGCTCATGCCGGACTGGTGGTGCACGACCCGCGCCGGCGCCGGCGCGGTCTTCTGGTCGACAGTGACGGTCAGCGTGCCGTAGGACGTCTGGTCGTCGAGCACGCGCAGCTGACCCTGCAGCTGCTCGATCTGCGTCTGCACGTCGGTGATCCGCGTTTGGATCGAGAGAATGTCGCCGATCGAGTTGGCCCGCGACAGTAGCCGTTCGTACGTCGATCGCGTCGCCTGCAACGCGGTGACGCGCGCTTGCAGGTCGACGTACTTGCTCGTGACGTCAGCGCCGCTGATCTGCTGGGAGGCCACCTTCGCGGGCAGCGATCGAATCTGGGCGATGGTGGTCTCGAACTTGCCTACCGGCACGCGCAGCGTCACGAGCCCATTGGGATCGATGCCCTCATCGGTGTGGCTGTCCGACACGTAGCCTTGCACGACGGTCGCGATGCCGATGACGCGGTTGAGGATGTTCGGAACCTGACCCTTGTCGGCCTGCAGGTCCATCTCACCGGTCTTCACGACCTTGGACGTGTCGACCGTCGGCAAGCCCGGCGCCGGCTGCGGAACCCTCGCCCCCCCGGCGGCACCGAACACAGGAGGTGCCGCGGCCGCATTGGGCCCCGCGACAGTGCCACCAGCGCTGCTACCGCCGCTACCGCCCGCTACTGATCCGTTGACCGCGCTGACGCCGCCCAGGGCGTCGCGAGACGGCGCTGTGGTCGCGAGGTTCTGCTTGTGATTGCTGCCGCTGCCGAGGGCCAGCGCGACGACGATGAGGCCGACCAGGGCCGCTGCGGTCGTTGCCAGCCAGCCGCGGCGCGACAGGTGCGGCCGCGGCAACCGTCGCGGCGCGCGCGGGGTCAACAGCTCCCGCAGGTCATCCAGTGACTCCGGCGGCAGCTCATAGGAGTCGGCCGCGCTGGCGAGCCCTCGTTCGAGAAGGTCCTCGGGAATCATCGGGCCACCTCCAGGGTCACCCAGTCGGCCAGCGCGGGATCCGCCGCAAGGCGGCGGCGGGCCTCGGACAGCCGCGACTTGACCGTCCCGGGCCGGCGATGGATGGCCACCGCGATGTCCTTCTCCGGCAGCCCGCTGTAGTAGCGCAGCACGACCGGCACTCGCAGGTGGTCGGGCAGGCGCTCGAGCGCAGCAGCGAGGCAGACGCCGAGAGCAGCGTCCTCGGCGGCGGTCTCCGGGTCGGAGCCGCCGGGCAGCTCAGCGAGCACGTCGTCACCGGCCCGCTCTCGCCATCGCCGTTCGCCGCGCAGGCGGCTGAGGCAGGAGTTGACGACGACGCGATAGAGCCAGGCCTGCCGCCCATCCGCCGCGGGGATCGCGTCGCGGAACCGCCAGACGCGAAGGAACGCTTCCTGCACCGCGTCCTCCGCGTCCGGAGCCGATCGCAGCAGCAA
>DASSEQ010000346.1:0-34317 GCA_035695245.1 Mycobacteriales bacterium | reverse complement strand
CGTCTTCGCGGCCGCGGCACCGAGTCCATGGAGCTGATCCAACGCCGGCTGGACACCGCCGCGATCGAGCTGGCCGCGCGCGACGAGTTCGACGAGACGATCGTCAACACCTCGGTCGAGGAGTCCGCCGAAGCCCTGGTCCGCTTGATGCTCGCCTGACCCGGGAGGCAGCCGTTGGCTGCTAGCCTTGATGGTCGTTCACAAGCACGCAAGCAGAAGGGCACGACGTGGCCGGCACCGCCGCAGCACCCGAGGGCATCACCAACCCGCCGATCGACGAGCTGCTCGACAAGGTCGAGAGCAAGTACGCCCTCGTCATCTACGCCGCGAAGCGCGCCCGCCAGATCAACGCCTACTACTCGCAGCTCGGCGAAGGCCTGTTGGAGTACGTCGGTCCGCTCGTGCCGACGCACGTCCAGGAGAAGTCGCTCTCGGTAGCGCTTCGCGAGGTCAACGAGGCCATGCTCACGTTCGAACAGCTCGAGGCCTGACCTTCTCCCATGGCCGCCGACGGCCGCCGCCCGCACGTCGTCCTCGGCGTCAGTGGCGGCATTGCGGCGTACAAGGTCTGTGAGCTGCTGCGGCTGCTCACCGAGAGCGGTCACGACGTGCGCGTCGTGCCCACCGAGTCGTCACTGAAGTTCGTCGGTGCGGCCACCTGGGCTGCGCTGTCCGGCAACCCGGTGACCACCGATGTGTGGAGCGGCGTCGAACAGGTGCCGCACGTGCGCATCGGTCAGGCCGCCGATCTCGTCATCGTCGCTCCGGCAACCGCCGATCTGCTCGCGCGCGCGGCGACCGGGCGCGCCGACGACTTGTTGACCGCGACGCTTCTGACCGCGCGATGTCCGGTCGTGTTCGCGCCGGCCATGCACACCGAGATGTGGGAACACCCAGCAACGCAACACAACGTCGCGACGCTGCGCGACCGCGGTGCGATCGTGCTCGATCCCGCCGTCGGCCGGTTGACCGGAGCGGACAGTGGTGCGGGCCGCCTGCCCGAACCCGCCGACATCTTCACGGCGGCGACTCTCGTGCTCGACCGCGGCAGCCTCGTCGCCGATCTGGCCGGACGCCACGTCGTGGTGACCGCCGGCGGCACGCGCGAACCGCTCGACCCGGTGCGCTTTCTCGGCAACCGCTCCAGCGGCAAGCAGGGCTACGCACTCGCCCGCACTGCGGTGGCACGCGGCGCGGAAGTAACGCTGGTCGCTGCCAACGTCGCGTTGCCGGATCCGGCCGGAGTGAAGGTCGTGCGGGTCGGTTCGGCGCAGGAGATGCGGGACGCGGTGCGGTCGGCACTCCCGAGTGCCGACGCCGTCGTCATGGCAGCGGCGGTCGCCGACTTCCGCCCGGCGACGGTCGCCACCGGCAAGATCAAGAAGACCAGCGCCGACCCCGCCCCCGTCGCGCTGGTGCGCAACCCGGACATCCTTGCTGAGATCGCCCACGACCGGGCCCGCGACGGCCAGGTGATCGTGGGCTTCGCGGCCGAGACTGACGACGTGCTCGCCAACGGGCGGGCGAAGTTGGCGGCCAAGGCATGCGACCTGCTGGTCGTCAACGAGGTCGGCGCGGGCCGGGCCTTCGACACTCCTGACAATGCGGCGGTCATCCTCGGCAGCGACGGATCCAGCGTCGACGTGCCGCTCGCCAGCAAGGACACGGTGGCGCACGCGGTCTGGGACGCAGTCGTCGTCAGGCTCGCTGGCTAAACTGAGCCAACAATCGCACTAGTTGGGGAGTCTCGTGTCTCGTCGTCTGTTCACCTCCGAGTCCGTCACCGAAGGCCACCCCGACAAGATCGCCGACCAGATCAGTGACGCGATCCTCGACGCGATGCTCAAGGACGACCAGAGCAGCCGAGTCGCCGTCGAGACGATGCTCACCACCGGCCAGGTGCACGTCGCCGGCGAGGTGACCACCTCGACCTACGTCGACATCGCGTCGATCGTGCGGGAAAAGATCCTCGACATCGGCTACGACTCGTCGCGCAAGGGCTTCGACGGCGCCTCGTGCGGCGTGTCCGTCTCGATCGGCTCACAGTCGCCGGACATCGCGCAGGGCGTCGACGACGCCTACGAGCACCGCGCCGAAGGCGACGACGACCCACTCGACCGCCAAGGCGCCGGTGACCAGGGCCTGATGTTCGGCTATGCCTGCACCGAGACCCCCGAGCTGATGCCGTTGCCGATCGCTCTCGCGCACCGGTTGGCGCGCCGCCTGTCCAACGTGCGAAAGGACGGCACCGTCCCTTACCTGCGCCCCGACGGAAAGACGCAGGTCACGATCGAGTACGTCGATGACAAGCCGGTGCGCCTCGACACGGTCGTCGTGTCGAGCCAGCACGCAGCCGACATCGACATCGAAACGCTGCTCGCCCCCGACGTCCGCGAGCACGTTGTCGAGCCGGAGCTCGGCGACCTCGGCATCGACATCAAGGGCTACCGCTTGCTGGTCAACCCCACCGGTCGTTTCGAGATCGGCGGGCCGATGGGCGACGCGGGTCTGACCGGCCGCAAGATCATCGTCGACTCCTACGGAGGCATGGCACGGCACGGCGGCGGCGCCTTCTCCGGCAAGGACCCGTCCAAGGTCGACCGCTCTGCGGCGTACGCGATGCGCTGGGTCGCCAAGAACGTCGTTGCCGCGGGTCTCGCCGAGCGCTGCGAGGTGCAGGTCGCCTATGCGATCGGCAAGGCGCGCCCGGTCGGGATGTTCGTCGACACGTTCGGCACCGGCGTGATCCCGGACGAGCGCATCCAGACCGCGGTCCTCGAGGTCTTCGACCTCCGCCCGGCGGCGATCATTCGCGACCTGGACCTGCTGCGTCCGATCTACTCGCAGACCGCGGCTTACGGTCACTTCGGTCGCCCGGAGCTCGATTTCACCTGGGAAGGCACGGACCGGGCTGAGGCGCTGAAGCGCGCCGCCGGCCGCTAGCTCATCGCCAAGTCCGGGGCCCGCGCCCAGGCAGCGTCGCTGCCGGTCGCGCGTGTCGCCGTCGACAACCCGCTGCCGCACCTCGACCGACCGTTCGACTACCTCGTCGCCGACTCGCAGTCTGACGACTGCATGCCGGGCTGCCGGGTGCGAGTGCGGTTCGCCGGCAAGCTGCTCGACGGATTCGTGCTGGAGCGAGTCGAGCAGAGCGAGCACGGCGGCCGCCTCGCCTACCTCGAGCGGGTCGTTTCGCCCGAGGTCGTGCTGACGCCAGAGATCGCACGACTTGCGCGAACTGTCGCGGATCGTTGGGCCGGGTCGCTGGCAGACGTCCTGCGCCTCGCCATCCCGCCCCGACATGCCACCGTCGAGAAGCGGCCACCGACGGGTCCGGACATTGCGGCGACGTCGCCTCCTGCTCGTGGTGACACGCCGCTTCGCCAGGTGCGGGAGATGCTGCCGGGCGACTGGCCCCGGGAGCTTGCGTCCTTGGCGGCCGGGGCTTTGGCGGATGGCCGGGGGGTCGTCGTCGTCGTGCCCGACCACCGCGATTTGGCCCGGCTCTCGCGTGCGGTCGGCGACGCGGTCGGTGCGGATGCGTACGTCGCCCTGGCGGCCGACCTCGGTCCGGCCGAGCGCTATCAGCGCTTCCTTCGCATCTCGCGCGGTGAAGTGCGATGCGTCGTCGGCACCCGCGGCGCGGTGTGGGCGCCCGTGCACCAGCTCGGGCTCGTCATCGTCTGGGACGACGGCGACGATCTCTACGCCGAACCCCGCGCGCCTTACTGCCACACCCGCGACGTTGCCGTCGCGCGGGCACATCTCGCCGACGCCGGCTGCATCCTCGCCGGTCACGCGGTGACCGCCGAGGCAGCGGCTCTGGTCGAGTCTCGCTGGGCGCGGGCCGTGACGCCGGACAAAAGCCAGCGATCGCAGGCCTTGCCCGCGATCCGCGCGTCAGGTGACGACTCCGACCTTGCTCGCGACCCAGCGGCCCGGGCGGCCCGGTTGCCGAGCCTGGCATGGCAGGCCACCCGAGACGCGCTCGCCGCCGATCTGCCGGTGCTCGTGCAAGTGCCGAGGCTCGGCTACCAGGTCAGCCTGCAGTGTGCTCAGTGCCGAGCGGCCGCCCGCTGCGCTGTGTGCGCCGGGCCGCTTCAGCGCAACACCGCCGATGCCACGCCGGTGTGCCGGTGGTGCGGCGCCCCGGCGACGGGCTGGAAGTGCCCACAGTGTTCCGCGACCTCGTTCCGCGCCGGCGTGGTCGGGGCAAAGCGCACCGCCGAGGAGCTCGGGCGCGCCTTTCCGGGCGCCCCGGTGCGATCCTCCGGCGGCGATCACGTCCTCGCCGAAGTGACGGCGGGCCGTCAGCTGGTCGTCGCGACGCCTGGCGCCGAACCCGTCGCCGACGGCGGTTACGGCGCCGCCGTGCTGCTCGACGGCTGGGCCCTGCTCGGCCGCGACGATCTCCGAGCGGGCGAAGAGGCGCTGCGCCGCTGGCTCAACGCCGCCGCCTTGGTGCGCCCCGCCGGCGCAGGCGGCAAGGTCGTCGTCGTCGCGCCGGGGGAGCTGCGCCCGGTGCAGGCACTCCTGCGATGGCGTCCCGGCTGGCATGCCGCCCGCGAGCTCGAGGATCGGCGCGCTCTGCACCTGCCACCGGCCGCCCGGCTTGCCGCTGTCACCGGTCCGGCCGCTGCCGTCACCGATCTGCTCGCGCACTGTGAGCTGCCGGCGGTTGCCGAGGTGCTCGGGCCGGTGCCGTCGCCACGGCGAAGCAGTGACGAAGAGCCCGCCGAGCGCGTGCTCGTCCGGGTGCCCAGGCGCGACGCTGCACAGCTCGCGACGACGCTGCACGCGGCGGCCGCAGTGCGAAGTGCACGAAAATCGCCCGGCGCTGTCCGCATCGAGCTGGATCCGCTCGTCATCGCCTGACCGTCGCACCGACCTACCATGGACGACGACCGACGCGAGGTAGAGGAGTCAGCACAGTGGCCGTTCAACCGATCCGGCTGTTCGGCGACCCCGTCCTCACCAGCCGCGCGGACGACGTCACGACGTTTGACAAGGAGCTTCGGGTCCTCGTCCGCGACCTCACCGAGACGATGCAGGACGCCCCTGGTGCTGGCCTGGCCGCTCCTCAGATCGGCGTGAGTCTGCGCGTCTTCACCTATGACGTCGAAGGTGTCGTCGGCCACATCGTCAACCCGGTGATCGGCACGACGAGCGACGAGCAGCAGGATGGCGAGGAGGGCTGCCTGTCGTTTCCCGGCCTCAACTTCCCGACGCCCCGTGCGATGCGTGTCGTCGCGAGCGGCTTCAACATGCACGGCGATCCGGTCACGATCGAGGGCAGCGAGCTGATGGCCCGATGCATCCAGCACGAGGTCGACCATCTCGACGGGATCCTGTTCATCGACCGGATGGATCCCGAGCAGCGCAAGCTCGCCATGAAAGCCATCCGCGAAGCCGAGTGGTCCGGACTCTCGCCGACGCAGATCAAGGTGTCGCCGCACGCCACGCGCGGCCTCGCCGTCTGACGCGTGCGCCTCGTCTTCGCCGGCACTCCCGACGTGGCCGTGCCGACACTGCGGGCGTTGCTCGACGCACCACGACACGAGGTCGTCGCGGTCGTCACTCGTCCCGATCGGCCCGCCGGTCGCGGTCGGCATGTCGCCGACAGCCCGGTCAAGGCAACGGCGCTCGCTGCGGGCGTCGAGGTGCTGCAACCCGAGCGCGCGCGCGACCCCGGCTTTCTCGATCGGTTGCGCACCCTCGCGCCGGACTGCTGTCCGGTCGTTGCGTACGGCGGCCTCCTGCCGCCGGCAGCCCTCGAGATCCCGGCGCATGGCTGGGTCAACCTGCACTTCTCTCTGCTGCCGCATTGGCGCGGCGCTGCTCCCGTGCAGCACGCGATCCTCGCCGGCGACGACGTCACCGGCGCGTCGACCTTCCAGATCGAGGAGGGCCTCGACACGGGTCCGGTCTACGGCGTCGTCACGACCGAGATCGATCCGCAGGAGACCGCCGGCGAATTGTTGTCCCGCCTCGCCGAAACCGGTGCCGGTTTGATGCTGGCGACGATCGACGGCATCGCCGACGGCTCACTGGTGCCGCGGCCGCAGCCCGACGACGGTGCGTCGTACGCCGGGAAGATCGAGGTCGACGATGCGCGCATCGACTGGTCGGCACCGGCGCTTCGCATCGACAGACTGGTGCGCGCTTGCACGCCGGCGCCGGGTGCCTGGACCACGTTTCGGGATCGCCGCGTGAAGCTCGGTCCCGTGCGTCATCGCTCCGAGGCGAGCCTCGCGCCGGGCGAGATCCGCGCCGGGCGGCACGACGTCGTCGTCGGTTGCGGAAGCAACGACGTCGAGTTGACCGAGGTGCGGCCCGAGGGTCGCGGCGCGATGACGGCCGCAGAGTGGGCGAGAGGGGTGCGGCTACAGCCCGGCGAGCGGTTCTCGTGATCCCGCGCCGATCATGCAAATGTGCGTCGTAATGACCCGCGGGATCGACGTATCCGTGCATGATCGGCGCAGGAACTGATGCCGGCACGGTCCCGGGTCGATGCGCCGCGGCTCGTTGCCGCCGAGGTGGTTGGCGCGGTCGAGACCGAGGCGGCTTACGCCAACCTGTTGCTTCCGCGGCTGCTCCGCGAACGTTCGATCACCGGCCGGGACGCGGCCTTCGCGACCGAGCTCACCTACGGCAGCTTGCGTTGGCAAGGAGTGCTCGACGAGGTCATCAGCGCGGCGTCGAATCGCGACGTCGCGACTCTCGACCCGCCCGTGCGCACGGCCTTGCGGCTCGGCGCCTATCAGTTGCTGCACATGCGCACTCCTGCCCATGCCGCGGTGCACGCGACGGTCGAGCTCGCCCGCGCGACCAGCGGCCCGCGGCCTGTCGGTCTCGTCAACGCAGTGCTCCGCAAGGTCGGCGCCGCTGACTGGCCGACGTGGGTGCAGCGGCTCGCGCCGAGCGACGACATCGGTCGCCTTGCGTTCACCCATGGCTATCCACGCTGGATCGCGAGCGCCTTCGACGACGCGTTGCACGGCGATCGGGCCGAGCTCGCCGCTGCTCTGGCGGAAGACCGCCCCGTCACGCATCTCGTCGCCCGGCCCGGCCGCGTCGATCGGGCTGAGCTGCTGCGCGAGGTGGGTGACGACGCCGCCCCTGGGCCCTGGTCGCCCTACGCCGTCCGCCTCGGCGGCGGCGACCCGGCAGCCCTTGCGGCGGTGCGGTCTGGCGCCGCAGCGGTGCAGGACGAGGGCAGCCAGCTCGCGGCGCTGGCAGCCGCGCGCGCCGACCTCGCCGACGCCGATGGCGGCGCCTGGCTGGACATGTGTGCGGGTCCGGGCGGCAAGGCCGCCCTGCTCGCCGGTCTGCTCCCGGCCGGCGGGCGACTGACCTGTGCCGAGCTCCGGCTGCATCGCGCGCGCCTGGTCGCCGGAGCCCTCGACGCAAGCGCGCGCGTCGTGGTCGCCGACGGCGGCTGCCCCGCCTGGCCCGACGCGTCGTTCGACCGCGTCCTGGTCGATGCGCCGTGCACGGGGCTCGGCGCGTTGCGGCGCCGGCCGGAGGTGCGGTGGCGACGAAGGCCGGAGGACGTGGGTCGGCTGCAGGAGCTGCAGGTGCAGCTACTGCTCTCGGCGCTTCGGTCGGCTCGGCCAGGCGGTGTCGTCGCCTACGTCACCTGCTCGCCGCACCCGCAGGAGACGCGCGCCGTCGTCGATCGAGCAGTTGCCGCCGTCAGCGGCGTACGCCGGTTGGACACGCCCGCAGTCATCGGCGTTCCCGATGTCGGCCCCGGCCCGGACGCACAATTGTGGCCGCACCGGCACGGAACGGACGCGATGTATGTCTCACTGCTCATGCCGGAACACCGTTCGTAACCAACGGGGACGACCTACACTGCGCTGGAGTCAGGCGATCCTGGCTCTTTGGTGCGGGCGGGGAGGGCCTTGCAGTGGGTGTGCAGATCTCGCCGAGCATCCTTTCTGCGGACTTTGCCCGACTTGCCGATGAGGTCGGTGCCGTCGGCAACGACGCCGACTGGGTGCATGTCGACGTCATGGACAACCACTTCGTCCCCAACCTGACCCTCGGCCGGCCCGTCGTCGAGGCGATCATCAAGAACAGCTCGCTGCCGGTGGACTGCCACCTGATGATCGAGGACCCGGATCGCTGGGCCGTCGGCTACGCCGAAGCGGGCGCGTCGAGCGTCACCTTTCACGTCGAGGCCGCGCACGCGCCGGTGCGGTTGGCGCGAACGCTGCGCGCTGCCGGCGCGCGCGCCGGGATGGCGTTGAAGCCGGCGACGGCAGTCGAGCCTTACGCCGACCTGCTGCCCGAGCTCGACATGCTGCTGCTGATGACGGTCGAGCCGGGCTTCGGCGGCCAGCAGTTCCTCGAGGTGGTCCTGCCGAAGATCCGACGCGCCCGCGAGCTCGTGCGCGACGGCCAGCACCGGGTCTGGGTGCAGGTCGACGGTGGCGTCGACGAGGACACCATCACGCAGTGCGCCGAAGCCGGCGCCGACGTGTTCGTGGCCGGGTCGAGTGTCTACGGCGGTGACGACCCGGCGGCCGCCGTACGCCGGTTGCGAGCGGCGGCCGAACAAGCAAGCGAGCACGCGTGGTGGGCGGGGAACAGGTGAGCACCGTCCTGGTCGTCGACGACGACATCGACATTGCCCGCTTTATCGAGGTCAACCTGCGCCTCGAAGGATTCGACGTGATGGTGGCGCACGACGGCGAAGAGGCTCAGCGCGTCATCGCCGACCAGCTGCCTGATCTCGCGCTGCTCGACGTGATGATGCCGCGCGTCGACGGGGTCGAGCTATGCCGGCGGCTGCGCTCCGACCCGCTCACGGCGAGCCTTCCGGTCATCATGCTCACCGCGAAGAGCCTGTCCGCCGACAAGGTCGTCGGGCTGACCGCCGGAGCTGACGACTACATCATCAAGCCCTTCGACACGCTCGAGCTGATCGCTCGCGTGCGGTCGACGTTGCGCCGTAACGCCGAGATGCGGGCGGTGTCGCCGCTGACCGGCTTGCCCGGCAACTACCGCATCAACGAAGAGATCGCTTCCCGGTGGAACGGCACCACGTCCTTCGCGGTGTGCCACGTCGACCTCGACAACTTCAAGGCATTCAACGACCGCTACGGATGGCTGCGCGGCGACGACGTCATCACGCTGCTGGCCACATCGTTGAAGGCTGCGGCCGGCGAGGTCGGTCCGCCGGTGCCGTTCCTCGGCCACGTCGGCGGCGACGACTTCGTCATCATCTGCGCGCCCGAGCAGGTCGAGGATCTGACCGCCGGTGCACTCGAGCTGTTCGACAAAGGTGTCATCGGTCTCCACGACCCGGCCGACGCGGTCAACGGCTACATCTCGTTGCTCGACCGGCAGGGCAACGAGCGGCGCTACCCGATCGTGTCGGTCTCGATCGGTGTGGCGATGACCGGGCGGCGGCAATACCGCGATCATCGCGAAATCGTCGCGGTGGCCACCGAGATGAAGGCGGTGGCCAAGCAGACTCGCGGCTCCTCGGTCGCGATCGACCGGCGCGTGGATCGAGTGCCAGCCGAGGCCGCCGAAACCTGACCGGACGCGGGCGGCTGTCGCGTGTGGTCGGCCGTCCTTAGCCACTGGATAGCTGCCACCCCGCCACGACACGTGTCCTGGCGAGTGCCTGTGGTCGGCGGCGTAGGACCGGCCTCCGTGCAATCCTTCTGGCGACTTTTCGCACTGGGCGTGTCACAATGTGGCTGAACGCCTAGCAGCGCTCCGGGATCGGTGAAAATCCGAACCGGCGGTGATAGTCCGCGACCCGGCCACAGCCAGTGACCGGTGGACCCGGTGAAACTCCGGGACCGACGGTGAAAGTCCGGATGGGAGGAAGCGCGCGAGCGGACGCGTGCGTCGGTTGACGCGCGCGGGCCGACTCGTCTTTCCGCCTATGCCGCTCTCGGATCGCACGGCGACCGGGAGGTGAGATGGCGACACCCGCCGAGCTCGACGCGATGCGTCGCGCGATCGCGATCGCCGCTGACGCCGTCGGCCGGAGCAACCCCAACCCCGCGGTGGGCGCCGTCGTGCTCGACGCCGCCAACAACGTCGTCGGCGAAGGTGCAACCGCGCCGATCGGGGGTCCGCATGCCGAGGTCGAGGCGCTGTCCGCCGCCGGAGACCGGGCGCGAGACGGCATTCTCGTCGTCACGTTGGAGCCCTGCCGCCACCTCGGCCGCACCGGACCGTGCACCGATGCGATTCTTGCCGCCGGCATCCGCCGCGTTGTCTACGCCGTATCGGATCCTCACGACGCTGCCGCCGGTGGCGCGGAGCTGCTGGCCGCGGCCGGCGTCGAGGTGGAGTCCGGTGTGCTCGTCGACGAGGTGCGGATCGACCTCGACCCGTGGCTCATCGCCGTACGCCGGCGACGGCCGTTCCTGACCTGGAAGTACGCCGCAACCCTCGACGGCCGCACCGCTGCCGCCGATGGCACCAGCCGATGGATCAGCGGGCCGGAGGCGCGGCGGGATGTGCACCGACTGCGATCGCGCGTCGACGCAGTGCTCGTCGGCATCGGCACCGTCCTCGCCGATGACACGGCCCTGACGGTGCGCGACTGGCCGACCGTTCGGCAACCCATTCGCGTCGTACTCGACGGGAAGGCCCGCACCCCGTTGTCCGCGCAGATCCTCGACGCCACCGCGCCGACTCTTGTTGCGGTCGGTGTCGACGCCGATCCCGAACGCGTCAAAGCATTGCGCGACACCGGAGCGGAAGTCGTGGAGCTGCCGCGCAGCAACGGCCGTCTGGATCTGCGAGCGTTGATGGCAACGTTGCATGAGCGTGACGCTTTGCAGCTGTTGCTGGAAGGCGGCGCAACCGTTGCCGGGTCGTTCGTGCGCGAGCGGCTGGTTGACCGAGTCGTCGGCTATCACGCAGCAGCATTGCTCGGCGCCGGGCCGCCCGTGCTTGGCGACGCCGGTGTCACGACGTTGGCCGACGCGTTGCGTCTTGTGGTCGATGACGTTGTGCGGGTTGGGGCCGACGTGCGCATCACCGCAACCGTGGATCGGGAGAAACGCTGATGTTCACCGGCATCGTCGCCGCTCTCGGCGAGGTCACAGATGTTGTCGCCGACGGAGAGAACCGCCGGATCACCGTCAAGGGTGTCGACGTGACGGACGTCGTGATGGGCGACTCGATCTCCGTCGATGGAGTGTGTCTCACGGCGGTCCAACTCGATGGCGCGTCCTTCTCCGCCGACTTGCTGCCGGAGACGCGGCATCGAAGCACGCTCGGCGAGGTCGCCGTTGGCCGGCGGGTCAACCTCGAGCTCGCGGCTACCCCGTCCAGCCGACTTGGCGGCCATATCGTGCAGGGTCACGTCGACGGCGTCGGCACCGTCGTCAGCCGGCGCCCCGGTGAGACGTGGGACGACGTCGTCATCGGCCTGCCGCACGGCCTCAGTCGTTACGTTGTCGAGAAAGGCTCGATCGCGCTTGACGGCGTCAGCCTCACTGTCGTCGCCATTGACGGCGACGAGATCACCGTGAGCCTCATCCCGGAAACGCTTCGCCGCACGACGCTGGGCGCGAAACCAGTCGGCGGTGCTGTCAACGTCGAGGTCGACGTCATTGCCAAGTACGTCGAACGCCTACTGCCGCCGCAAGTGGAGGCTGTGTCATGAGTGTCTTCTCCTCTGTCGAGCGGGCCATCGCCGACATCGCCGCGGGCAAGCCGGTTGTCGTCGTCGACGACGCCGACCGGGAAAACGAGGGCGATCTCATCTTCGCTGCGGAGATGGCGACGCCGGAGCTCGTGGGCTTCATGGTGCGCTACACGTCCGGCTACATCTGCGTGCCGTTGACGGAGGAGGACTGCGACCGGCTCGAGCTGCCCCCGATGTATCACACCAACCAGGACAAGCGCGGCACGGCGTACACGGTCACCGTCGATGCACGAGAGGGCGTGACCACCGGCATCTCGGCGCACGATCGCGCCCACACGATGCGCCTGCTGTCCGACCCGGACGCCAACGCCGCCAACTTCACGCGGCCGGGCCATGTCGTGCCGCTTCGCGCGAAGGCCGGGGGAGTGTTGAGGCGGCCGGGACACACTGAAGCCGCTGTCGACCTGTGCCGGCTCGCAGGGCTACGACCCGCCGGGGTGTTGTGCGAGATCGTGAGCGAGAAGGACGTCGAGGACATGGCTCGTCTGGACGAGCTCGAGGTCTTCGCCGGCGAGCACGACCTCGCGCTGATCTCCATCGCTGACCTCATCGCGTTTCGTCGTCGCACCGAACGTCAGGTAGAGCGAGTCGCAGCCGCGCGTATCCCGACGCCGCATGGCGAGTTCCATTCCTACGGCTACCGCAGCATGCTCGATGGCACCGACCACATTGCGCTGGTCAAGGGCGACATCGGCGACGGAGAGGACGTGTTGGTCCGGGTGCACTCCGAGTGCCTCACCGGCGACGTCTTCGGGTCGCAACGCTGCGATTGCGGACCGCAGCTGAATGCCGCACTTGCGGCTGTCGCTGCGGAAGGGCGCGGCGTCGTGCTCTACGTGCGCGGTCACGAGGGCCGCGGCATCGGTCTCATGCACAAGTTGCAGGCCTACGAGCTTCAAGACGCTGGGCGTGACACCGTCGATGCCAACTTGGAGCTCGGCCTGCCGGCCGATGCCCGTGACTACGGCACGGGCGCTCAGATCCTTGCCGACCTCGGCATCAAGTCGATGCGGCTGCTCACCAACAACCCGGCCAAGCGCGCCGGTCTCGAGGGCTACGGGTTGTCCGTCGTCGGCCGAGTGCCGTTGCCGGTGCGGGTCACCGCGGACAACCTGCGCTACCTCACGACAAAGCGTGATCGCATGGGCCACGACCTGCCGAACCTGCCACCCCTCGACCTCGAGGTGACCGAGGCGAGTGCGGACATGCTGCCTCCGCCCGTCGCAGAGCGGGCGGCACGCATGGAGCCGAGTGCAGTGCGCAGCGCGTTGCGGCTGGCGAAATCACTGTCGCCGTTCGCCGAGCCGGCTGGCGTCGACGACGAGACGCTGGCCGAGGTCGGCGGATGAGCGGATCCGGCGCACCGACGCCGCGTGACATCGATGGCCGGGGCCTTCGGGTCACGGTCGTCGCGAGCCAGTGGCACGAACGCATCACCGACGCTCTCGTGCAAGGCGCCGAACGAGCGTTGGCCGCCGCAAAGGTAGACGCAACAGAGGTCGTGCGGGTGCCGGGCGCGTTCGAGTTGCCCATCGCGGTGCAGGCGCTCGTCGAGAAACGGTGTGACGCGGTCGTTGCACTAGGCGTCGTCATCCGCGGAGGCACGCCGCACTTCGACTACGTCTGCCGCGCGGTCACCGACGGATTAACCCGTGTCGCCCTCGATGCCGCAGTGCCGGTAGGCTTCGGCGTGTTGACCTGCGACAACGAGGCGCAGGCGCTCGACCGCTGTGGCATCGAGGGGTCGAGCGAGGACAAGGGACAGGAGGCCGCGATGGCGGCGGTCGAGACGGCGCTGTTGTTGCGCCGGCTGCGGCATGACGAGTGCCATGAGGAGGCGACCGGTCGCTGACCTTTCGGTCTGACCCGTCGCCGCCCCGGCCACTCTCGACTCCGTCCTTCGAAAGGCTGTTCTTCCATGCTTTCCCTCGTGCTGCCCAAGGGCTCGCTCGAACGAGCGACCCTCGACCTTTTCGACGCCGCCGACCTCGGCGTGCGTCGTGGTTCCGAACGTGACTACCGCGCGTCCGTCGACGACCCGCGCATCGAGCGGGTCATGTTCCTTCGACCGCAAGAGATTCCGCGCTACGTCGAACAAGGACTGTTCGATCTCGGCATCACCGGTCGCGACTGGATCACCGAGACCGACAGCGACGTCGCAAGCGTCTGCGAGCTCGAATACTCCAAGGCGACGTCCAACCCGGTGCGCATCGTGCTGGCGGTGCCCAAAGAGCACCCGGCGCAAAGTGGCAGCGACTTGCCCAACGGGGTCCGCGTCTCGACCGAGTTCCCGGAGCTGACGCGGCGCTTCTTCGACCAGGCGGGCGTCGAGGCCGTGATCGTCCCGTCGTACGGCGCTACCGAAGCCAAGGTGCCGGACATCGTCGACGCGATCGTCGACCTGACCGAGACGGGTTCGTCGCTGCGCGCGCACGGCTTGCGCATCCTCGACACGTTGCTCACCTCCCGCACCGAACTGGTGGCGAACAAAACGTCGTACGCCGATCCCGGGAAACGGACCGCGATGGAAGACATCGCGCTCTTGCTCCGCGGTGCGATCAGCGCGCGCGGGCAGGTGCTCCTCAAGCTCAATGTGCCGTCGGCGCAACTCGAGGCCGTGCTCGAGGTCCTGCCGGCGATGGCGTCGCCGACGGTGACGCAGCTGGCGCACGGTGACATGCACGCGGTCGAGTCCGTCGTCGGCAAGCGCGGCGTCAACACGCTGATACCTGCGCTCAAAGCGGCTGGAGCTCGCGACATCCTCGAGCTTCCGATCTCCAAGATCGTGGAGTGACCGAGGACGCTGGCCAGGCGGACCCACGGTGGCTCGATGCTGTCGCTCGAGGTGACATGCAGGCGGCGGTCGGGCTGCTGCCGGAGATCCGCGTGATCGTGCCGGTCGTTGCGATGCCGGGGGAGCAGGGTCACGAGGCGGAGATGGCGGTGCCGGCCTTGGTCAACGAGGCCGGCCGCCGCGCCCTCCCTGTCTTCACGTCGGTCGACGCACTGGCGCAGTGGCGACCTGATGCCCGGCCGGTGCCGATGCCAGGTGCACAAGTGCTGGCTGCGGCAGTGGACGAGGACTACGACGGCATGGTCGTCGACGTGGCGAGCGACCGCCCGCTCACCCTCGACCGCACCGCCATCCAAGCCCTGGCGGGCCCCCGTTGACCATTTCCGAAGTTGGCGAGCCGACACGCGCGGGCGCCGGCGCTGCTAGCCTGGTAGCCGCGACCAGTGGGCTCGGACCGGGGGACTGAGAGCACTGAGCAAGCGGAGCCCGACTCCCACCCGCGTTGCTCCACGAAAAATGCCGGAGCGGCCGGGTCTTCGCAACCGCGGTGCTCCCGCGGCTGCGTCGTCGTGTCGAGGCCCCGTACGTCGTACGGGGCTTTCCCATGAAGGCCTCGGGCAAGATAACCAAGCCGAGGAGGCCCCATCAGCGTCGAACCCCGCATCAACGACCGGATCCGCGTCCCCGAAGTGCGGCTCGTCGGTCCCAACGGCGAGCAGGTCGGCATCGTCGCCATCGGCGACGCCCTGCGGCTCGCCCAGGAAGCCGATCTCGACCTCGTCGAGGTAGCTCCGACAGCTCGCCCGCCCGTGGCGAAGCTCATGGACTACGGCAAGTGGAAGTACGAGAACGCACAGAAGGCCCGTGAGGCACGCCGCAACCAGGTGCACACGGTCATCAAGGAGATGAAGCTCCGGCCGAAGATCGATCCGCATGACTACGAGACCAAGAAGGGTCACGTCGTGCGGTTCCTCAAAGCGGGGGACAAGGTCAAGATCACGATCATGTTCCGTGGACGCGAGCAGTCCCGCCCCGAACTCGGGTTCCGGCTACTGAAGAAGCTCGCGGAAGACGTCCAGGAGTTGGGCTACGTGGAGTTCGAGCCCAAGCAGGACGGCCGCAACATGATCATGGTCATGGCGCCGCACCGCAAGCAGCAACAGCAGCATCACCGCCGCACCGACACCGAGACCGAGGCAGCCGCTCCGGCGGAGTGACCACCCCGGCTCGTACGACGATTAGGTAAGGAGACAAGGCAGCAATGCCCAAGATGAAGCCGCACCGCAGCGCCAAGAAGAACATCAAGGTGACCAGCAGCGGCAAGTTGATGCGCCTGCGGGCCGGCCGCAAGTCGGGCGCCGCCTTCGCCTCCGCGCCCACCACCGGCAGCCGCAAGAAGCACAACCGCCTCCAGGGGGAGGTCGAGGTCGCGAAAGCCGATCGCAAGCGGATGAAGAGTTTGCTCGGCCGCTGACCCGTCCCCGTCCCTGCCGGCCGCATGCCGGCGTACCGAAGCAAGGAGTTCTCCAGTGGCACGCGTGAAGCGGGCAGTCAACGCCCACAAGAAGCGTCGCGTCGTTCTCGAGCGCGCGAGCGGCTACCGCGGTCAGCGGTCGCGGCTCTACCGCAAGGCCAAAGAGCAGATGCTGCACTCGCTCAACTACGCCTACCGCGACCGTCGCGCGCGCAAGGGTGACTTCCGGTCGCTGTGGATCCAGCGAATCAACGCGGCTGCTCGCGCCAACGGCATGACCTACAACCGGTTCATCCAGGGCCTGAAGGCCGCCGGCGTCGAGATCGACCGCAAGAACCTCGCCGAGCTCGCCGTCAGTGAGCCGGCCGCGTTCGCCGCCCTCGTCGAGATCGCCCGCAAGGCCGTTCCCGCCGCCAACTCCAACGGCACGGAGTCCGCCGCCTGAACGACACCACCATCGCCTCCGCGCACAATCCGCGCATCGCGGCCGTCCGCAAGCTCCTCACCGCGAGGGGCCGGGCGGCCGCCGGCGTCTTCCTGGTCGAAGGACCGCATGCCGTGGCCGACGCTCTGGCATCGCGACGTCATGGTGTCGAGGAGTTGTTCGTCACCGCAGAGGCAGCGCGGCGGGATGCCGACGTCCTGCGCGCAGCCGATGACCGCGACGTTCGCATCACCCTGGTCAGCAACAAGGTCGCGGCAGCACTGTCCGACACGGTGACACCGCAGGGAGTCGTTGCCGTCGTCCGCGCCCCTGCCGCCAGCCTCGACGCCGCGCTGTCCTCGAGCCCGCGCCTGGTGGTGGCGCTGCTCGATGCTGGTGATCCCGGCAACGTCGGGGCGATCATCCGCACCGCCGATGCTGCGGGGGCTGACGCGATCGTGCTCGCGGGTGACTCGGTCGACCCGCACAACTCCAAATGCATCCGCGCATCGGCGGGGAGCATCTTCCATCTCCCGGTGGCCGTCGCCCGGGACGCGGCACAGATCGTCGGCTCGCTGCGGTCGGCCGGCTTGCTGGTGGCGGCCACGTCGGCGGACGCCACCGAGGACTTGTACGACGTTGCCGATCGCGGCGTCTTGTCCAAGCCCGTGGCCTGGCTGTTCGGCAACGAGGCGCATGGGCTGCCTATCGAAGTTCTCGACGCGGCCGACCTGTCCGTGCGCATTCCGATCCTGGGCCAGGCCGAGAGCCTCAACCTTGCGGCGGCGGCGGCGGTGTGCCTCTACGCGACCGCTCAAGCGCGGCGCGGGGGAGCCGGGTCGTGAAGCCGCTCGGCGCGATGACACGAGGCACGACCGCGGCCCGCCGGTTGCGCCACGTCGACAGCTGGCTGTTTGCCACTCACCGGGCATCGTTGACGGACCCAGACGCTCTGGTCGTCGACCTCGGCTTCGGGGCATCGCCGGTCACGACCCTTGAGCTGGCTCGCGGAGTGCATCGGTTCAACCCGACTGCGACCGTCGTCGGCCTCGACATCGATCCGGAACGCGTTAGCCAGGCGCAAGCTGCCGCCGCCCCTGGCGTGCGGTTCGACGTCGGCGGTTTCGAGCTGGCCGGTCTCCGTCCGCATGTGGTGCGTGCCTTCAACGTGCTCCGCCAATACGACGAAGCCGATGTCGCCCCGGCCTGGACGGCCATGAGCGACGCGCTGGCGCCATGCGGTCTGGTGGTCGAGGGCACTTGTGACGAGGCCGGACGGCTGGGCGCGTGGGTGACGCTCGACGCGACCGGTCCGCTCACGCTCACCCTCCGAGCGGACCTGGCGCGGTCCCCGATCGACGTCGCCACCCGCTTGCCAAAGTCACTCATTCACCGCAATGTCGCCGGCGAGCGGGTGCATGAGTTCCTCGCTGCCCTGCAGCGGCAGTGGACCCTGGCGGCGGCGTACGAGGTGTTCGGAGCGCGGCAGCGGTTCGTCCGTGCCGTGCGCGCGCTCCGGGCCGACGGATGGCCGCTGCGCGACGGCGCAGGTCGTTGGCGGCACGGGGAGTTAACGGTGGCGTGGTCTGCGGTGGCCCCTAACCTCCCCGACAGGATGCCAACGTCTCGGTAGGCTGACCCGGTGCCCGATAAGGCCGCCTACGACGAGCTGCCGGACGGCGTCGTCGTGGTCGACGCCGACGGCCTGGTCGTGTCCATCAATCCGGCCGGCGCCCGCATCCTCGGTCGCGGTGCCGACGAGACCATCGGCCACGACTACCGCGACGTCCTGCCGCTGGTCGACGCGCAAGGCAACGACTGGTGGGAGTGCACGGACCCCTTCGCCGGTCTGCTGACCAGGATCCGCCAGCCGGAGCGCATGCTCACGATGCCGGCGGCCCCGGGCAGTCCCGAGCGTGACCTCCTGGTCACTGCTACTTACGTTCGCGATGCCGACCGCCGGGTGAAGCGACTCATCATCTGCTTGCGCGACACCGCCGCACGTCGCCGCACCGAGCGCAGCGGAGCGGAGCTCGTCTCGACCGTCGCACACGAGTTGCGGTCGCCGCTCACGAGCGTCAAGGGTTTCACCGCGACGTTGCTGACCAAGTGGGAGCGTTTCAGCGACGAGCAGAAGAAGCTGATGCTTCAGACGGTCAACTCCGATGCTGACCGCGTGACCCGACTCATCAGCGAGCTGCTCGACGTCTCGCGGATCGAAGCCGGCCGCCTCGAACTCCGCAAGCAGGTCGTCGACCTTCCTGCGCTGGTGCAACGCGACTTCGATGCTCGGATCGCTGCAGGCGAGTCGCCGGATCGCTTCCGCTTGGTCACGGACGGGCAGCTGCCGGAGATGTGGGTCGACCCCGACAAGCTCGCGCAGGTCGTCGGCAACTTGATCGAGAACGCGATGCGACACGGCGGCGGCACAGTGACAGTGACAGTGACGCCGCGCGGTGACCACGCAGATCCGGACGGAGCGGCAGTCAGCGTCGCGGACGAGGGCGAGGGGATCCCGGCGCAGGCTCTCGGCCGGATCTTCACCAAGTTCTGGCGCGGCGGGTCCCGCGGCGGCACCGGCCTCGGCCTCTACATCGCGAAGGGCATCGTGGACGCCCACGGTGGCACCATCGAGGCCGGCCGCGCGCCCGACGGCGGGGCAATGTTGCGGTTTGAGCTGCCCGCCGGGACACCGAGCTTCGCGCTCTGACCGGCGGGCGGGGGCACAGCCCGCGTTCCGACCACACCCTGCGTCTACGGACGCGATGACGACAAAGGCTGATAGACCCATGTCTCCGACCGATTACGACCCGAAGGAAGTTGCCACCCTGCAACCCGAAGTGCTCGACCAGACGGTGGCCGACGCGGTCGCCGCTTTCGAGGCGGCGGCGGACCTCGACGCATTGTCCGCAGTGCACACGGCACATCTCGGCGGGAAATCCCCGATCGCGCTGGCCCGGCGCGAGCTCGGCGGCCTTCCGCCGCAAGCGCGCGCCGACGCCGGCCGTCGCGTCAACGCGGCGCTCACGGCAATCCAAGATGCGTATGACCGCCGGCGCGGCGAGCTGGAGACGACGCGCGATGAGCAGGTGCTCCGCCAGGAGTCCGTTGACGTGTCGCTGCCATGGGACCGGTTGCCCCGAGGGGCGCGGCATCCCATCACGCTCGTGCAGGAACGCGTCGCCGACATCTTCACGGCGATGGGCTGGGAGATCGCCGAGGGGCCGGAAGCCGAAGCGGAGTGGCTCAACTTCGACGCCTTGAACACTCCCGAACACCATCCGAGCCGCGAGGAGCAAGACACGTTGTGGCTCGACCCGCCGTCAGCGGGCGTGGTGCTTCGGACCCAGACCTCGCCGGTGCAGATGCGCGCGTTGCTCGAACGCGGTGCGCCTTGCTATGTCGCGGTGCCCGGCCGGACGTATCGCAACGACGCGATCGACGCGACGCATCTGCCCGTCTTCACACAGGTCGAAGGACTCGCCGTGGACGTGGGCCTCACGATGGGAGATCTGCGCGGCACCTTGGATCTGTTCGCGCGTGCGATGTTCGGCGAAGACGTTCGCACGAGGCTGCGACCGCATCACTTCCCGTTCACCGAACCGTCCGCCGAGGTCGACCTCCTCTGTTGGGTCTGCCATGGCGAGTCCGCCCAGTCCGGCGCCGAGCCCTGTCGCACCTGCAGCTCAGAAGGATGGATCGAGTGGGGTGGCTGCGGCATGGTGCACCCGGTCGTGCTCGCCTCCGCCGGGGTTGATCCGGACGCTTACACGGGCTTCGCGTTCGGCATGGGGCTGGAACGCTCGCTCATGCAACGCCATGGGCTGACCGAGATCCGGGACCTCATCGAAGGCGACGTGCGCGTGAGCCTGTCGCTCGGACGGGAGGTCTGACGTGCGCGTTCCACTGTCATGGCTTCGCGACCACGTTGCACTTCCGGAGTCGTCGCCGACGGCGTTGGCGAATCGGCTCACCGAAGCCGGTCTGAAGGTCGAGCACGTCGAGGAGACCGGTGGGGACATCGACGGCGTCGTGGTCGCTCGTGTCGTCGAGGTCGAGGAGCTTCAAGGTCTGAAGAAGCCCATTCGCTGGGTGACGCTCGACGACGGCACCGATCGCCGACACGTGATTTGCGGTGCAACCAACTTCGCCGCCGGCGACGTCATCGCCTATGCGCGTCCACCGGCGATGCTGCCGGGCGGATTCCAGATCAACAAGCGGCGGGCCTACGACCACGAGTCCGACGGCATGATCTGCTCCGCCCGCGAGCTCGGTCTCGGCGAAGACCACAGCGGCATCCTCGTCCTGCCCGAAGACCTCCCGCTCGGCACCGATGTCGTCGAAGCAATGTCGTTGCGCGATGCCGTGCTCGACATCGAGACGACACCGGACCGCGGCTACACGCTCTCGTTGCGCGGAATCGCGCGCGAGCTCGCGATTGCTTACGGCGTCGATTACGACGACCCGGGAGTCGCTGCTGTGCCGTCGTACGACGCGCCCGGCTACGACGTGGTCATCGACGACCCCAGCGGCTGCAGTCGCTACGTCGCCCGGTTGATTCGCGGTGTGGACCCGTCACGCCCGAGCCCGCAGTGGTTGCAACGTCGCCTGACGTTGGCCGGAATGCGGTCGATCTCGTTGACCGTCGACCTCACCAACCATGTGATGCTCGACCTCGGCCAGCCACTGCATGCATTCGACCAGACCACCCTGCAGGGGCCGATCGTCGTGCGACGCGCGCAGATGGACGAGCGCATCCGCACACTTGACGACGTCAATCGCAGCCTCGACCCGTCGGACTTGCTGATCACGGACGGCAGCGGCCCGATTGCCATCGCCGGTGTCATGGGCGGCGCGACTACAGAGATCAGCGGCAGCACGCGGGACATCGTCCTGGAGTCGGCGCACTTCGAGCCTGTGTCGATTGCCTACACAGCTCGTCGGCACCGGCTTCCCTCCGAGGCGTCGAGACGGTTCGAACGCGGCGTGGACAGTGCACTTTCGCCGGTCGCGGCCCAAGCAGCGGTCGACCTGCTCGTGCAGCTCGGCGGCGCGGAGCCCGCCAATGCGGGCACCGACGTCGACCGTCGACGACCTTCGATCACGATCCGGATCGACGTTGCGCATCCGGGTCGCCTTGCGGGCGTCGACTATGCGCCAGACCGTGTGCGCGCGCGGCTGGAGGACGTCGGCTGCTCCGTGACGGGCGACGCCGAGCTCACTGTCACTCCGCCGTCCTGGCGACCCGACCTGCAGCGATCAGTGGATCTGGTCGAGGAAGTTGTCCGGCTCGAGGGCTACGACTTGTTGCCGGTCACGGTGCCGCGGGCCCCCGCGGGCCGCGGACTGACGCCGTTGCAACGCATGCGACGCACGATCGGCCGCGCGCTTGCTCACAGCGGTCATGTCGAGGTCGTGACCTTCCCGTTCGTCGGCGCGGGCATCACCGAGCAGCTGATGCTCGACGCCACGGATGGTCGCCGCCCGGCGGTGCGCGTCGCCAACCCGATCTCCGACGAAGAGCCGTTCCTGCGGCCGACACTGTTGCCGGGCTTGCTCAACGCCGTGGCTCGCAACGCCGGTCGCGGCATGCCCGACTTGGCGTTGTTCGAGTCGGGGCCGGTCTTCCGCCCGGCAACCAACGAGCTCCCGGCACCCGGTCGGCTGCCGGTCGGGGTGCGGCCGAGCGACGAACAGCTGCGCGCGCTGGAGGCCACGATCCCCGTGCAACCAACGCATCTCGCCGTCGCCTACGCCGGCATGCGGGAACCCGACGGCTGGTGGGGCAAAGGCCGCCCGGCCGTGTGGGGCGACGCCATCGAGTGCGCCCGCCTCATCGGCCGCGCGATCGGCGTGGAGGTGGACGTGGCACCCGACCAGCACGCGCCATGGCACCCCGGCCGCTGTGCGGTGCTCCGCGTGCAGGGGCGCCTGGCAGGGCATGCGGGCGAGCTGCACCCGCGAGTCATCGAGGCCTTCGACCTGCCACCGCGCACCTGCGCGATGGAGCTGCGCTTGGACGAGTTGTTCGTCGCCGTCGCCGGCGATGCGCAAGCCCCGCCGATCTCTGCGTTCCCGCCGGCGACGTTCGACCTCGCCCTCGTGGTCGCCCGCGACATCCCGGCCGCGGACGTCGCGGCGGCGGTCCGGACCGGGGCCGGACCGCTTCTGGAAGAGCTCCGCCTCTTCGACGTCTACACCGGCGCGCAGGTCGGGGAGGAACGCAAGTCGCTCGCGTTCTCGCTCCGGCTGCGGGCCAGCGACCACACGCTGACGGCAGAGGAAGTCGCTGCCGTCCGGGAGGCCGCGCTCGAAGTGGCCGCGGATCGCTGCGGCGCCGTGCTCCGCGGCAGCTGAGCAGCGGCGAAGTGGGTCAAACCCGGTGGCGCATGAGTAATCAGGCACTTGTATAGTCATGCGCATGGGTACGACGGCTGCGGTGGTCGGGGCGAGCGGCTACGCAGGCGGTGAGCTGCTCCGCCTGCTGCTCGGCCATCCCGAGCTCGAGGTGGGTGCTGTGTCGGCGGGAGCCAACGCGGGTCGGCGTCTCGGCGAGCTGCACCCACAGCTGCGCTCGCTGGCCGACCGCGTCCTCTGCGGACCGGACGATCCCGCGATCGCCGCCTGCGACGTGGTCTTCCTGGCCCTGCCGCACGGAGAGTCGGCGCGGATCGCCGAAAAGCTGCCGGACGCATGCTTGGTCGTCGATCTCGGCGCCGACTTCCGGCTCACCGACGCGGCGGACTGGTCACGGTTCTACGGCGGCCGACACGCCGGCACCTGGCCCTACGGTCTGCCGGAGCTGCCCGGCGCGCGTGCGACGCTCGCCACTGCACGGCGCATCGCCAACCCCGGCTGTTACGCCACCGCGATCACGCTCGCTCTGGCGCCGCTGCTCGGCGCCGGCGCGATCCAGCGGCAGGACATGGTCGTCGTCGCGGCCAGCGGCACTAGTGGTGCCGGACGCACGCAGAAGGCGCAGCTGCTCGGCACTGAGGTGATGGGCGACCTGTCGCCCTACAAGGTCGGTGGCACGCACCAGCATCTGGCCGAGGTGCGGCAGTCGCTCGGCGCTGCCGCGGGCGCGCCGGTCACGATGTCGTTCACTCCCATCCTTGCGCCGATGCCGCGGGGCATCCTCGCCACCTGCACTGCTCTCCTGGCGTCCGGCGTCGATGCCTCCGCTTTGCGGGCGGCGTTGACGGCGGCGTACGACGACGAGCCGTTCGTGCACGTCCTCCCGCAGGACGAGTGGCCACACACTGCCGCAACGCTGGGCTCCAACTCGTGTCATCTGCAGGTGGCTGCCGACACCGACGCGGGTCGAGCGATCGTCGTCGCGGCGATCGACAACCTGGGCAAGGGGGCTGCGGGCCAAGCGCTGCAAAACGCCAACCTGGCGCTGGGCTTGCCGGAGACGATGGGCGTTCCGATCGACGGGGTCGCGCCATGAGCGTGACCAGCGCCAAAGGTTTCCGGGCGACCGGCGTGGCTGCAGGCCTCAAGCCGAGCGGACGGCCCGACGTTGCGCTCGTCGTCAACGACGGGCCGCTGCAGGCTGCCGCAGGCGTCTTCACGACGAATCGCGTCAAGGCTGCGCCGGTGCTCTGGTCGGAGCAGGTGGTGACGGGCAGTCAGATTCGCGCGGTCGCGCTCAACTCCGGTGGCGCCAACGCCTGCACGGGACCACTTGGCTTCCAGGACACGCACGCCACTGCTGAGCGCGTCGCAGAGTTGCTTG
This sequence comes from Mycobacteriales bacterium, assembly GCA_035695245.1. Taxonomy (GTDB): domain Bacteria; phylum Actinomycetota; class Actinomycetes; order JAFAQI01; family JAFAQI01; genus DASSEQ01. The sequence goes on along the minus strand of DASSEQ010000346.1, from coordinate 10,195 downwards.
AGTGCGGTGCAGCCGAGATCGCGGTGTGTTCGACCGGTCTCATCGGTGAGCGTCTGCCCATGGACGTCCTGCTGCCGGGTTTCGACAAGGCGGCGGCAGCGCTGGGCGCTGACGGCGGTGGCGATGCGGCGGACGCGATCTGCACGACGGACACCCACCGCAAGGAGGCCGTTGCATCGGCACTTGGTGTGACCGTCGGTGGCATGGCCAAAGGCGCAGGCATGCTCGCACCCGGACTGGCCACGATGCTCTGCGTGTTGACGACTGACGCGGCCGCGATGCCCGACCAGCTGGACGCCGCGCTCCGGCCGGCGGTGCGCACGACTTTCGAACGTGTTGACACCGATGGCTGCATGTCGACCAACGACACGGTGCTGCTGCTCGCCAGCGGCGCCAGCGGGGTCGAGCTGGACCAATCGACGCTCGCCGCGCTCGTGCACCAGGTGTGTGCGGATCTCGCCGACCAGCTCGTGGCCGATGCCGAGGGAGCCAGCAAGGATGTCGTCATCGACGTCGTCGGGGCTGCCGATGAGGACGACGCCGTCGAAGTCGGTCGCGCCGTCGCCAGAAGCAACTTGCTCAAGTGCGCCCTGCACGGCAACGACCCCAACTGGGGGCGGGTCCTTTCCGCGGTCGGCACCACCCGGGCGACCTTCGACGCCGACCGGCTCGACGTCGCGATCAACGGCGTATGGGTCTGCCGTCAGGGTGCAGCCGCCGACGACCGGTCACTCGTCGACATGAAGCCGCGCCGGGTCACGATCACTGTCGACCTGCATGCCGGTGACACCTCGGCGACGATTCACACGACGGATCTCACCGCCGACTACGTCCACGAAAACAGTGCCTACTCGACATGACCCGCACTGAGCAGTCCTTCGAGAAAGCGGCGGTGTTGGTAGAGGCGCTGCCATGGTTGGAGCGTTTCCACGGCCGCACCGTCGTGGTGAAGTACGGCGGCCACGCCATGAGCGACGACGCGCTGCGCGCGGCATTTGCCGAAGACGTCGTCTTCCTGCGCTACGCCGGCCTCCGAGTCGTCGTGGTCCACGGCGGCGGGCCGCAGATCAACGCTCATCTCGACAAGCTCGGCATCGACCAAGTCTTCGCCGGCGGACTCCGCGTGACCACGCCGGAGACGATGGACGTCGTGCGAATGGTGCTGGTCGGTCAGGTGCAGCGCGAGATCGTGGGGCTGCTCAACCAACACGGGCCCTTCGCGGTCGGCATCTCCGGCGAAGATGCGCGGTTGTTCACCGCAGTGCGCCGGTCGGCAGTGGTCGACGGCGAAGAGGTCGACATCGGGCTCGTCGGCGACGTCGTCTCGGTCGACGCCGGCATCGTCGCAGGATTGCTCGGCGACGGGCGGATCCCGGTGGTGTCCAGTGTTTCGCGCGGCGACGACGGTGGCGTCTACAACGTCAATGCGGACACCGCCGCTGCCGCGCTCGCCGTGGCACTGCAAGCAGAGAAGCTGGTCGTGCTCACCGATGTCGAAGGCTTGTACGCCGACTACCCGGCCACCACCGACGTCATCAGCCATATCGACGCCGACCGGCTCGAGCAGCTTCTTCCAACGCTCGCGGACGGCATGGTGCCGAAGATGGAGGCTTGCCTGCGAGCGGTGCGCGGGGGCGTTCCGCGGGCGCACGTGCTGGACGGACGGGTGCCGCATTCGTTATTGCTGGAGATATTCACGGACTCGGGAATTGGGACCATGGTGATGCCGTCATGAGCAACGAGTTGACCGCGGCCTTGCAAGCTCGGTGGGACCGCGTCATGGCGCGCAACTACGGCACTCCGCCGGTGGCGTTGGTCCGCGGTGAAGGGAGTCGTGTCTGGGACGCCGACGGCCGGTCCTACCTCGACCTCCTCGGCGGCATCGCGGTGTCGTCGCTGGGTCATGCGCATCCGGCGTTGGTAGCCGCGGTCGAGGCCCAGGTGCGCCGGATCGCGCACACGTCCAACCTCTACCTCAACGAACCCGCAGTGGCCCTGGCCGAGCGCCTCGTCGACATCGTGGGCCTACCCGGCGCGCGTGTATTTCTCTGCAACGACGGCACGACCGCCAACGAAGCGGCGATCAAGACTGTGCTGCGGGCGCAGCCGGAACGGCGGACCTTCGTCGCCGCGCATCGCTCCTTCCACGGCCGCTCGCTCGGCGCGCTGGCGCTGACCGGCAAGGCCGCCGCCCGGGAGCCGTTTGGCCCCTTCGGGATCGATGTCACGTTCGTCGACTACGGCGACGCCGACGCGTTGTCGGCCGCCGTCGACGCGAGCACGGCCGCGGTCTTTCTCGAACCGACGTTGGGCGAGGCCGGCGTCGTGCCCCCACCCGACGGCTATCTGGCGAAGGCGCGCGAGATCTGCGACCGTTCGGGCGCACTGCTGGTCCTGGATGAGATCCAGGCCGGCATCGGACGGACCGGCCGTTGGTTCGGTCACCACCACGACGCGGTGACACCCGACATTGTCACCGTGGCGAAGGGACTCGCGGGCGGCCTTCCGATCGGCGCGTGCATCGCCGCCGGCCCCGCGGCCGAGGCTCTGCAGAAGGGCGACCACGGCTCGACCTTCGGTGGCAACCCGGTGAGCTGCGCGGCCGCGCTCGCGGTGCTGGACACGATCGAGAAAGAGGGGCTGCTCGAGCACGTCACGACCCTGGGCGAGACCTGGCGCGCGCAGCTGCAGACCGCCGGCGGCGACGCCCTTGTCGGCGTACGCGGCCGTGGGCTGTGGTTGGCCCTGCAGGTCGCCGACGGTCAGTCAGGCGGCATCGAGGCTCAGGCGCGTGACCACGGCTTCCTCGTGAACGCGGTCGCACCTGACGCCGCGCGGTTGGCTCCACCGCTGATCCTCACGGCGGACGAAGCGACGTCATTCGCCGATGCACTTCCGGCCATCCTGCAAGCGGCGGAGCGACGATGAACGCACCGCACGTGCTCGTGGTCGAGGACGACCCGAGTGTTCGCGGCCTGTTGCAGACGTTGCTGACTGCCGAGGGCTACGACGTCGCGGTTGCCTCGGACGGGCTGGCGGGGCTCGTCAAAGCGAGCAGCCGCCGGCCGGCGCTGATCCTGCTCGACCTGATGATGCCCGACCTCGGCGGCATCAGAGTCCTCGAGGAGCTTCGCGGCGATCCTTCACTTGCCGACGTGCCGGTCGTGGTCGTCACCGGCAAGGTCGACGCCGTGCCCGGTCTGCAGCAGGTGCTCGGCGAGAACTCGGTGTTCGCGAAGCCGTTCGGCGTAGCGGACTTGCTCGCCCGAGTCGCCGAGATCACTGGTGGCCCGGTTACCCAGGAAGGGGAGGGATTGTCATGAGTGCGGCAGAGGTGCGGCACTTCCTCGTCGATGACGACATCACCAGCGGCGAGCAGCAACAGATCCTCGACGAGGCAGACCGGATGAAGAAGGACCGCTTCTCGTCGCGGCCCTTCGACGGGCCGCAATCGGTCGCGGTCATCTTCGAGAAGCCTTCCACCCGCACACGTCTGTCGTTCGAGGCCGGCATCGCCGAGCTCGGCGGCCACCCGATCATCATCGACTCCCGGAGCACCCAGCTCGGCCGCGGCGAGACCATCGAGGACACCGCTGCCGTGTTGTCGCGCTACGTCGCCGCCATCGTCATCCGAACGTTCGGCCAGGACCGCATCGAAGCGCTCGCGGAGTCGGCGTCCGTTCCCGTCATCAACGCGCTCACCGACTACGCCCACCCCTGCCAGGCACTTGCCGACTTGCAGACCATCCGCCAGAAGAAAGGCGGTCTCTCCGGCGTCACCTTGACCTACGTCGGCGACGGCAACAACATGGCGCACTCGTTGCTGCTGGCCGGTGCGCTTGCCGGCATGCACGTGCGGGTCGCATCGCCCCCCGGCTACGAACCGATCGAGCAGGTGGTGCGGCGGGCCAACGAGATCGCCCAGTCGACGGGCGGCAGCGCCAGCGTCGGCAACGACGCCTTCGAAGCGGCCAATGGTGCTGACGTGCTCTACACCGACGTCTGGGCGTCCATGGGGCAAGAGAGCGAGGCGGCCAGCAGGCTGCTGGTTTTCCAACCGTTCGCTCTCGATGGTCGGCTCGTGTCTGCGGCTGCGTCTGACGTCGTCGTCATGCACTGCTTGCCTGCGCATCGGGGCGAGGAGATCGCGGCGGACGTCATCGACGGGCCGCACAGCATCGTCTTCGACCAAGCCGAGAACCGGCTGCATGCGCAGAAGGCATTGCTCGCTTTCCTCAAGGCGAGGCGATGATGGCGCACCCGCAGCCGGTCGCGCCGGCAACCAAAGCCGCACGGCACTCGCGGATCAGCGCGATCCTCACGAGTCGCGCGGTGCACTCGCAGAGTGAGCTGGGGCGCCTGCTGGCTGAGGAAGGCGTCGAGGTCACCCAGGCGACGCTGTCGCGCGATCTCGAAGAGATCGGTGCCGTCAAGGTGCGACGACAGGGTGTCGGCACGGTCTACGCCGTGCCGGACGAGCCGCCGGGGCCGACGCTGCGCTCGCTCTCCGAAGGCTCTGAGATGCGCATCTCCCGACTCGCGGCCGAGCTGCTCGTGTCGGTGGAGGCGAGCGCCAACCTCGTCGTCCTGAGAACACCACCGGGTGGTGCGCACCTCCTCGCGTCGGCCATTGACCGTGCCGACCTGCACGACGTCATCGGCACCATCGCCGGCGACGACACCGTGCTGGTTATCGCCCGCGACCCGGCGGGTGGCGCCGAGCTTGCTGCCCGGCTCCACCAGATCGCCGGCGCCGAAACCACTGGAAGAAACTCGACCCGCAGAAACGGAGCACGTCCGTCATGACCGACCGCGTCGTCCTCGCCTACTCGGGAGGGCTCGACACTTCCGTAGCCATCGGCTGGATCGCCGCCGAAACCGGAGCCGAGGTGGTCGCTGTCGCGGCCGACGTCGGCCAAGGCGGCGAAGACCTCGACGTCATCCGGCAACGTGCTCTCGATTGCGGTGCGGTCGAGGCCGTCGTCGTCGACGCCCGTGCGGAGTACGCCGACGACTTCTGCCTGCCGGCGTTGCGCGCCAACGCGCTCTACATGGACCGCTACCCGCTCCTGTCCGCGCTGTCGCGCCCGACCATCGTCAAGCACCTCGTCGAGGCCGCGCGCTATCACGGCGCGTCGATGGTGGCCCACGGCTGCACCGGCAAGGGCAACGACCAGGTGCGCTTCGAGGTCGGCATCGGGGCACTGGCTCCCGAGCTGCAGGTTCTTGCGCCGGTGCGCGACTCCGGCATGACCCGCGACAAGGCGATCGCATTCGCCGAGGAGAAGGGCCTGCCGATCGATGTCACGAAGAAGTCGCCGTACTCGATCGACCAGAACCTCTGGGGCCGCGCAGTCGAGACCGGGTTCCTCGAGGACGTTTGGAACGCTCCGATCGAAGACGTCTACTCCTACACGCAGAACCCGGCGACACCGCGCGATGCGGACGAGGTCACCATCGGTTTCAGCGAAGGAGTGCCGACCACGATCGACGGTCGCTCGGTGACGATGCTCGAAGCGGTGCAGGAGCTCAACCGCCGTGCCGGTGGCCAAGGCATCGGCCGGCTCGACATGGTCGAGGACCGACTCGTCGGCATCAAGAGCCGCGAAGTCTATGAGTGCCCCGGCGCGATCACCCTGATCACCGCGCACCAGGAGCTCGAGAACGTCACACTGGAACGCGACGAGTCCCGGTTCAAGCGCAGTGTCGAGCAACGATGGGCCGAGCTCGTCTACGACGGCCTCTGGTTCTCGCCGTTGAAACACGCGCTGGACGCCTTCATCGACTCGACGCAGCGGCACGTCACGGGCGAGATCCGGCTGACGCTGCACGGTGGACGGGCGGTCGTCACCGGCCGGCGCAGTCCCGCTTCGCTCTACGACTACAAGCTCGCGACCTACGACGCCGAGGACACCTTCGACCAGACACTCGCGAAAGGCTTCGTGGAACTGTGGGGGCTGCCGAGTCGGATTGCCGCCGCTCGCGACCAACGCCTCGCCCAAGGGACGGCTGAGTGACCGACACGGCCCCACCGACCCGCCTCTGGGGCGGTCGGTTCTCCGGTGGTCCGGCCGACGCTTTGTCGCGCTTGTCGATGAGCGTGCACTTCGACTGGCGACTCGCGCCGTACGACCTGCTGGCGTCCAAGGCGCACGCGCGCGTGCTGCACCGGGCCGGACTGCTGGACGAGCACGAGTTGCAACGGCTGCTCGTCGCTCTCGACGAGCTCGACCACGACGCCAGGCACGGCTTGTTCCGCCCCTCGCCCGAGGACGAAGACGTGCACACCGCACTGGAACGCGGCCTGCTCGAGCGCGTCGGTGCCCTTGGCGGCAAGTTGCGTGCAGGTCGTAGCCGCAACGACCAGATCGCAACAGACCTCCGGCTTTACCTGCGCGATCACGCGCGGCAGCTCGTCTCGCGACTCGTCGAGCTGGAGACGGCACTGCTGGAGCAGGCCGAAGGCACTGTCGACACGCCCGTCGCCGGCATGACGCACATGCAACATGCCCAGCCAATCGTCTTCGCGCATCAACTGCTGGCGCATGTGCAGTCGTTCGTCCGTGACGTGTCCCGGCTGCGTGACTGGGATCGGCGCGCGGCGGTCTCCCCTCTCGGCGCGGGGGCGCTGGCGGGTTCGTCGCTGCCGTTGGACCCCGATGCCGTTGCGGCCGAGCTCGGCTTCATGACCGCCGCCGCCAACTCCATCGACGCGGTCAGCGACCGCGACTTCGCCGCGGAGTTCCTCTTCTGCGCGGCGCTGATCGGTGTGCACCTGTCCCGGCTCGGCGAAGAGGTCGTGCTCTGGACGACCCGCGAGTTCCGGTGGGTGGAGCTCGACGACTCCTACACCACCGGCTCCTCGATCATGCCGCAGAAGAAGAACCCCGACGTGGCCGAGTTGGCCCGCGGCAAGGCCGGCCGGCTCGTCGGCGATCTCACCGCGTTGCTGACCGTGCTCAAAGGCTTGCCGCTCGCCTACGACCGCGACCTTCAGGAAGACAAGGAGCCGGTGTTCGACGCGGTCGACACGCTGCTTCTCGTCGTACCAGCCGTTGCCGGGATGATCGCCACGATGCGCGTCGACACCGAGCGGCTGGCGGCGACAGCGGCGGACGGCTTCGCGCTCGCCACCGACGTCGCCGAGCATCTCGTCCGGCGCGGAGTGCCGTTCCGCGAGGCGCACGAGGCGGTTGGCCATCTCGTCGTGTGGTGCTCGGTGCATGACTGTGACCTGGTCGATGTCTCCGATGACGATCTGCTGGCGATCAGTCCGCACCTGACTGCGGACGTCCGGAGCGTGTTGTCGGTCGACGGTGCGCTTGCCGCCCGTTCCGCGCCCGGCGGCACAGCCCCCGGTCGGGTCCGTGAGCAGCTCGCCGCAACCCGAGAGCTCGTGCACGACCATGCCGCATGGGCTTCGGGCGCGTAACTGCGCGGCGGTTCTTCGACCGGCCGGTCCTCGACGTCGCTCGCGACCTACTCGGTCGAGTGCTCGTCCATGAGGTCGACGGAGCCGTCGTCGCCGTACGCCTGACCGAGGTCGAGGCCTACGCCGGAGGCCATGACCCGGCGTCGCATGCGTTTCGCGGCCCGACGGCACGCAATGCCGTCATGTTCGGTCCGGGCGGGCACGCCTATGTCTACTTCACCTACGGCATGCACTACTGCGTGAATCTCGTCTGCGGGCCTGAGGGGGCAGCGTCCGCGGTGTTGTTGCGGGGCGGCGCGGTCGTCGCCGGCGCCGATGTGGCGCTGGATCGACGGGGTCGTGCGCCGGAACGCGAACTCGCTCGTGGCCCAGCCCGGCTGACCAAGGCGCTCGGCATCGACCGGGCCTGCAACGGCGCGGACGTGACTGCTGCCGCTTCGCCGCTTCGGGTGCATGCGGGGACGCCGGTGCCCGACGACGTCGTACGACGGGGGCCGCGGGTCGGCGTCAACGCGGCCCATGACCTCCCATGGCGAATGTGGGTGGACGGCGATCCCACCGTGTCCGTCTATCGCCGGCACGTGAAACGGACGCGCTGACCGCAAAACGGTAGACCCGTACGGGAGGATGGCGCCCGTGGCGGGCGACATCATCGACGAGCTGACCTGGCGCGGGCTCCTCGCGCAGTCGACCGACGTGGACGCGCTGCGCCACGACCTGGCCGCCGGTCAGGTCACGCTCTACTGCGGCTTCGATCCGACCGCCCAGAGTTTGCACGTCGGCAACCTCGTCCCGCTGCTGACCCTGCGACGGTTCCAGCAGGCCGGCCATCGACCCATCGTGCTGGCCGGCGGGGCGACCGGGATGATCGGCGACCCGCGCGACGTCGGCGAGCGGACCTTGCAGTCCCTGGATGTGGTGGCCGAGTGGACACAGCGCATCCGCGGCCAGTTGGAGCGGTTCGTCGACTTCGACGGCGACGCAGCCGCCCTCACCGTCAACAACCTCGACTGGACCGGTGACATGCCGGTGCTGACCTTCCTGCGCGACGTCGGCAAGCATTTCTCGGTCAACGTGATGCTCGCCCGCGAGACGGTGAAGGCGCGCCTGGCCGGCGACGGGATCAGCTTCACCGAGTTCAGCTACTTGCTGCTGCAATCGCTCGACTACCTGGAGCTCTTCCGCCGGCATAGCTGCCGCCTGCAGATCGGCGGGTCGGATCAGTGGGGCAACATCCTCGGCGGGGTCGACCTCATCCGCCGCATCGAAGGCGTGCACGTCCATGCGCTGACGACGCCGTTGGTGACGTCGGCGACGGGGGAGAAGTTCGGCAAGTCCACCGGCGGCGGCAGCCTCTGGCTCGACCCGGCGCTGACGTCGCCGTACGCGTTCTACCAGTACTGGATCAACGTCGACGACCGTGACGCGGGCAACTACCTGCGCTACTTCACCTTCCTGTCCCGCGAGGAGATCGAGGGCCTCGACGAACAGACCGCTGCCCGGCCACAAGCGCGTGCGGCCCAGCGGCGGCTGGCCCAGGAGATCACCAGCCTTGTCCACGGCGCGGATGAGATGGAGCGGGTGGAGGCGGCGAGCCGGGCTCTGTTCGGCCAGGGCGACCTGCAGGACCTCGACGAGGCGACCTTGTCCGCGGCGCTGGCCGAGGCGCCGCACGCCGCGGTCACGCGCCCGATCCCGGCGGTCGCCGACCTGCTGGTCGCCGCGGGGCTGGACGCCACCAAGTCGGCCGCCAGGCGGACCGTGAGCGAGGGTGGGGCCTACGTCAACAACGCCCGGATCGAGGATCCCGAGACCGTGCCGGACGAGGCGGACCTGCTCCATGGGCGGTGGCTGGTCCTGCGCAAGGGCAAGCGCAACCTGGCCGGCGTCAACGTCGCCTGATCCGTCCGACCATCACCGGACCCCTGTCCGCCACTGTTCGGGTGGATTTGTCGGGTGGATTTGACGGTGCGGCGGCGGATTCTTAGCCTGGTTCACGCCCCACGGAGAGCCGGACGCGACAGCGGCCGGACCGGGGGCCGACCTCTTGAGCGCGATCTGCTTCGGCGTTCGCATGCCCAGGGGAGTCCAGCGGCGCTCGCGCTTTGACAGGCGGGGCCAACGGACATAGCGTGGACCGGTTGCCCCGCGACGGGTCGGAGACGACCCAGGTCGGTGCGCGTCCGTTCCTTGAGAACTCAACAGCGTGCCAAAAGTCAGTGCCAAAAACCCCGTCATCGGCGGTGTGCGCAAGCATGCCGGCGAGACGGATTCCTTTGGTGATGATGAAGACGATCAGCTACGAACGTCTGCTCATTGCCAGAATCAAGCAGCTCGCAGGAGCTGCGCTCTTCAATGTGTCGATGAACTCCGCGGCTTCGGCCGTGGGGCATCAATAGACCTTAACGGAGAGTTTGATCCTGGCTCAGGACGAACGCTGGCGGCGTGCTTAACACATGCAAGTCGAGCGAGGCCCTTCCCTTCGGGGAAGGTGTCCTAGCGGCGAACGGGTGAGTAACACGTGGGCAACCTGCCCTCCGCTCTGGGATAACCCCGGGAAACCGGAGCTAATACCGGATATGACCACGGGCGACATCTCCTGTGGTGGAAAGTTTTTCGGCGGAGGATGGGCCCGCGGCCTATCAGCTTGTTGGTGGGGTAACGGCCTACCAAGGCGACGACGGGTAGCCGGCCTGAGAGGGCGACCGGCCACACTGGGACTGAGACACGGCCCAGACTCCTACGGGAGGCAGCAGTGGGGAA
>DASSEQ010000345.1:0-4316 GCA_035695245.1 Mycobacteriales bacterium | reverse complement strand
GCGTTGTTCACCGAACTGACCCGGGTGTCCGCGCTGGCGCTCGATGATGACGAGCGGGTCGCGGTGATGATCGGCTGGCAGCGCTACGAAGCGCACTGCGTCGGCCAGAAACTCACCGCGATCGCCCGGTTCGCCGGACCGACCCCGACCGCCGCCGGTGCCGGTGATACGGGTGCGGCGGCGTTCGCCTGGACCGAGATCGGCGCCGCCCTGCGGGTCGGGGAAGGTTCGGCCCGGGGTCTGGTCGCCGACGCCCGCCAGCTGACCAGCCACCTGCCCGGCACCCTGACCGCGCTGCTGTCCGGGGCGATCACCTGGCCGAAAACACAGACCCTGCTGTCCGCGTCCGGGTCGCTGTCACCCGAGCAGTGCGCCGTGCTGGAAGACCGAGTGCTGCCCGACGCGGCCCGGCGGACACCCGCGTTGCACGCCCGAGCAGTCCGCCGCGCCGTGGACAAACTGGACCCGGACGGTGCCGCCGCGCGGCGGGACGCGAAGAAACGTGACATCGCGCTGATCCGCTACCAGCAAGGCGACGGCGTCGCCGACCTGCTCGCCCGCGCCCTCGACAGTCTGGACGCGGAGCTGATCTGGACCGGTGCGGACACCTGGGCCCGCCAGCACAAAGCCACCGGCGACCCCCGCACCCTCGACGCCCTACGCTGCGCCGCGCTGGTCGACTGGGCCACCCGCTACCTGCGCGGCGAGCACACCGACGCCACACCCACCCGCAACGGTCACCCGGCCGTCGTCGACGTCATCATCGGCCTGCCCGAGCTGGTCGCCGGAGATGGCACCGGCCTGCTCGCGAGCACCGGGGAGGCGGTGCCAGCCGACGCGATCGCCACCCTCCTCGACGCCGGCGCGAAGATCCGATTCGCCCTCACCGACACCGACGGCAACCTGGTCGGCGTCAGCACCGGGCTGCACGACCCACCCGCCCTCATGCGCGCCTACCTCGCGCTGCGCGACCTCACCGCCCGCACCCCCACCGGCAGCACCACCCCCGTCGCCGGACAAGACCTCGACCACATCAACCCCGACGGACCCACCACGCCAGCGAACCTGCACGCCCCCACCCGCGGCTGGCACCGCGCCAAAACCTTCCGGCACTGGCACATCATCGCCAACCCCGACCGCACCATCACCTGGACCAGCCAACGCACCGGCCGCAGCTACACCACCCACCCCTTCAACTACCGCGACGGGCCGTAGGCATTTGACCCTGGCGCGCGAGTGCCACACGATCACGCGCGTGCTGAAGCAGACGTTGCGCGGGTTGTCGTCGTACGTGATCGACCGGACGCGCAGTCGGCTGGCCGCACTCACCGACCAGGAGTACTGGTGGAGTCCGGTCGAGGGTGCATGGACGGCGCACGTCCACGACGGTCACTTCTCCGTCGACTCGGCCGATCCTGAGCCGGACCCTGCGCCGTTCACGACTCTGAGTTGGCGGATGTATCACCTGATGGGCACCTATGCGATGGATCGCAACGCCGAGTGGCTCGACGTCGAACCGCTGCCAAATCCCATGTGGGACAAGGACGCCCAGCCGGTTGATGCTGCCGCTGCGATCGCATTGCTGTGGCGATGCCAAGACCTCTGGCTCCACTACCTCGATGCCGCCACCGAACACACCCTGCAACAGCCGTTAGGCGGTAAGGCGGGTCATTACAGTTCCGCGACCGGGGCTGACTACGTGTTGCACCAGATCGACGAGCAGATCCATCACGGCGCCGAGATCGCGCTGCTGCGCGACCTCTACCGCGCCAGCGGTAAGCGGTAGAGGCACCAGCGGCACCAGCGGCACCAGCGGCACGCTCGGCTACTGCGGCAGGCGGACGAGCGCCTCCTGCGCGATCGACACCGCGTGGGTGCCGTCGATCGTGTGCATGTGGCCGATGCCCAGCCCGCGCGAGTTGGCGTTGGACGTCGACTCGACGTCGAAGAGCAACCACTCGTCCGCACGCGCGTGCCGGTGGAACCACACGCTGTGGTCGAGGCTGGCGCCCATGCCGTGGTGTTCGAAGCGACCAAGCGCCGCGCGCACAGCACCGACGACACCCATGTCAGAGATGTAGGTCAACACGCAGGCATGCAGTGCGCGGTCGTCCGGCAGGCGGTCCCGGGTGCGCACCCACATCAGCCGCCTCGGTCGCCCGGCGTTGTAGCGGGAAGGCACCTCGACGCGTTCGAACGGCGACGCGGGACCCCACCAGTCGTGCGTCTCCACGCCGTCAGCGAGCAGCTCCTGCGGCGTCGGGACAGCCGTGTCGAGTTGCGTCTGGAACTCCCCGCCCGGCTCATCCTTCTGGAACGACGCGGTGAGGCTGAAGATCGCCTCCCCGTCCTGCAAGGCGACCACCGTGCGCGTCGTGAACGACCTGCCGTCCCGGATGCGATCAACGCGAAGGATCGTCGGTGCGTCGTCCTTGCCGGGGCGCAGGAAGTAGCCGTGCAACGAGTGCGGATGGTGTTCGACGTCGATCGTCATGGTCGCCGCCCGCAATGCGTGCGCGGCGACCTGGCCGCCGAACAAGTTGTGGCGGCGACCATCGTCTCGGGCCGGGTTCCAGGCGCGGAAGATGTCGCGGTCGATCCGTTCCAGCTCCATCAGCGAGAGGAACCGATCGACCGCGGCCCGATCAGCCGAAGCCGAAGCCGACGCCGACGCCGTCGACGAGGTCACCGTCGCGTCTTGCTCCACGCAAGTCCCTTGTCGACGTCCGGCTCACGAGGCAAGCCCAGGATGCGCTCACCGATCTGGTTGCGCAGCACTTCCGACGTGCCACCCTCGATCGTGTTGGCCCGCGCGCGCAAGAAGTTGTAAGCGCGCGCCTCCGCCGAGTCATCGCCTCGCATCCAGGCGACGCCACCCAGACCGGCAGCGTCGACCGCAGCCTCACTCCGCCGCTGGTTGAGCTCGGCGTTGAAGACCTTGCTGATGCCACCTTCAGGACCAGGCTGACGCCCCGCCGCCCGAGCCGCAGCGGCGCGGAAGGCAGTGACCTCCTTGACCTCCTGCTCGATGTAGAGCTGAGCCAACCGCTCGCGCACCAACGGCGACGTGCGGTCGGGCACCAGGTCGAGGTAGGACTGCCACGGATCCTTGCGCGTGCCGCCGAGGAACGACACCCGGTCCAACGAGACACCGGACAGCGCAACGCGTTCGTTCATCAACGTCGTGCGCGCAACACGCCAACCCTCGCCGACTTCGCCGACCCGGTTCTCGTCCGGGATGCGTACGTCGGTGAAGAACACCTCGTTGAACTCGGCCGAGCCGCTCATCTGGCGCAGCGGGCGCACCTCGACGCCGGGCGAGCGCATGTCGCAGATGAAGTAGGTGAGACCGTCGTGCTTCGGCAGGTCCGGGTCGGTGCGCGCGACGAGCATGCCGAAGGCCGCGCCCTGAGCACCCGACGTCCAGACCTTCTGGCCGTTGATCACCCAGTGGTCGCCGTCCTGCACGGCGCGCGTCGACAGTGACGCGAGGTCCGAGCCGGAGCCCGGCTCACTGAACAGCTGACACCAAATCTCTTCGGCGGTGAGGATCTTCTGCAGGTAACGCTTCTTCTGGTCCTCGCTGCCGTGCTCGATGATGGTCGGTCCGGCGAGGCCGACACCGAGAATGTTGAAGCTCACCGCCGGCAAGCGGTTGTTCGTCAGCTCCTCGCGGACGATCTGCTGCATCCACGGCTCGCCCGACAGTCCGCCGTACTCCTTCGGCCACAACGGTGCGCCGTAGCCGGACGAGCCGATGACCTTCTGCCACCCACCGAAGTCCCAGCTCTGCCGCGCCTTGTTGAACGCCTCTTCGTCACCGCTGTCGACCGCTTCCATCCAGCCGTCTGGAAGGACTGAGCGCAACCATCCCCGGAACTGCTCGCGGAACTCCGCGCGCTCCGGTGCGTCTTCGATCCGCCAACGCATCGCGTGCCCCTTCCTCAGATTCCGACTCGGTCCGCGACGATGCCGCGATGGTGGGAGGACGAGCCAAGCAACAGCTGGTTGGTCTTCGCCCGCTTGAAGTACAAATGCGCGGCGTGCTCCCAGGTGAAGCCGATGCCGCCGTGAATCTGGATGTTGTCTGCCGCAGCCTTGAAGAAAGCGTCGGACGTGTAGGACTTTGCCAGCGACGCCGCCAGCGGAAGGTCGTCGCCGTTGGCGGCGGCCTCGCGGGACACGAAGTACGACGCGGACTTCGCTTGCTCGACCTCGGTCAGCAAGTTGGCCAACTTGTGCTTGATGGCCTGGAACGAGCCGATCGGGCGGCCGAACTGCACCCGCTCGCGCGCATAGTCCGCAGCCATGTCGAG
>DASSEQ010000344.1:0-2042 GCA_035695245.1 Mycobacteriales bacterium | reverse complement strand
AGATGCACTGGCTGGGTCCGCTGACGCCGTGACCGCCCGTGGCCGCCCTGGAAAACACGCCGCCCCCCGCCTGACGCGTTCGGAGGCTCCTGGCATGGCTGAACAGACCCCCTGTCTGACCGGCGACCTGCGCACCCCCGGCAAGCGGCGTGTCACTTCTGCTTGACGTACCGCTCCAGGGCCTTGCGGAGAACGCCGGACAGGCTCTCCCCGCGCTCGGCCGCCTTCTCGGCAGCCGCATCCCAGAGGTCATCCGGGACCCGGATCGTCCGGCGGGGCGTGCCCGGCGTGTTTGGCACGCGGGTCACCGTAGCCGGTGTCATGACTGCACCTTGATCTGAGAGTCGCGGCGGTAGCGACGAGTCCGGAAGTGACCGTCGGTCGTGAGGATCCGCACGTACACCCACTTGAGCTGGTGCGAGACGTGCAGGACGAACGAACCATCGGCCAGAACGTCCACGCCCGGGGTGGACGACAGGCAGCCGGGGCGCTTCGTTGTGATCTTACTGGGTGTCATGACAGTAAGGTAACATGGTGTCATGACACCTAGCAAGGGAATAGTTATCCACAAGTGGCCCGATCGCTTCTGGGCCAAGGTGAACAAGACGGACTCGTGCTGGCTTTGGACCGGGACTCTGACGACGCCTGGCGATCGGGGATACGGCCAGGTCCGACTCAACGGCCAGTTCCCACTCGTCCACCGGGTCGCCTACGAAATGCTTGTCGGCCCCATTCCTGAGGGAATGCAGATCGACCACCTGTGCAGGGTTCGGCGATGCGTCAACCCGGCCCACCTTGAGCCGGTGACGAACCGTGAGAACACGGCCCGAGGGACGTCACTAAACGGCATCAACGCTCGGAAGACCCACTGCAAGCGCGGCCACAAACTATCGGGCGACAACCTGCGATGGGACAACGGCGGCAAGTCCCGTCGGTGCCTTCAGTGCGAGAGGGATCGGAGACCCAATGCCCGAACCGAAGACCGACCCGGGTCACCTCCTGCCTCCTGACATCTGGCAGCAGGTCGTTGCCGACGCCGAGCACCGCGCCGAGCCCAAGCGGGCCATGATGGCGACCGGCTCGCTGATCACGAAGACGATCCCGGCGTACTCCTACGGCGGGCCGATGCCGAAGCCGACGCTGATCGTCATCCACGACGCGGAGACGCCGCTGCAGGCTGGGTATGCGGTCAGCCTGGCGACCAACTGGTTCGGCACCAGCCGCGCGGGGACGTCGGCGCACTACATCATCGATCCGGTCGACGTCGTGAAGATGCTCGACGAGAACACCGTGGCCTGGCATGTCGGGCCGAATGGCAACGGGTTCACGATCGGCATCGAGCAGTCGGGTTACGTGTCGCTGTCGCGGGCGCAGTGGACGACCGCAGCCGGCATGACGCAGATGGGCAAGGTCGGCGCGCTGACAGCCGAGATCGCCGCCCGGCACGGCATCCCGCTCCGCTGGGCCACCGACGACGAGATCCGCGCTGCCGCCCGCGGCACCGCGGGCGGGGTCTGCCGCCACGATGACATTCGCCGGGTGCTGGGTGGCACCACGCACACCGACCCGGCACCGAACTACCCCAGCGACCTGCTCGCGCAGGCGTGGACCAGCCCTCTGGAGGACGACATGACCCCGCAGCAGGCCGCGCAACTCACGGCCGTGAACAACGCCGTGGCCGACATTCAGGTGAAGATCGGCAACCCGAAAACCGGCGTCCTGGATCGCGTCGTCGCCGTGGAGAGCGCGCTGACCGACCTGGCCACGGCGGTGGCGAAGATCCAGGCGGGTGGGGCGACCATCGACTACGCGGCGCTGGCGAAGGCGGTCAACGACGACGCTGCCGCCCGCATGGCTTCCTGAGCCGCGACCGTGGGCGGTCTGCTGGCGCAGCTGCCGCTCGTGCCGGTGAGCGGCTGGATCGTCGTCGGCGGGCTGGCGCTGCTCATCATCCTGGGCCGCTACCCCACCCCGGGTCAGTACCGGGAGATGCGCGCCGACCGGGACCACTACCGCACCGGCGTCGAAACCCTGCGAAAAGT
>DASSEQ010000343.1:0-5389 GCA_035695245.1 Mycobacteriales bacterium | reverse complement strand
TGACCGGACTTGATCCAGCCGTGCGGGCGGCGATCGAGGCGGCGATAGACCGGGCCCGGCGCGTGCACGCTGCGCAGCGCCGCACTGATGTGAGCGTGCAGGTCGACGCAGGGGCGGTCGTGACCGAGCGTTGGGTCCCGGTCGGCAGAGTCGGTCTTTATGTGCCGGGCGGCTTGGTGGCATATCCGTCGAGCGTGGTGATGAACGTGGTGCCGGCTCAGATCGCCGGCGTCGGCTCGATCGCAGTTGCATCGCCACCCAAACCGGAGTTCGGCGGTCGCCCCAATCCCGCCGTGCTCGCCGCGTGCGCGTTGCTCGGAGTGGACGAGGTCTACGCCGTCGGTGGTGCCCAGGCGATCGCGATGTTCGCCTATGGCATCGACGGTGTGCCGCCGGTCGACCTCGTGACGGGTCCGGGCAACGTCTACGTTGCCGCGGCGAAGCGTCTGGTGCGAGGCATCGTCGGGATCGATGCCGAAGCGGGTCCGACCGAGATCGGGATCCTCGCTGACGACACCGCCGATCCCGCCTTTCTTGCAGCCGACCTCATCGCGCAGGCCGAGCACGACGAGCTCGCCGCTTGTCTTCTCGTCACCGCATCCGAGGCACTCTTGGACGCCGTGACCGACGAGCTCGGTCGACAGGTGCCACAGACGAGGCATCGCAAGCGGGTCGAGACCGCGCTCGCTGGACAGTCAGCGTTTGTGCTCGTCGACGACATCGACGCCGGCATCGCCGTCGTCGACATCTGGGCCGCGGAGCATCTCGAGGTCATCACCTGCGACGCTGCCGACGTCGCCGCCCGGGTGCGCAATGCAGGCGCAATTTTCGTCGGTCCCTACGCGCCGGTGTCACTCGGTGACTACCTCGCCGGGTCCAACCATGTGCTGCCGACGGGCGGCACGGCCCGACACACCAGTGGCCTGTCGGTGCAGTCGTTCCTCCGGGGCATTCACGTCGTCGACTACTCCCGCGACGCTCTGCAGGCAGTCGCCGACCATGTCACTGCGCTCGGTGGTGCCGAGGATCTCGGTGCGCACGTCGACGCGGTGCAGGTACGGCTGCGATGACGGACACGACGTTCGACCAGCTTCCGCTGCGTCCGGACCTGCGCGGGTTGTCGGCGTACGGCGCACCGCAGCTCGACGTGCCGATCCGGATGAACACCAACGAAAATCCCTACCCGCCGCCGGCCGCACTTCTCGATGACTTGCGCGTCGCGGTGGAAGAGGTGGCGGCCACGCTCAACCGCTACCCGGATCGGGAGGCCACCGAGCTGCGGTCGGCGTTGGCGACATATCTCGGTCATGGCGTGACGGCCGAGCAGGTCTGGGCTGCCAACGGTTCCAACGAGATCCTGCAGCAACTGCTGATGGCTTTCGGGGGCGCCGGGCGCACTGCTCTGGGCTTCGTGCCGTCGTACACGATGCACCGTCTGATCGCGCTCGCAACAGGCACGACGTGGGTGTCGGAGTATCGCCGCGACGACTTCTCACTCGAGCCGGAAAGGGCGGCGGCCGAGGTGAGGGCGCAGCAGCCGGACATCGTCTTCCTTTGCTCACCCAACAACCCGACCGGCACCGCGCTCGACCCCGCAGTGGTCGACGCAGTTTTGAAGTCAGCTCCGGGCATGGTCGTTGTCGACGAGGCATACGCCGAGTTCTCGCACTCGCCGACGTTGCTGCCGTTGCTCGCGGGCCACCCACGTCTCGTCATCACGCGGACCATGTCGAAGGCGTTCGCTTTCGCCGGCGCGCGGGTCGGCTATCTCGCCGCCGATCCCGCGGTGGCCGACGCGCTCCGGTTGGTTCGGCTGCCCTACCACCTGTCCGGCCTCACGCAAGCCGCTGCGTTGGCGGCGCTGCGGCACGCGGACGCGACGCTCGCACAGGTGGCGGTGCTGCGCGCCGACCGCGACCGGCTGGTCACCGAACTGCGCGGGCTCGAGTTCGACGTCGTCGACAGCGACGCCAACTTCGTGCTCTTCGGCAGATTCTCCGACCAGCGAATTGCCTGGCAGGAGTTGCTCGACCAGGGCATTCTCGTGCGCGATGTCGGTTTGGATGGATGGTTGCGAGTGAGCGTCGGGACGACGGCTGAATGCGACGCGTTTCTAGCTGCGGTGAAAGAGGTGACGCGATGAGTGCGGAGTCTGCGACTCCGCGAACTGCACGGGTCGAGCGCGCGACCAAGGAGTCGCGCGTTGTTGTTTCGCTCGACCTGGATGGCACTGGCCGCACCGAGGTGTCGACCGGGGTGCCGTTCTTCGACCACATGCTGGGCCAGCTCGGCAAGCATGGGCTGCTCGACCTGAGTGTCGAGGCGACCGGCGATGTCGAGGTCGACGCGCACCATGTGGTCGAGGACGTCGCCATCGTGCTCGGCCAGGCGCTCGCCAAAGCACTCGGGGACAAGGCCGGGATCGCGCGGTTCGGTGACTCGTTGGTGCCGCTGGACGAAACGTTGGTGCAAGTCGCGGTCGACGTCAGTGGCCGCCCCTACTGCGTCCACGAAGAGCCTGAGCTGGTCGAGCTGATCGGCTCCTACGACACGACATTGACCCGCCACATCTTCGAGTCGCTGACCTCGGCGGCGCAGATCTGTCTGCATGTGCGGGTGTTGTCCGGCCGCAACGCGCATCACATCGTCGAGGCGCAGTTCAAAGCGTTCGCTCGCGCACTTCGGGACGCGGTCGCGCGCGACCCCCGGGCCGTCGGCGTGCCGTCCACCAAGGGCGTGCTGTGACAAAGCCCAGGGTCGTCGTCCTCGACTACGGGTCCGGCAATCTCCGCTCCGCCGAACGTGCGCTGGCCAGGGTGGGCGCTGACGTCGAGGTCACGGACGATGTCGTTGCGGCGCGCGACGCCGACGGTCTCGTCGTGCCGGGCGTAGGGGCGTTCGCGGCTTGCATGGACGGCATCCATCGCGTCCACGCCGAGGACGTGGTGCAGGCACGCGTCGCCAAGCAGCGACCGGTGCTCGGGATCTGTGTCGGCATGCAGGTGCTCTACGAGACCGGGGACGAGCACGGCGTCGAGACCGCAGGCATCGGTGTCTTGCCGGGGCGAGTCGAGCGGATGTCTGCGCCGGTGCTGCCGCACATGGGATGGAACACCGTCCAGCCGGCCGGACGATCGACACTGTTCGAGGGGGTCGGGAGCGAGCGGTTCTACTTCGTGCACTCCTATGCCGCGGCGCCGGCTGGTGACGGCGAGACGCTGGCAACCCATGGCGAGACGACCTTTGTTGCTGCGGTCGAGCGTGGTCGGCTTGCTGCGACGCAGTTCCACCCGGAAAAGTCCGGTGACGCCGGCCTGCATCTGCTGCGCAATTGGGTGACGTCCCTGCACTGATTCGGGCTACCGTCGTCGCCATGCCACCCTTCGTGTTGCTCCCGGCTGTCGACGTTGCCGACGGTCAGGCGGTGCGGCTGGTGCAGGGTGAGGCGGGTTCGGAGACGTCGTACGGCGACCCGCTCACAGCGGCTCTGGCCTGGCAGGAGCAGGGCGCGCACTGGGTGCACCTGGTCGACCTCGATGCAGCCTTCGGTCGGGGCAGCAACCGAGAGATGCTCTCGCAGGTCGTGGGCAAGCTCGACGTCAGCGTCGAGCTGTCCGGCGGCATTCGCGACGACGCATCGCTGGAGGCCGCACTCGGGACCGGCGCCGCTCGGGTGAATCTCGGCACCGCAGCGCTGGAGAACCCAGACTGGGTGCGTTCGGCGATCGCGCGGTTCGGTGACCGCATCGCCGTCGGCCTCGATGTGCGCGGCACGACACTGTCGGCCCGTGGGTGGACCCGCGACGGCGGTGAGCTGTTCGAGGTGTTGGCGCGCCTTGATGACGACGGTTGCGCTCGCTACGTCGTCACTGATGTGAACCGTGACGGCACGCTGACCGGCCCCAACGTCGAGCTGTTGCAGCAGGTCTGCGCCGCCACGCCGGCCCCGGTCGTCGCGAGCGGCGGTGTCAGCAGCCTTGACGACCTACGCGCGCTTGCCGACCTCGAGCCGATCGGCGTCGAAGGCGCGATCGTCGGCAAGGCTCTCTACGCCGGCGCGTTCACCCTCGGCGACGCACTTGCGGCGGTCGCGTGACCCAGCGGTTTGGTTCCGGCGGTCCCTATGAAGACCGCATCGGCTACAGCCGCGCCATCTGTGCCGGCCCGCATCTGTGGGTGTCGGGCTGCACGAGTGTCGTCGACGGCGCCGTCGCGCACGTGGGCGACGCGGTCGAACAAGCCCGGGTGGCGTTTGCCAATGCGCTGCGTGCAGTCGATGCGGCCGAGTTCGGCCCGGCTGACGTCGTGCGCACCCGGATCTTCGTCGTCGACATCGCTGCCAACGGTGACGACGTCGGACGAGTGCACGGCGAGGTGTTTCGCGACGTGCGCCCAGCCGCCACGATGGTCGGAGTAAGCGGGTTGCTCGACCCGGAGATGTTGGTCGAGGTCGAAGTCGAGTGCTACCGAGGCGAGCGATGACGGTCGCCGTACGCGTCATCCCCTGCCTCGATGTCGACGCCGGCCGCGTCGTCAAGGGGGTCAACTTCCGCGAGCTCCGCGATGCCGGCGATCCCGTGGAGATGGCGCAGCTCTATGACAACGAGGGCGCGGACGAGTTGGTGTTCCTCGACATCACCGCCTCGAGTGACAGCCGCGAGACGACGTACGACGTCGTACGACGCACTGCCGAGCAGGTGTTCATTCCACTGACTGTCGGCGGCGGAGTGCGCAGTGTTGATGACGTCGACCGGCTGCTTCGGGCCGGCGCCGACAAGGTGTCGATCAACACGGCCGCCATCGCCCGGCCGGAGTTCCTGAGGGAGGCGGCCGAGCGTTTCGGCTCGCAGTGCATCGTGCTGTCGGTCGACGCACGGAGAGCCGAAGGCACCGAGTCGGGCTTCGAGGTGACGACCCATGGCGGCCGGCAGGGCACGGGCATCGACGCGGTCACGTGGGTGCGGCGAGGCCAGGAGCTCGGCGTCGGCGAGATCCTGCTCAACGCCATGGACGCCGATGGCACTCAGGCGGGCTATGACCTGCCGTTGATCCGCGCCGTGCGAGCCGCGACAACAGTGCCGGTGATCGCCTCCGGCGGCGCCGGTCGCCTCGACGACTTCGCTCCGGCGGTCGAAGCAGGCGCTGACGCAGTGCTGGCGGCGAGCGTGTTCCACTTCGGCACGTTGCGCATCAGTGACGTGAAGGACACCATGCGCAGAGCCGGCCTCACCATCCGCTGAGGGAAAGACGGTTGCCCAGCCCAGGCACAATGGACGACATGTCCGGTCCCGTCCGCCCGTCCGACCTCGACCCTGCGATCGCTGCCCGCCTCAAGCGGGACGAGCACGGCCTGTTCGCGGCCATTGCGCAGCAGTGGGACACCGGCGAG
>DASSEQ010000342.1:0-3940 GCA_035695245.1 Mycobacteriales bacterium | reverse complement strand
CACGGACCAGGTGACGTTCCTGCTGACCGCCGACCACGGGTCCGAGGGTGCCGACCCGGCGTGCACGGGCGACTGGGACGAAGCACTGCGCGAGGCCGGAGTTCCCTTCCGCGACGAGGCCTACGGCTTCATCTACCTGGGTCATCCGTAGCTGCTCGGTTGGGCCTAAAAGGGCCTCTGCCCTGGGCTCTTGTCTGAGCTGCTGGTGTCCGTACCACAGCGCTGAAGTCCGAAGTCTCGCGGATTTCATTGTGGACCGGCGGTCGGCGACCGAGCGCTGGCTGCGCCTGGTTGACCGACAGCAACGGCATCACGGCCACGCTGTGGCCGCCCGGCTATTCCGGCCGGTGCAATCCGCTTCGCATCTGCAACCGGAAGAACAAGTTGGTCCGGCGGCGCGGCCAACGGTTTGACGTCGGCGGGGGCTTCAGTAGCGTCCACGTGGACCGCATCAGGTCAGCCTGCGGTGCGCCCGGCGTCCGAGTTGTCGCTGCTCCTTCACGACACGTGTGCTTGATCAGATGGATGGAGCCGTGACGGCGAAGAGTCTCCATAGTCCAGGAACGCCCTTCAGCTGATGCTGGCCCCGGTCGGCGAACTTGATGCCGGACCCGACAACCAGGTCTTTGACGGTGCTTGAGACGAGCACCTCGCCCGGCGAAGCGAGCTTTCCCAGGCGTGCGGCGATGTGCACGGCCAGTCCTCCGAGGTCGTCCCCTCTCACCTCGCACTCGCCGGTATGAAGGCCGATGTGTAGATCGATGCCCAGTGCGGTGACGGCGTCGCTGATCGCCCGCGCGCATCGGATCGCACGTGCGGGACCGTCGAAGGAAGCGATGAACCCGTCTCCGGTTGTGTTGACCTCTCGGCCGTGAAAGCGGCGCAACTGATCGCGGGTGACGGCGTCGTGGCGGTCGAGGAGCGACCGCCAACGCTGGTCGCCGAGCGAGGCCGCGCGCTGAGTGGAATCCACGATGTCGGTGAAGAGCACCGAGGCGAGCACGCGGTCGACCTCGGTTACGGGCCGAGAACCTGTGAGGAACTCGCCGATCTCTTCGACCATCGTGTGGACTTCCGAGGTCGGAAACATGTCTGCACCGGGCAACTCAACGAGTTTTGCGCCGTCGATGTGCTCCGCCAGATACTGCCCATACTCGATAGGCACCATCGGCGACTCTCGTACGTGCAGAACGAGGGTCGGTATCCGAACCAACGGCAAGACTGCACGGACGTCCATCTCGTGGAGCATGAATGCGTACTGCGCGGCTGCCGCGCGTGGTGTAGCGGAGACGCGCTGAGATCGAGCGAGTGCTTCGCGAACCTGGGGGTCCCCTGCCGCGCCGGGGAAGGCGAGGTCAATCAACGCCGCGGTTCCCCAGGTGGAGCGGGTGAGTTGCACAAGGGAGTCGATGACCTCTGCGGTGGCCCCGACCGGGTAGTCGTCAGCCGCCAGATAGCGTGCCGCGGTGTTATGGAGAATCAGCGCCTTGACCCGGTCGGGGTGCGATACCGCGTAGAGGATCGCCATCGGGCCCGCGTCGAGGGAAGCAAGAATCGCCGCCTGGGTCGACCCCACGGCATCGAGCACCGTGCCCATATCCTCGGCCCATTCCTCCCACGTTGGGATCGAGCCGCTCGATATGGCATCGGAAACGCCCGTACCGCGGCGGTCGAAGACGATGAGTCGACTGAAAGAGCCCACCCCTCGAAGGAAGTCAGCGACAGGCACGATGTCCATCTGGTGATCGACATTGCTGCCCAAACCGAAACACCAGAGAAGATCGATGGGGCCGGCACCATAAACCTGGTAGCCAACCTCGGCATCGCCAACTTCCACATACTGCGTCTGCGGCCGCTCCACAACATCAATCCTGCCATTCCGTGCGATCAACGGCCAGTCGCCTGCTAGCGGCATTGCTCGCAGCGGGGATCGCTCAGGACCATGGCCAGTAGGTCACGACACGCAATCTGCTCCGGGCTACGACATCGCCGTTGCAAGGTGCTCCAGGACGGCCGACGCGTGCGCGTCTGCGTCGATGGAGGCGACGACGACTCGACCCGTCGCGGCGTCGACGAGGGCTCCGGCACTTGCCGCGATATTCGTCGAGCTGTCCCCAGGACAAAAGCGAACGACCGACCCGGCCTCCGTCACGGTCAGGCACAGGTGACGATCGACATCAGTAAGGTGCACCCGTATCGCAGCAGGTTGCGGGGGATCTTCATCGACTGTTCTCGCTATACCAGCGAGGGCAAGCACGTACGACGCCACTGCAGCCGCCTCGCCGGGTTCCGTCGTGGGCGTCTGCTTTGCGGGGAGCATCACGTCGCGCTCGTGCACCCACGAGTCGAACAGGAAGTGATTGACCGAGACGTGAGCGGCGACCCGGCCCGGGGGAGCCTCGGCGTCTACACCCCAGCCTTCGATACTCAGCCGCTGCAACTCCGCGTCCACTCGCGCATCCATGGCGTGTAGTTGGTCAAGCAGTTGATTCGGCGATAAGCCGTCGAACATGGACGTCGTCGTCTTAGGCGTCTCCTGAGCGTCGAAGTCAGCCAGCAGGCGAGTGGGCTGCCCCTTCAGGGCCTGATGCAATGTGTAGCCCAGAAACTGCGATCCAGAGACAAGGTGCTGCGCGATATCCCTGACCGTCCACTCTGTGCAGCGGCTCCGGCCGGCCCACCCGGCGTCATCCAGGGTGGCGAACCAGTCTCGAAAGCGTTGACGATGTCCGCGCCATGCAGCCGCAACCTCATCCGGAGAGGCTGGTGTTGCCATTGGCACACCAGCACCGTCGTAGAATTGACTAACCCGAGTCATCTGCTCCCCCCCGAAACTTTGGCTCGAAGCCGAGACTAGACCTGTTCACGGAGGTAGATAACGTCGGATCGCTGGCTCGGACGTCGTGACTACCGAGTGCCGTGCAACCGCACATAACAGTCGCGTCGCAAGAGCTGTCGCAGCAGCAATTTCGGCCCGCGCCCTCGGTGCACCCTCAATCACTGCGGACGAACGCAACCTGATGATCTTGCGGACTGCGCTCCCAGCCAGGGCAAATCAGTTCGGTCGTCCCAGCGCCCGTCTCGTCCACCGAGGACCGGCTCTCGCATCCAACGGCGTGCTGCACCGCGGGCATGAGAATTCACGTGGTGCCGGTGCAGGGCAATGGCTGTCGACGACGCGTGCTTGCCAGATCACGCGGACTGAGGTAGATCAACAAGCCTCTGACCTGCACCAGTCGGATTGAGCGAGCTTGAGATCCGGTACCCATACCGGTATTCGAAGCGTCGACCAGGGAGAGCCGTAACGGCAGCTACAGGCCGCGCCGGTCGATCAAGATCAACGATCGTAGCCGGCGTTTGCGGTGTCTCTTCAGCGCCACGCGGATGCGCTGTGATGCGGCTATCCGACGGTGGGGTTTAGCTCAGCGAGGGCGCCGGTGAGCATCCACCGCGCCGCGTCGAGCAGCGTCTGCTTGGCTTCGGGGACGTCGAGCCCGATCGCGTCGATCAGGGAGATCATGGGTTCGGCGCCGACGAGCAGCCCGAGCGCGTGGGCGAGGCGGTCCATGGCAGTGTCGGGAAGCTGGTCCGCGAGTGGCGCGATGGCCTGCCGGATCTGGTCTTTGCGCCGTCCTTGGCGGACCGGTACCCGCTCCTCGTCGGGTGCGGCCTGTTGGCGAAACCACTGGTCGAGCGCGTTCTTGGCGATTCTGCGGTAGGGCAGCTGATCGTCGAGCATCAGAAAGCCGGTGCTGCGGATGAGCGCTTCCAGCCGTGCTTGCGGGTCGGTGCCGGCGGTTTCCACCTGCCGTGCTGACTGTTCCACCGTCTGCTCGTAGGTGGAGGTCGATGCCTCCCACCACAGGTCTTCGGCGGAGGAGAAGTAGCGGTAGGCGGTGGCGACGGAGACCAGCGCTCGTTCGGCGGCTGCCGGTATCGA
>DASSEQ010000341.1:0-4088 GCA_035695245.1 Mycobacteriales bacterium | reverse complement strand
TAAGCGGCCAGCCCGTCGCACTCGTAGGTGCGCAGGGCGACGCGGTCGGTGACGACCGCATCCGCCCCCAACTTGTCAGCGGCTGCGGTCGCTATAGCAGCCAGCGGCGCTGACAAGTCGGCCATCAGTCCAGTCTGTCGTACGCCGGCAGCGTCAGGAAGGTCGTGAAGTCGTCAGCCAGCGCCACCTCTTCGAAGATGTCGCGGGCTTCCTTCCAGCGGCCGCTGTCATAGGCGTCACTGCCGACCTCGTCACGGATGGCGCTGGTCGCATCGTCGGCGGTCTTGCGGACGAGCTCGGCCGTGACCTTGTCGCCGGTGTCGGCGAGCTTCGCGCCGTTGTGCACCCACTGCCACACCTGCGAACGGGAGATCTCGGCCGTGGCCGCGTCTTCCATCAGGTTGTGAATCGCCGCGGCGCCGTTGCCGCGCAGCCAGGACTCGATGTAGCGGATGCCGACGTCGACGTTGGTGCGCAGGCCGGCGCTGGTGATGTCGCCCGGTGTCTCGCTCGCCGCCAACAGCTGGTCAGCCGTGACGTTGACCTCGGGCCGCTTCTTGTCGATCTGGTTGGGCTTTTCGCCGAGCACCTTGTCGAACTCGGCCATCGCGGTCGGGACGAGATCGGGGTGAGCGACCCAGGTGCCGTCGAAGCCGTCGCCGGCCTCGCGCTTCTTGTCCGCGGCCACCTTTGCCAACGCTTCCTCGTTGACCTTGGCGTCGCGCCGGCTCGGGATGAATGCGGCCATGCCGCCCATCGCGAACGCTTCGCGCTTGTGACACGTCTGCACCAGCAGCTCGGTGTAGGCCCGCATGAACGGCACTGTCATCGTGACGCTGTTGCGGTCCGGCAGCATGAACTCCGCACCGCGGTCCCGGAACGTCTTGATCATCGAGAACATGTAGTCCCAGCGGCCGGCGTTGAGACCGTAGGAGTGGTCGCGCAGCTCGTAGAGGATCTCGTCCATCTCGAACGCGGCCGGGATCGTCTCGATGAGCACGGTGGCGCGGATCGTGCCGCGCGGCACGCCGACCGCGTCCTGCGCGTGGTTGAAGACGTCGTTCCACAACCGGGCCTCGAGATGTGACTCCATCTTCGGCAGGTAGAAGTAGGGCCGCGTGCCCTTGCCGAGCAGCCGCTTGGCGTTGTGGAAGAAGAACAGGCCGAAGTCGAACAGCGAACCGCTCATCGGCGCGCCGTCGACGAGCACGTGCTTTTCCGGGAGGTGCCACCCACGGGGACGGGGCATGAGCGTGGCCACGGTGTCGTTGAGCTTGTAGTCCTTGCCCTCCGGCGAGGTGAAGTCGATCCGCCGCTCGATCGCATCGATCAGGTTGATCTGACCCTGGACCATGTTCGCCCAGTTCGGCGTGTTGGCGTCCTCGAAGTCGCTCATGAAGACCTTCGCGCCCGAGTTCAGCGCGTTGATCAGCATCTTCCGCTCGGTCGGGCCGGTGATCTCGACGCGGCGGTCCTGCAAGTCAGCCAGCGGGGCGACCCGCCAGGAGGTGTCCTCGCGGACGTCCTTCGTCTCGGCGAGGAAGTCCAGCTTGCCCGTCTCCGCAGCCTGACGGCGACGGTCCTGACGGCGGGCGAGCAGCTGCTCCCGCGTAGCGCCGAACTTCTTCTGAAGGTCGACGACGAACGCGATCGCCTCGGGCGTCAAGACCTCGTCGAAGCGATCCCCGTTCGAGCCGAGAATCTGCGCGTCACTGCCAGCCATGCGTAAGTCCTCCTCGTGTCACCCCCATTCTCGCCAACGCCGCAGCGAGCATGTCCCCCGGGTCAAATCCGCGACTTCGAACGGCGGGCGACCACGACACGCCGGCGACGGGGGCGAAAACTGGTCGCCCGCTGTTCGAAGTGGATCGGTTTGACGCCGACTGGGTCAGCGCTTGCGCCGCCGGCGCAGGATCAGCAGCAGAAGGAGCACGACCGCCGCGATGGCCGGGGCAGCTCGCTTCGCCACCGAGCCACCGGCGACCTCGAGCAGGTCGATCGGCTCGGCTTCGCGCCGGGGTGCCGTCACCGGCTTCGGCGGCGCAGTCTTCTGCGCAGCTTGCGCCGCCGGCTCTGTCGTTTTGGCCGACTGCGCCGTCGGCTCTGTCGGGGGGGCGGGAGCGGCCTCGGGCGCGGCCGTCTTCGCCGGAGTTGCCGCTGGCGGCGCGGCACCACCGCCGGCCAGCTCGTCGGCCAGGCAGTTCGCGAACTGTCCGATCAGCTTCGCGCCGACATCGGCCATCACGCCGCGACCGAACTGCGCCGGTCGCCCGGTGATGTTGAGGTCGGTCTCGACCTTGGCCTTGGTCTTGGCGCCGTCGGCAGTGAGCACCGCCGTGACAGTGGCCGCGGCCGTTCCGCTCCCGCGCGCCTCCTTGCCCGATGCCTCCAGAACGACCCGATGCGCGGTCTCGTCCTTCTCGACGAACTTCGCCTGACCCTTGTACGTCACCTGGATCGGACCGACTTTGACCTTGACCGTGCCGGTGAAGTCATCGCCGTCGACGGACGTGACCGATGCACCGGGCATGCATGGTGCGATGCGTTCGACGTCGAGCAAGACCGTCCACGCCTCGTCCAGGCTGGCCGGCACCGTGAACTCGTGCTCCAGCTTCATGCGTCGCGCTCCATCCGTCCGCTACCTCCGAGTCGGCTCAAGTCCTCGGGTGTGTCCACATCATGGTCATCGCCGAGATCGTCGCAGGCTATGCCGATCACCTGGTCAGGGTGTGCACGCATCCATGCCCGGGCACCGACGTCGCCGACCGCGAGCTCGCACACTTCCGGCCAGATCGTCGCCGCGAGTCGCACCGGGTTGCCCGGTCGACCGTCGTACGACGCCACCAGGGCCGGCGCATCGGACGGTGCGCTGACGAGCCGTCGTACGACGTCAGCGGTGACCCGCGGCTGGTCAACCAACGCGACCAGGGCAGCCGGCGCACGCAGGTCGGTCAACGCTGCGAGCCCCGTGCGCAACGACGAACCGATGCCACTGGACCAGCGATCGTTGACGACGACGACGGCACCGGTGAGGTCGGCGTGGATCACGACCTCGCGCGCGCTCGCGCCGAGCACCACGACGACCGGATCGCAGCCACCCGCGCGCAGCATCGTGACGCCGCGGTCGACCAGCAACCGCCCGTCGAGCTCGACCAGTGCCTTGGGTCGGCCCAACCGCGTGCCGGCGCCTGCGGCCAGCAGCAGGCCAGCGGTCAGCGTCCGGCCCTATCGTGTGCGAGCTCGCTCCGGCCGATTTCGCGATGGATCTCTCCGGTCGTGTCGCCGAGCGGGCGACCGGAACCACCCCACCGCAGGCCGATGATCTCGGCCGCGATCGACACGGCGGTCTCCTCGGGAGTGCGCGCACCGAGGTCCAGGCCGATCGGTGAACGCAGCCGGGAGAGCTCCTCGTCGGTCAGGCCGACCTCGCGCAGTCGCGCCAGCCGATCGTCATGCGTACGACGGGACCCCATCGCCCCGATGTAGGCGGCGGGAGTGCGCAGCGCGACTTCCAGCAGCGGCACATCGAACTTGGGGTCATGCGTCAGCACCGCGATGATCGTGCGCCCGTCCACCTCGGTGCCGGCAAGGTAGCGATGCGGCCACTCGCAGACCACCTCGTGCGCATCGGGAAATCGCTTTTCCGTCGCGAACACCGGCCGCGCGTCGCAGACGGTCACTCGATAGCCGAGGTAGCGGCCGATTCGCGCCACCGCGGCGGCGAAGTCGATCGCGCCGAAGACAAGCATCCGCGGCGGCGGCGCAAACGACTCGATGAAGACTGCGACCTCGTCCTCGCGCCGCTGGCCCCGCGGACCGTAATGGCGCACACCGGTCTGCCCTTGCGCCAGCATTCCGCGGGCGTCGTCGGTCACCGCGACGTCGAGCCCCTCGGTGCCGAGGGAGCCCTCGACGCGATCCGGCCAGACCACCAGCTGTGCGGCGACGGCGCCGCCTTCGATGACCGTTGCAACGGCGACCGGCTCGTCGGAGCGGATCGACTCGGCGGCCGTCGCAAACGAGGGCAATCGTTCGACGTCGACCGGCCGCACCAGGATGTCGAGGATGCCGCCACAGGTCAGCCCGAC
>DASSEQ010000340.1:0-14788 GCA_035695245.1 Mycobacteriales bacterium | reverse complement strand
GCCCGGGATCGGACCATCGCGTCGGGTTACAGCGTCCGAGGATTCCCGTGGGCTCCGGTGAGCGCTCCGGTGACCTGGGACGAGCTGCCCGACGTCGAGATGCGCGACTTCACGATAGCCACGATGCCGGCCCGCTTCGCGGAGCTCGGCGACGTGCATGCCGGCATCGACGACGCCGTGTGGGACATCGAGCCGCTGCTGGAGTGGGCCGACCGCGACGAGCGGGACCGCAACCTCGGCGACGCGCCGTACCCGCCGAACTACCCGAAGCAAGAAGGCGAGCCCCCGCGCGTGCAGCCGTCGCGCATGAACCCCGCCAACTGGCCCAAGGATTCTGGGCAGATCGACCTATGACCTCTGGGCCGGATTGGGCGGGCCTGCGTCCAGGATGCGGCTCCGCCCGACGAGACACGGGACCGCTGGAGATTTGGCTCTGCTGGCCCCAGACCGTGACACGATCAGCTGTATGCAGAAGACCTCGTTGGACGCCCTAGTTCGTGAACTGCTCGGCGACGCCCGGCTGGCCAGCGCCCGTCGTGCCAGCCGTACCGTCGTGGGCGGTCACGAACGGATCATGCGGCAAACGCTGGTCGCGTTGGTCGCCGGAGCCGGACTGGACGAGCACGAGAGCCCCGGCGAGGCAAGCCTGCTCGTCGTACAGGGCCGCGTGCGATTGCGCGCAGGTAACGACGCTTGGGACGGGAGAAGCGGCGACCTGATCGAGATCCCGGACGGCATGCACTCGGTGATCGCAGTCGAGGACTGCGCGTTTCTGCTCACCGCCGTGCCACGCAACCTCACTTGATTGCAGCTGCAATCTGCAGCTCATCGCCGAAGGCACAATGCCCTCGGCCGTGGCGCTGATGAGGCTACAGCTGCCGCCCTGACGGCGACGCTGCGGCGCAGCACAGCGTGTTCCGCGGGCAGCGTCGAGCACTGGGTCCGCGACGTGGCGGTGGTATTCGTCGGGTCGGGGCCCGACTGGCCGGGCGCTGGGTTGCTCATGGCCGACTCGCGTGCTCGGGCATCCGCTGTGCTCGCTCTCGCTGAGGCAGTGGTTGGCAGCTGCGTTGTCGGGCTGAGATGAGCGGCAGCGTCTCCAGCGACTCGCCGAGGTCGGTGGAGAACGTGGCGTCCAGGCGCGCCGGACAACACGTCTCAACGGCCGCGCCGATCTGCGCCATTACGTGGCAGATCCCCGGTGATACGGAAGATCACAAACAGGTCCGCAGCTCCGCAGCGGTTGTCCGAGCCCACGCGTGCGGCCTCGCGGCGTATCAAATGCATGCGTATACGCAAGCGTTGCACCTATGCATGTAGAGCGCAATGGTTGCGCACATGCAACTCTAGCCACAGACTGGCCGTATGCCCGCACGCCGAATCGAGGTGTCTGCGCAAGATCCGGCACGCACCCGACAGGTCGAATCTGTGATGGCCGCCGCGCGAGTCCTGGTTGCTGTGATCGCCAGGTCGATCGCGCGAGTCGAAGATCAGGTCACCGTGCCGCAGCTACGAGTCCTGGTGATGCTGGCAACGCAAGGGCCACTCACCATGATCGCGGTCGCCAGCGCGCTGGGCGTGCACTCGTCGAACGCCACCCGGGCGGTCGACCGCCTCGTGGCAGCAGGACTTGTCGATCGTCGTGATTCGCCGACCGATCGGCGCAGGGTCCGCCTGACCCTGACTGAGACGGGACAAGCCCTGGTCGATTCCGTGTTCGACGATCGACGCGCCGCCATCGCACGCATCGTTGATCGGATGCCCGAAACCAAGAGACGGGCCTTACCTGGCGCATTGGAATCCTTCGCCGAGGCAGCCGGCGAAGTGCCCGAACAGCACGTAGATGACGTGCAGTGGGACGCACTTGGCCTGGTAGGTGGACGCTGATGCGCCAGCACCCGGGAAGCGTTTGCCGCCCTAACCGCCACGAGCAGGACGGATCGGCGCTGCTGCGGTGGCAGGTGCCGCGGCCCATCGTGCCCGGCCCGATGTGGCGGGTTCGCGAGGGATGATCACAGCGGGCGAGATCATGAGTTCACCGGTGATCACAGTGCCTCAAGGGACAACGCGAGCACAGATCGCTGAGGTGCTGACGCGCCGGCAGATCAGCGCTGCGCCGGTCGTCGACGAAGCCGGCAACGTCGTGGGGTTGGTCAGCGAACACGATCTGCTCGCCAAGTCCGGCGGCACAGCGGAAGATCTGATGACCACGGCGGTGATCAGCGTCAGCATGGACTGCCCGCTGGACGACATCCGTCACCTGCTCGTCGAGCGGCGAATCCGTCGCGTTCCGGTGTTGCAGGACGGGCGACTGGTCGGCGTGGTGAGTCGGCGCGACGTCGTCGCGACGATGGCTACCGAATGGGCATGCCAGGTCTGCGGCGAACCGGCGCGCGGCGACGAACCGCCCGTCGTGTGCCCCAAGTGCCACGCCGGAGCCGAACGATTCATCTTCCAGGAGCAGCCGCCGGGGACATGACGGACACCAGCCTCGCGACGGGCCGGTCGCGGTCGCGCGCGGGCTAAGAGCGGAGAACAGCGAGGAGCGGCATGGCAAACCAGCGCGGCACCGCACGGGGCGGCATCGAGCAGGTCGCCGACGGTACGCGTTTCGCGAGCGAGCACCCGGAGACGTTGCGTGGCTACTACAGCCAGATGGCGCTGATCCGGGCCTTCGAGTTGCGATCGGCGGAGATGTACCAGCGCGCCAAGATCGGCGGGTACTGCCACCTCAACCTCGGTGAGGAGGCGACCGTCGTCGGACTCATGGCAGCGCTGGAACCCCGCGACTACCTCTTCACGACCTACCGGGAGCACGGCTACGCGTTGGCCCGCGGACTCGAGCCGGGCCGGGTGATGGCCGAACTGTTCGGCAAGTCCACTGGCGTGTCCGGTGGGCGTGGCGGGTCGATGCACCTGTTCGACCAGAAGCTGCGGCTGTTGGGCGGGTACGGCATCGTCGGCGGCCAGATCCCGCCGGCCACCGGCGCCGCTCTCGCGCTCACCTACCGCGGTGGTCCCGGGCCGGACGCCGAAGCCGTGATGTGCCTGCTCGGCGACGGCACCACCAACATCGGCTCATTCCACGAATCGCTGAATCTCGCGGCGCTGTGGCAGTTGCCGATCGTCTACGTCATCGTCAACAACGGGCTCGGCATGGGCACGCCGGTGGACAAGGCGGCGGCCGAGCCCGACCTGTTCAAGCGGGGGTGCTCCTACCGCATCCCCGGCGAGCGCGTCGACGGCAACGACGTGATCGCCGTCCGGGACGCCGTCCTGGGCGCACTGGCCCGAGCCCGCACCGAGCGGCAACCGGGGCTGGTCGAGGCGGTCAGCTACCGGCTGCGCGGACACTCGGTCGTCGATCCGGCCCGATACCGGTCCAAGGAGGAGGGCGAGCGGTTGCGCGGCCTCGACCCCGTCCCGAACTTGCGCACCCGACTGATCGAAGCCGGCATTCTCGACGAGCCGGCCGCCCGATTCATCGACGAGCAGGCCGAGGCCAGGGTCGATGCCGCCGTCGCGTTCGCCGACGAGAGCCCCGACCCGCAACCGGCCGCGCTGTTCGAGCACGCCTATGCCACCGCGGTGCCGAACACCCCGCACGGGCTGCCCGGCGACCCGTTGATCTCCGTCCCGGGAGGGCAGCCATGACGCTGATGAGTTACCGGCAGGCGCTGCACGACACGCTGCGTGCCGAATTGCAGCGCGACGAATCCGTGATCCTGCTCGGTGAGGAGATCGGCGTATTTGAGGGCTCCTACAAGATCACCGCCGGCTTACTGACCGAGTTCGGGCCGACCCGGGTACGCGACACCCCGATCTGCGAGGAGAGCTTCGTCGGCGTCGCGGTCGGTGCCGCCATGCTGGGGATGCGTCCGGTCGTGGAGATCATGACGATCAACTTCAGCCTGCTCGCGATCAACCAGATCGTGAATCACGCCGCGAAGATGCACGCGATGTTCGGCGGACAGGTCTGCGTGCCAATGGTCATCCGAACCCCCGGCGGCGGCGGGCAGCAACTCGCCGCGACACACTCGCAGAACCTCGAGGTGTGGTACGCGCACGTGCCGGGCATGAAGGTCGTCGCGCCGGCGACACCGGCCGATGCGAAGGCGCTGCTGAGCGCTGCGATCCGCGACGACGACCCGGTGCTGTTCCTGGAGAACCTGGCGCTGTACAACACCAAGGGCGAGGTCCCCGGCGGCGAGCAGGTCGCCCAGATCGGGGTGGCAGCGGTCGTCAAACCGGGCCGCGACCTCACCGTGGTCAGCTACTCCCGCGGCACGGTCGTCGCGGTGGAGGCGGCTACCCAGCTCGAGCAGCAGGGCGTGTCGGTGGAGGTCGTCGACCTGCGCAGCCTGCGACCGCTGGACCGGGAGACGGTCTGCGCGTCGGTGCGCAAGACCAGCCGCGCGGTCGTGCTGGAGGACGACTGGCTCAGTTACGGCGTGGGCGCGGAGATTGCGGCCACCATCCAGGAGGGCGCGTTCGACTACCTCGACGCCCCGGTGCGCCGGGTGGCCGCGGCGGAGGTCCCGCTGCCTTACGCCAAGTCGCTGGAACTCGCCGCTCTGCCCACCGCCACCGATCTCGGCAAGGTCATCGGCGAGGTTCTCGACGCCAGCCGGTTCACCCGATAGGAGGCCGACATGCCCGATGTCCTCATGCCGCGCCTGTCCGACACGATGACCGACGGCATCCTCACCCAGTGGCTCAAACACGAAGGCGACACGGTGCAGCGCGGCGACGTGCTCGCCGAGATCGAGACCGACAAGGCCACCATGGAACTCGAGGCCCACGACAGCGGTGTGCTCACCCGCATCATCGCCGGCCCCGGAAGCACGGTGCCGATCGGTCAGCCGATCGCCGTCATCGGCGACGAGGACGCAGCCGCCGCCCCTGGGGACGCCGCCGCGGAGGTCCCGGTAGCTGCGACGCAGTCGATGATGGCGCCGGACGGTGCGGTCTCGATCGAACGGTCACCGGTGCGCACCTCGCCCTTGGCTCGCGCGCTGGCCCGCCAACATGGCCTGGACATCGCTGGTATCGCCGGCACCGGGCCGGGCGGGCGCGTCGTACGCGCAGACGTCCAGGCCGCGATCGCCGCGCAGTCGCGACACCCCGCGGGACAGGTCTCGGTCAGCGCGGCTCCGGCCCAGGCCGTGACGGCCCAGGCCGCAACGGCCGACAGAGAGCCGCAGGGTGATCGGCAGATCCCACTCACCTCGATCCGCCGGATCAGCGCTCAGCGCCTCACCGAGAGCGCGGCGGCTCCGCACTTCTACCTGACATCGGTGGTCGACGCCGAGCCCTTGCTGGCATTACGTAGCCAGCTCAACGAGCTGCCGGACGCCCAGAGCAAGGTCAGCGTCACCGACCTGCTGATCCGGGCCTGCGCCGTCGCCCTGCGCGATCACCCCGCCGTCAACTCGTCCTGGGGCGGCGATCACCTGATTCGGCGCGCACGGATCAACGTCGGCGTCGCGGTCGCGCTGGACGACAGCCTGATCGTTCCGGTGATCCGCGACGCCGACCGTAAGCGCCTGTCCGAGATCGCCGCGGAGGCCCACGCGCTCGCGGAACGGGCCCGGGCCGGGAAGCTCACCCCGGACGAGTTCAGCCACGGCACGTTCACCGTCAGCAACCTCGGGATGTTCGGCATCGACCACTTCACCGCGGTGATCAACCCACCAGAGGCAGCGATCCTCGCCGTCGGCGCCGCACGCGAGCAGGCGGTCGTGCGCAACGGCCAACTGGTCGTCGGCACCACGATGAAACTCACCCTCTCCATCGATCACCGGGTCCTCGACGGCGCCACCGCCGCAGCATTCCTGCGCGACCTGGTCCGACTCGTCGAGCAGCCTCTACAGATCCTGATGTGAAGGGAGTCGGCCAGTGACCGTGGGCAATCGCCTCAGCGGCGGCGTCCGGAGCCGCCGACGCGCTGACATCGCCGCTGCCACCCTGCGCAAGGACGGTTGGTGGCACTACCCGCTGGCGACGTTCGTGGTGCTGTTCTGCTTCGTCGTGTACGGCATCTACGCGGCGTTGGCCAACCGGGACTACTACACCGACCCGTACCTGTCCCCGTTCTACTCACCATGTCTTGCGAGCCACTGCGGGCAGGAGCCCGGCTCGCACGGGGCGCCGCACCTGGGCTGGTTCGGCACCTGGTGGATCGTCACCCCGGCCGTGATCATCCTGATCTTCCCGCTCGGCTTCCGACTGACCTGCTACTACTACCGCAAGGCCTACTACCGGTCCTGGTGGCAGTCGCCGCCGGCCTGCGCGGTCCCTGACCTGCGCAAGCGCTACACCGGCGAGACCCGCTTTCCGCTGATCCTGCAGAACGTGCACCGCTACTTCTTCTATGCCGCACTTGTCTTCAACGTGATCCTGACCTGGGACGCGATCATCGCCTTCGACTGGCACGGCAGCTTCGGGATGGGACTGGGCACCGTCGTCCTGGTGGTGAACGCCGTGTTGCTGTGGCTGTACACGCTGTCCTGCCACGCCTGCCGCCACGCCGTCGGCGGGCGAATCAACAATTTCTCGCGGCACCCGATCCGCTACCGGTTCTGGACCATGGTCACCAAGGTCAACCCCTATCACGGGAACTTCGCGTGGGCCTCGCTGATCTGGGTCGGGATTACCGACGGCTACGTGCGCCTGGTCGCCAGCGGCACCATTCACGATCCGCGGTTCTTCTGAGGGGAGGCGTCATGAGCAAGGTGGTGGTGCTTGCCGGCCGCCGCCGGCGCCACACGCCCGCAGGTCCCGACGCCCCACACGTGCTCATCGTCGGAGCCGGCTTCGCCGGCTTCCACTGCGCCCGCGAACTCGAGCGACGGTTGGCGCCCGGCGAAGCACGAGTCACGCTCGCCAGCCCTACCGATTACATGCTCTACAGTCCGCTGCTGCCCCACGTGGCGGCCGGAATCCTGGACCCGGCCGACATCGCCTTGCCGCTGCGCCGGTCCCTGCACCGCACGGTTCGCGCACCGTGCTGGATCGTCGGTATCGATCTCGCGGACCGGGTGTGTGTCGCCCGCACCATCCTCGGAGAGGAACACGCAGTTCGCTGGGACCGACTCGTGCTCTGCCCCGGCGCGGTGAGCCGCACCTTCTCGATCCCCGGACTGACCCGATACGGGCGTGGCATGAAGACGTTGGCCGAGGCAAGCTACCTGCACGATCACGTGCTCGCCGAGCTCGAACTCGGCAACGTCACCACCGATCCGCGCGCACGAGCTGCACACTGCACGTTCGTGGTCGTCGGGGCCGGATACGCCGGTGTCGAAACCGCCGCCACGCTGCACGCGCTCACCCAGCACGCTCTGCGCCGCTTCCTCAACCTGCGCCCGGAACACCTGCGATGGATCCTCGTCGACGTCGCGCCGCACGTGTTGCCGGAACTCGGCGAGACACTCGGCGCAGCCGCGCTGCGGCTGTTGCGGCAGCGCGGAATCGAGGTGCGGCTTCAGACCAGCATCGGCAACGTGACCGAAGACGCGGTGCAGCTCTCCGACGGCGAGACCGTCGCGTGCCGCACCCTCGCATGGACCGCGGGCGTCACCGCGAGCCCGCTTCTGGCATCGCTCGGGCTCGAGACCGGACGCGCGGGACGGCTGGTGGTGACGCCTGAACTGCAAGTCCCGCAGCACGAGGCGGTGTTCGCCGGCGGTGACGCGGCCGCGGTCCCCGACCTCACCGAGCCCGACGCCACGATCACGCCACCGACCGCGCAGCACGCCCAACGGCAAGGCGTTACCCTGGCCCGCAACGTCATTCGATCACTGCGCGGACAACGCATGCAGCCGTACCGGCACCGCGACCTCGGACTGGTCGTCGACCTCGGCGGAACCCGCTCTGTCGCCCGACCACTCGGTCGTGACCTGACGGGGTTGCCGGCCCAGCTCGTGACCCGCGGGTATCACCTGAGCGCCCTGCCCTCGATGCGATCTCGCACAAAGGCCGCGGTCGACTGGCTGACGCACGCGGCCCTCGGTGACGACTTCGTCCGCGTCGGGCTCACGGACACCGGAGACGGCACCCTCGGCGCGGTCGCAGCCCAAATCCACTACCTCACCCTGGACGCCGTCCGTTCCAGCGTCGGCGGCCTATCGGACGCACCCGGATGACGGAGTTCGACTGTGACTCGTGACCTGCAGGTTCGGATCTGGCGCGGCGACGCGGCGAGCGGAGCACTCGTCGACCACACAGTCCCGGTGGAGGACGGCGAGGTCGTCCTCGACGCGGTTCTCCGCCTCCAAGCGACCCGAGCCAACGACCTGGCCGTTCGGTGGAACTGCAAAGCAGGCAAGTGCGGATCATGCAGCGCCGAGATCAACGGGCGGCCGAAGCTGATGTGCATGACGCGGCTCTCCACACTGCCGCCAGGTCCGGTGACTCTCACACCGCTGCGCACGTTCCCGGTGATCCGAGACCTGGTCACCGACGTCTCCTTCAACTACGCCATGGCCAAACAGGTCCCGGCCTTCCGACCGTCGCAAGCTTTGAAGCCGGGCGACTACCGGATGGCACAGGCCGACGTGGCGCGTGGACAGGAGTTCCGCAAGTGCATCGAATGCTGGCTGTGCCAAGACGTTTGCCACGTCATCCGCGACCACGACGACAACAAGGACAGCTACGCCGGCCCGCGGTTCTTCATCCGGCACGCCGAGCTGGATATGCACCCGCTCGACACACTCGACCGACGCGAGCAACTGCGCGCGCAGCACGGTCTCGGCCTGTGCAACATCACGAAATGCTGCACGGAGGTCTGCCCCGAACACATCAAGATCACCGACAACGCGATCATCCCGATGAAGGAACGCGTCGTCGATCGGCGTTACGACCCGCTGGGCCTGATCATGCCCCGCTGGCGCAACCGTCCGGGGAAGGGACAGTGACCAGGGCGGTTCGACACGGTGCGGTCGTGTGGATGCCGCGGCTGCGTTCAGGTCGGTCAGGAGCCCTCGGCCTGCTCGGGGAGTTCCTGATGGGTGGCAACAGCGAGTCGATTCCAGACGTTGATGGTGGCTACCGCCATGAGCAGGTGGACGATCCCCGGCTCGTCGAACTGGTCGG
Organism: Mycobacteriales bacterium; assembly: GCA_035695245.1. Taxonomy (GTDB): domain Bacteria; phylum Actinomycetota; class Actinomycetes; order JAFAQI01; family JAFAQI01; genus DASSEQ01. The sequence continues at coordinate 5,695 of DASSEQ010000340.1, read as the reverse complement.
CGACCTCGCGCCACACCGGATCGGGTACGCCGCCGTCGCCGATCCGGGTCACCGCCTCGGCGAGGGCGAATGCGGCGCGTTCCCTCGCAGTGAACAACTCGGGTGCTTCGCGCCATGCCGACAGCACGTCGAGGCGGCGCTGGTCTTCGCCTGCTGCGCGGGCGTCGCGGCTGTGCATGTCCAGGCAGAACGCGCAGCCGTTCAACTGTGAGGCGCGGATCTTCACCAGTTCATACAGTCGTGGATCCAGCCCGCTGTCGCGTACGTAGCGCTCCATCGCGAAGACCGCCTGGTGCGCCTTCGGGTCGACAATATGGATGTCAAGCCGTGCTCTCATGGCTCGCCTACTTGTCGAGAACGTCGAGAGCGAATGTGGAGTGGGCGTCGGCGCCGTCGGCGAACACCGCGCGGCTGTGTCCGTGCAACACGGTGGTGACCAGCGCGGTGGTCATCGCTGAGCTCCGTGGCCGTCGGCGAGGGTCGCGGCCAATTCCTCGGCGAGGTGGTCCCACGCGGCGTCGAACTTGGTGATCCCGTCGTCTTCGAGGTGGGTGACGACGTCGTCGTAGTCGACGCCGACCTCGCGCAGCCGGTCGAGCACCGCGTGCGCTTCCTGGTAGTGGGCGCGGACTGAGTCGTGCGGGACGTCACCGTGGTCGGCGACCGCGCGCAGCGTGGCTTCGGGCATGGTGTTGACCACGCCGGGCGCGACCAGGTCGACGACGTAGCGGGTGTCCAGGTAGGCCGGATCTTTGGTGGAGGTGGAGGCCCACAGCGGCCGCTGCGGCCGGGCGCCTGCCGCCTGCAATGCCTGCCACCTGCTGCCTGCGATCATCTTCTCGTAGCGCTGGTACGCCACGCGCGCGTTGGCGACCGCGGCCTGCCCGCGCAGTTCGGCCGCTTCCGGCGTGCCGATCTTGTCCAGCCGGGCGTCGACCTCGGTGTCGACGCGGGAGACGAAGAATGACGCGACCGAGCCGAGCCGGGCCAGATCGTGCCCTGCTCGCTGGGCTTGTTCCATGCCGTCCAGGAAGGCGCTCATGACCTGGTCGTAACGGGTCAAAGAGAAGATCAGCGTGACGTTGATGCTGATCCCCTCGCCGAGGCAGGCGGCGATCGCCGGCAGGCCCTGTCGGGCCGCGGGAATCTTGATGAACAGGTTCGGGCGGTCCACCGCCCACCACAGGGCGCGGGCCTCGGCGATGGTGGCGACGGTGTCGTGCGCCAGGCGGGGGTCGACTTCGATCGAGACCCGGCCGTCGGCCCCGTCGGTGCGCTCGTACACCGGGCGCAGCACGTCGCAGGCCCACCGCACGTCATAGGTGGTCAACGCCCGCAGTGCCTCACCGACCTGCACGCCGCGCGCGGCCAGGTCGCGGACCTGTGCGTCGTACGGGTCGGCGCTGCCGATCGCCTTGGCGAAGATGGACGGATTGGTCGTCACACCACTTACGTGTTGTTGCTCGACCAGGGCGGCGAGGCTGCCGGAAGTGAGCCGCTCCCGGCTCAGGTCGTCGAGCCAGATCGACACGCCCGCCTGCGTGAGCGTGGTCAGTGGATCGGCCATTGTGGGCTCCCGTCTACTCGTGCTGCCCCTCGGGTGCGTCGAGCAGCAGTTGGCGTAGGACGTACTGCAGGATCCCGCCGTGCCGGTAGTAGTCCGCCTCGCCGGGGGTGTCGATGCGGAGCTTCGCGTCGAAGTCCACATCCCCCGCGGCGACGTGGACCGTGCGCGGCAGCCCGCCGTTCAGGGCGGTGACGCCGGTGATCTCGACGGTCTCCTCGCCCGAGAGCCCGAGCGAGTCGGCCGACTCGCCATCAGGGAACTGCAGCGGCAACACGCCCAGCCCGATCAGGTTCGAGCGGTGGATGCGCTCGTAGGATTCGGCGATCACCGCGCGCACGCCGAGCAACGCAGTGCCCTTCGCGGCCCAGTCTCGCGAGGAGCCGGAGCCGTACTCCTTGCCGGCCAGGATGAGCAGCGGAGTGCCGGCCGTCGCGTAGTTCACCGAGGCGTCATAGATCGTGGTGACCGGCGCGTGAGGGTGCGTGAAGTCGCGGGTGAATCCGCCTTCGGTGCCGGGAGCGAGCTGGTTGCGCAGCCGGATGTTCGCGAACGTGCCGCGGATCATGACTTCGTGGTTGCCGCGCCGCGAGCCGTAGGAGTTGAAATCCCTGGCGGAGATACCGTGGTCGGACAGGTAGCGGCCGGCCGGGGAGTCGGCCTTGATGGCACCGGCCGGAGAGATGTGATCGGTGGTCACCGAGTCGCCGAGCTTGGCGAGTACCCGGACGCCGTGCAGGTCGTCGACCGGTTCGGGCTCGGGTGTGATGGCGTCGAAGTAGGGCGGTTGGCGGACGTAGGTCGAGCCGACGTCCCAGGCAAACGTGTCGCCGGTCGGCACCTCGAGGCCGCGCCAGCGCTCGTCACCGGTGAACACATCGGCGTAGCCCGTGCTGAACATCTCGGCGCGCAAACAGGCGTCGACAACCTCGGCGGTCTGTTCGGTCGACGGCCAGATGTCGCGCAGGTACACCGGCTCGCCGTCGCTCCCGGTGCCCAGTGGATCGTGCAGCAGGTTGACGTGCAGCGTCCCGACGAGCGCGTAGGCGACCACCAGCGGGGGAGAGGTGAGGAAGTTCATCCGGCACTCCGGATGAATGCGGCCCTCGAAGTTGCGGTTGCCGGAGAGCACCGAGCAGACGGTCAGGTCGTGTTCGGTGACGGCTGCCGACACCTCGGGGATCAGCGGGCCGGAGTTGCCGATGCAGGTGGTGCAGCCGTAGCCGACCAGGTTGAAGCCGAGCTTGTCCAGGTACGGCGTCAGGCCGGCTCGTTCGATGTAGTCGCTGACCACGCGGGACCCGGGCGCCAGGGAGGTCTTGACCCACGCCTTGCGCGCCAGGCCCCGCTCCACCGCGTTCCTGGCCAGCAGCGCAGCGCCGATCATCACCGACGGGTTGGAGGTGTTGGTGCACGAGGTGATCGCGGCGATGACCACGTGCCCGTTGTCGATCGTGGTCGGTGCGCCGTCCAGGCTGATCTCGACGGGCCGGCGCGGCCAGTCGTGCCCGTCATCGCAGGCGCACGGCGCGCTAGGCGTATCGCCGGGCCGGTCGTGGTCGATCGCGATCGGATCGCTGGCCGGGAACGATTCGGCCGACGCCTCATCGAGCCCGGCCCCGACCGCCTCCGCCTGCGTCCGCCCGGACAGCAGCGCGGCAATCGCGTGCGGCGCGATGCGCAGCGGGATCCGGTCGTGCGGCCGTTTCGGACCGGCGATCGACGGCTCGACCGTCGACAGGTCCAATTCGAGGGTCTGCGAATAGGTGGGTTCGTGCTCCGGGTCGTGCCACAGGCCCTGCTCCTTGGCGTAGGCCTCGACGAGCCGGATCCGCTGGTCGGAGCGGCCGGTCAGCCGCAGGTAGTCCAGCGTGACGCGATCGATCGGGAAGATCGCGCAGGTGGCGCCGTACTCGGGGCTCATGTTGCCGATGGTGGCGCGGTTGGCCAGCGGTACGTTCGCCACGCCCGGTCCGTAGAAGTCGACGAACTTGCCGACCACGCCGGTGCGCCGCAGCAGTTCGGCGACGGTGAGAACCAGGTCGGTGGCGGTGGTGCCGGGCGGCAGTTCGCCGGTGAGCTTGAGCCCGAGCACCTGGGGGATGAGCATGCTCATCGGCTGGCCGAGCATCGCGGCCTCCGCCTCGATGCCGCCCACTCCCCAGCCCAAAACGCCGAGCCCGTTGACCATCGGCGTGTGTGAGTCGGTGCCCACCAGGGTGTCCGGGTAGGCCAGCCGTCCGTCCGGGCCGTCCCGGGTGAACACGACCCGCGACAGGTACTCCAGGTTGACCTGGTGGCAGATGCCGGTGTCCGGCGGGACAACGCTGAAGTCGGTGAATGCCTGTTGGGCCCAACGCAGCAGTTGGTAGCGCTCGGCGTTGCGCTCGAACTCCAGCTCGGCGTTGATGCGAAACGCGTCCGGGCGGGCGAACACGTCGGCGATCACCGAGTGGTCGATGACCAGCTCGGTCGGGCACAGCGGGTTGATCCGTGCGGTGTCGCCGCCCAACGTGGCGATCGCGTCGCGCATCGCCACCAGGTCGACGACGCACGGCACCCCGGTGAAGTCCTGCATCAGCACTCGGGCGGGCGTGAATGCCACCTCGCGACCGTGCTCGGCCTCGGGCCGCCAGCCGGCCAGTGCGCTGATCTGCTCCGCGGTGACCAGCCGGGCGTCCTCGTTCCGCAGCAGGTTCTCCAGCAGAACCTTCAGGCTGTACGGCAACCTCTCCGCACCGTCGATGCGGTCCAGCCGGAAAATGCCGAACCTCGTCTCGTCGACAGTCAGCTCTCCACGCGTTCCGAAGGTATTGAGGTTCACCGAGGTCCTCCTTCGGGCGAGATCACTCTTCTTAGCAACCTACTCAGAAGTGCTCGCGCCGGCCGCACCGGATTTACACGTCGGACTCTGCGCCGAAGCCCACCCGGCTGTCCGCGAGGAGCCGACGAACTCTTCCGGTCCGCCCCACTCACGGGTCTCGGTTCTCCTCGACCGGCTCACCGCAGTTCGGGCACTGGGTGATGCCTGCTTCTTCGCGCATTCGGCCGCAGTGAGGGCACACGAAGTGGAGCCAGCACGCCGGGTCCCCGGGTTCGTCTGCTGTCTCCGCAAACGGTTCTGTCGTCACACTGCACCTCCTCGGTCGGACAGGATCTGTTGTTTTTACTCAACAGTAACTACAACAACTATCGTGTAAAAGTGCGGAGCTGCGGGCATCAGGAGGCCGAGCGACGCGCGATGACCGGCCGAAGCGGGCGGATGATGTCGGCTCAGCTTCCAGGCGTAGCGTGGCGCTCGTGCGTCCGGAACGCAGCGCGCTCGGTGCGGTGAGCGATCAAGTTGAGTCCTCGCCGCGCGAGTTCACGGTGCTCGACGCGATCGGTAACACCCCGCTGATCCAAGTCGACGGCATCTGGGTCAAGCTCGAGTACCTCAACCCGTCCGGCTCGATCAAGGCTCGCATTGCGAAGTACATGATCGAGAAGGCGGAAGCCGAGGGGCTGCTGCGCGCCGGCGACACCATTGTCGAGGCCTCCAGCGGCAACACCGGTAACGCGCTGTCGATGGTGGCCGCCGTCAAGGGCTACCGGATGCTGGTCGTGATGCCGAACGGGATGAGCCCGGAACGCGCCGCGATCTCGAGGGCGTTCGGCGCGCAGGTGATGACCCTCGGCGACTTCCACGTCACCGACGCGCTGGCCAAGGTGCGCGAACTCGGCAGCCGGCCGGGTTATTTCGCGCCCCAGCAATTCGACAACGAGTGGAACGTCGAGGAGAACCGCACCTGGCTGGGTCCGGAAGTGCTGCGGCAATTGCCGGACGGCATCGTTCCCGAAGGTGTCGTCGGCGGCGTCGGGACCGGTGGCACGGTGATCGGCGTGGGGCAGGCCTTCCGCGCTGCGAACCCTGACTGCCGCGTCGTCGCAGTCGAGCCGAACGAATCCTGCACGTTGATGTGCGGTGAGGTCGGGGTGCACCTGATCGACGGCATCTCCGACGGTTTCGTGCCTGGCATCATCGCCCGGCATCGGGCGGAGATCGACGAGCTCGTGCCCGTCGACAGCGAGCTGGCCATCGCCGAGATGCGTCGCCTGGCCCGCGAATTCGGATTGTTCGTCGGACCGAGC
>DASSEQ010000339.1:0-6363 GCA_035695245.1 Mycobacteriales bacterium | reverse complement strand
CACCGCAGGCATGTTGGCTTCGGCGGCGACGCCCGGGTACAGGGCCGATCCCGGCGGTGGAGGCGCCGGCACACCCAGTGGCGTGACCCCGTCTGCGCAGAAGTCACCGGACGCGACCGCAACTCGCAGGTCGCCGCCGCCCGGCATCCCGATGACATAGTCGCGCGCGTTGACGTACTCGCTAGGCGGGCAGTTGTCGGTGCCGACGATGGCCAATCCGGCGGTGTCGCCCGGTCGCAGGTCACCCGGCCAGGCCTCCTGGTCGCCGAACATGCCGCCGGATCGCACGGGGAGCGCCAGTGAGGTCCCGTTCGCTCGCACCGCGGTCACACTCGCCGGCAACCCCGAGACTGAGCAATCAGTCTTACCGATGTTCGTCACGGTGATCCGCTGCGCAGCGTTGCCCGTCGCGAACCCAACACCGCCATCTCGTCCCTGTAGCTGACCAGCCGCGCAAGCCGGGTACGCCGCCGGCGGCGGAGTCGGCGCTGCCGGCGGTGGCGGCGGGTTAGCCGGCCGGTCGACCCACGGCACGAGGCCGGAGACACCGCTGACCGCCGGCGCGCTCGACGAGTGATTGTCAGCGGTGAGAGTTGAGGCCCCTACCGCGACGGCGGCCACCACGACGCAGACGGCGCTCGTCGCGGCCAGCAGTCGTGCCCGTCGGCGACGACGCACTCGCGACACCAGTTGCTCGAACGGAGGAGCCGGCGGGAGCGGTGACCGGTCCGCTTCGCGGGTGAGAAGTTCGTGCAACTCATCCACGACCCGGCACCTCGATCCTCGGCAACGGCGACAGCGACTGCCGGGCACGACCCAGCCGGGACTTGACGGTCCCCGCCGGCAACCGCAGCACTCTGGCGACTTCCTCTACCGGCAGGTCGAGGAGGTGGTGCAGGACGACGACCTGCCGCTGCTCGGGAGGCAATGTCGCGAGGGCTCTCATCACGTCGATCCCCTCGCCCGTTGGCGGCGCGACATCTGGCGACGCCCCAGTGCGACACAGCGCCGCCAGCCGGTTGCGGGCGCGACGCCGTCGGTTGGACAGCAGCCGGAACGCGACGAGACGCAACCATGCTTCGGGGTCTTCGTAGCGGGAGACCTTGTCCCACCGAGGGAGCAGCCGCACGAACGCGTCCTGCGCCACTTCCTCCGCCTCGGCCTGATCACCGCAGACAAGGGTGAGCACCCGGACCAGCCGGGGGTAGCAAGCTGCGTAGAACTCGTGCACCAGCCCCCCTCCGGTCAGGCTCTACCAGGTAACACCCGCCAGCGGACCTACCGGTTCCCTTCGAGAGCAACCGCGAAGGGAAAAATCACCGAAGGAGTTGGCGCGCTCGCTCGACGAGAGCCGGCGGGCGAAGGACGGTCACGCGCCAGACCCGCTCCTGGTCGATGTCAGCCAGGCGGACGTGAGCCAGCTCGTTGCGGAGCCGAGGCAAGAACCTCCAGGGATCCTGTTGCGGCGGATTCGCCAGGCGAAGGTAGGCCTCGGCTTCGTTGCCGAGGGCGATCCAGAGCCGCTCGATGATCCAGCGGTAGTGGTCATCGGCGGTGAACCGTTCATGGTCGCCATCGGCGACGAGCCGCTGGATGTTGTCCAGTAGCGCGACGAGCTCGAGAAGCGCGCGCCGCTCCGGCCGGCTCGGCGCCGTCACAGCGGTTGGGCGTCGACCAGGTCTTGACTGACGTGCTCGTTGGACAGCACGCGGTCGGAGAACAGGCTCACGCGGGCTCCGAGCAACGCCTCGGCGGCGAGGTCGAAGGCCACCATGTCGAGCAGATCTCTGTCGTCGGCAACGCGCCCCACAAGCCGGCCAGGCGAGGCGAACCGCAGCTCGGAGACCCCGTGCTCGGCGGCCAGGCGCATGAGATCGTCGCGATGCGCGCGGACCTGGCGCTCGTCGACGAGCGGCAGGTCGGCCTCGGCCGACGACGTGGTCATCGTCTGAGTGTACGAGCCAGACCGGTTCAGCGCGATGTTGCACGTATGTTGCACGCCAGCCCGCTCAAAGGGCCCCACACCCGCTCTGACCTGCGAAGACGCGAGCGATCATGACCGCCTGAAAAGCGGAAGGTCGGCGGTTCGACCCCGCCCCTGCCCACCACCTTCTACCAGCGTTCTCCCGGGCCAGCGCGCTGGCCAGCCGGCTCGGGTGCTGCATGTCCCGTGTCGCGGCAGGAATACCGGGGGCAGTCTTCCTAATCCCGTCTGCGACGTTCAACTACGGCGAGTGGGACAGCGACATCAAGCGATTCCTCGTCGGCGGCCCAGACGCGGCCATCGGCCAGCGAGACCTCACGGCCGTCGTGTTCACCGACGTCGTCGGCTCGACCCAGCCTGTCCCCCGCGTCGGTGACGCCGCCTGGCGCGACACGCTCGCTTTGCTCGACGCCTTCGTCAAACGGGAGGGTGTCGTGCTTTGAGCGCGGCTTGGGTCCGGTCGGAGACCTGGAGTTTGTCAAGGATCCGGGAAACGTAATTCTGTACAGTCTTTACGCTGATGCCTAGGGCTCGCGCGATCTGAGGGTTGCCGGCACCTTCGGCGATCAGCGCGAGGACCTCGCGTTCCCGGACGGTGAGACCCTCGATGTGTACGGGCTGCCGAGCAGCGGCGGTGGCGGTAAGGGCGAGGACCTGCGCGGCAACGCCGGCACCGAAGACCGCTCCGCCAGCCGCAACGGTGCGCACGGCTGCGGTGATCTCCTCGCTGGTGGCGCCCTTGAGGACGTAGCCGCGGGCGCCAGCGCGCATCGCGGCGACCACCGTGTCGTCGTCGTCGACCATGGTGACGGCGAGGACGACCGGCGGGTCCGGCCGCGCGAGGAGATGGGTGGTGGCCTCGACACCGGACATGCTGGGCAGGTTGATGTCCATCAGCACGACGTCGACGCCTCCGGCTGCCTCGACCGCGTCGATGGCGTCGGGCCCGTCACCGGCGGTGGCGACGACCTCGATGTCGTCGAGTGAGTTGAGTAGCGCGGCGAGGCCGTCCCGAAAGATCGGGTGGTCGTCGACGACGAGCACGCGGATGGTCACGGTCGGCCCGACTGAGCCGATTCGGTCGCCGCTGGTCGCCCGGTTGAGAACAGTGGAAGTTCGGCAGTGACGGTGGTGCCGAAAGCGGAGCTCACGCGTAGACGTCCGCGCAGCTCATCGGCACGCTCGCGCATGGTCTGCAGCCCGTTCCCCGACGATGACGTGGCATTCCGTATGCCGGTGCCGTCATCGGTGACGCTTGCGCGCAGCACGCCGTCGGAAGCGTCGATGCTGACCCGGCACGTGCGCGCGTTGGCGTGCCGGATGACGTTGGTGACGGCTTCGGTGACGATGCGGAAAGCCGCGACCTCGGTGGCCGCGGACAGCGACGGGAGTTCACCGACGTGCAAGTCGACGCGCACCGCGTTGCCGGCAGCTAGCCGTTGCAGCACCTGGGTGAGCGCGCCGGTGAGACCGAGCTCGTCCAATGCGGGTGGGCGCAGCCCCTCTACCACGCGGCGGACCTCGGTGACAGTGCCGCGCAGCTCGTCGCGCAGCTCGTCGATTTCGGGGGCCGCTGGGGACGTACATCCGACTTTCGCGGCGATGAGGTCGAGCCGGAGCAGGTGACCGGCGAGCGCGGGGCCGAGCCCGTCGTGCAGGTCCCGACGGAGCCGGCGCCGCTCTTCTTCGCGGCTGAGCACTTGCTGTTCGAGTGCCCGCTGCAGGTCCAAGGTGAGCTGGTGGGCGTTCAGCACGCCGCCGAGATGCCCCGCCAGGTCGTCGAGCAGCCGACGGTCCCGGACCCGAAGCGGCGGGTCGGGGGCCCGGTAGAGCAGGGTCCCGACCGGCTGACCGAACGCCGCCAATGGCTGCTCGACCCGCCCGTCGCTGGGTGTCGTGTCGCCGGCCAGGACGTACCCGTACGCGTCGCGTATCGCCACGTCACCGAGACCCAAGCCGCGCAGCTCGTTGACAACATTGACGAGCAAACGATGGACGTCAGCGCCCGCCTCGAGTTGCTGCCCGAGCCCGGCGAGCACGTCGTAGGGCTCGTCCCATCGGCCGAAGGTGAGCCGGTTGATGCCACGCTGCAGCAGGTCGCGAAGCGGCGCGAAGGTGACCGCTACCACCGCGGCGGCGGCCCAAGCCAGCCAGCCGACGCCGCCGGCGTCGATCCGGCTGCCCAACCCTGCGATCACTACGGCGTAAAGCCCCGCGATCACCAGCGACAGAGTCACCCACACCAGGGTGCGGTTCGCCGCGGTGCGAAGGTCATACAGCCCGCGGGCGAGCACCGCGAACCCGATCGCGAACGGCAGCGGCAGCGCAACCGCACCGAACACCCAGTCGCCCACGCCCGCGACACCGAACGAGAGCGGGACGGAGAGGACCGGCAGCGCCACCGCGGCGAAGAACAGCAGCAGCTGCTGACGAGCGACAGCGTCGCCGCACCGCCACCGAGCCCGCAACCCGACGATGATGCCGCCGACCGCCACCAGGCTGAGCGGTACATGGCCGAGCAGCCCGATTCCGCTGATCACATCCCACGGCCGGGGTGGGGCGATCGGGTTGCGCCAGGCGCCATAGCCGCTGAGATCCGCCTGCTTATCGGTGGTCGCATCGAGCACCGACGCCACCATGATCACGATCAGCACCAGCTTGAGCCACCGCACCCGCGGCTCGGCCAACCGCCCGTCCGGAAAGTACGCCGGCACCACCAGCGTGACTAGGTACCAGCCAACCGACCGCACCGCCGCCCCGGCGACCGCGAACGCCGACGAGGCGGGAACACTGCCCGGCGCAATCACGATGCCGTGATAGGAGAGGTCGACGCCCGCGCTGCCTAAGGCCCAAGCGGCCCCGGCCGCGAGCATCAGCCAGCCCACCCGATTACCCGGGCGCGCTCCCGCCACCACCGCCCCGACGAGCGCGAACGCGACCACCACCGCCGCGTTGAAGCCGGCCGTGACCACCGCCCGGTGGTCGCTGACTGCGACCGACAGCGAGCCGCTGATCCCGAGCAGCGTGACGGTGACGGCCGCGGCGATCACCGCGACCGTCACCGTGCCACGCGACGGCGCCCTCATCCTGGCCATGCTCCCGCGTCAGGGGCTGACCGGCAGTCGAATCACGCCGGAGTGCCCACTGCGACAGCACTCGGCGCCGGAGCCGCCCGGCGGGTGCGTCGCAGGGCCAACACCCCGAACCCGACCAGCCACAGGTACCACAGCATCATCTGCGGCGCACCGCTCCGTGCCGCCAACACCGCAGTCAAGCACGCCACCCCGACCACGTAGCCGATCACGGTGAACCAGCGGGGTAGCAGACGGCTTACCTGACCAGCGGCGGACGAGGCCAGCACAAAAACCCCGGCGGCGGCGCCTGACAACGAGAACCCGAAGTTGCCGATCGCGGCCACCGGAGTGATCGCGTCCACGGACACGCCATGATGGCCGTTGTAGAGCGCTGCCGCGGTCGCCGCGCCAGTCGCGATCACGATCGCGACGTAGGTCACCGCCGCGCCCGCCATGCACGACGCCAGCCAACTGGCCACGACGCCGTCACCGCGCAGCAGTTGCGCCATCAGCGAACCGCCGACGAGGAAGACCAGCACCGCGACAAGCTCGCCGTACGCGCCGGCGAATCCCGTCGTCATCGACGACGCCACCAGCGCCTTCGCTACCTTGCTCGGCGACTCACCGAGACCCGTCACCACCGACGTGTACGCCGGCGACACCGCGAACGTGACCACCACGTAGGCGATCGACAACCACCCAGCGGTCAGCCACAGCCGCCGCTGCACCGTCTCGTTCACAGCCGGCGTCGTCATGACAGGCAGGTCAGTATCGAACCGTGGCTAGCCGCCATCGAACTGCTGAACTCACCGACCGCACCCGGACCGTCGCTCGTCGCGTGCTCTGACTCCGAGGGCCCGATCTCCCCATGCAGAATGGCGTCCGGCCACCCCTCGCCCGTCACCCCGTAATGCGCGCCGAAGTCGTACGCCGACCCCATGCACGACGCGTTCGAGTTGGTGAAGCCAGGCGCCTGGTAGAACTGGCCAGTCGCCAACGCGGGCCCGGCCGCCACCGCGGTGACGCCGCCGGCCACCGTGACCACCAGCGCCGCCCGACACACGATCCACCTCATCTGCTGCTCCCCTCCACTTGGGACGTACGAAACAGCAGCAGACTGCGAGCAGCGCGTTCCCACCGGCTAGAGCAACCCTCCCATCGCAGTACGGAAAATCTCCCAGCGCGAGCGGGAGCGGCCGCACGTTGTGCGATCGGCGGCGGCCTCCGCTCGCCACTATGGGCGCGATCGGTAGTGACCCATTCGCGCCCCGACCGGCAAAGGCCTGGACGACCGTAACCGGCGTT
>DASSEQ010000338.1:0-5699 GCA_035695245.1 Mycobacteriales bacterium | reverse complement strand
GCGGGCTCAGACCTTGGTCAGCATGTTGTCGCAGCTGCTGACGTCGACGCCGGCCTTCGGCTCGACCTGCAGGTCGGTGATGATGCCGTCCTCGACGATGGCGGCATAGCGCTGCGAGCGCAGTCCGAGCCCGAAGCCCGTGCCGTCGAAGTCGAGGCCCATCGCCTTCGCGAACGCTCCACCACCGTCCGCCAGCAGCAGCACCTTGTCCCCGACGCCCTGCGCCTTGCCCCAGGCGTCCATCACCCACGCATCGTTGACGGCGATGCAGGCGATCGTGGTGACGCCCTTGGCCTTGAGCTCGTCAGCGTTCTGCACGTAACCGGGCAGGTGGATCTTCGAGCACCCAGGGGTGAATGCGCCCGGCACCGCGAACAGGACGACCTTGCCCTTGCCGAGCACCTCGAGGGTCTGCACCGACTGGGGGCCGCTTTCGGTCATCGTCTGTACGGCGATGTCCGGAAGCTTGTCTCCGACGCTTACTGCCATGGCGTAGCAACCTCTCCACTAGCGGATGTATCGAACGTACCTTGCGGCACGTTCGGTGCACGCCGGTGGTGCGCCGTGGTCGCCTCAGGCGGCAGTGGTCACCGGCACGAGCCACGACGCGTCGCCGGCCTCGGCGACCAGGATCTCCGTCGACTCAGGCACGGCGGCCGTGAGCACGTCGATCAGCAGCGTCAGCGGGATGCCAGCTTCGAGCAACTCCAAAGGACCGGGTAGTCCGTTCATTGCTCCTCCTCCCGTAGTCCTGATAGTGCTTTCGGACCAATTGGAATCGGACTTATCACTCCGAACGGGTGATCCTTGTCCGGTAGGGGTGGGCGTAGGCCGACGAGGACGTTCGATACGGTCCGCTGCATGGGAGAAACCGTCGAGTTCCCGAGCAACGGCGACACCGCGTCCGGCTACCTGGCCGTGCCGGCAAGCGGCACTGGTCCCGGTCTTCTGGTGATCCAGGAGTGGTGGGGCTTGGTCCCGCAGATCAAGCACACTGCCGACCGGCTGGCCGGCGAGGGCTTCGTCGCGCTCGCGCCCGACCTGTATCGCGGTGACTACGCCGAGCACACCGAGATGGACAAGGCCAACGAGCTCATGCAGTCGCTGCCGCCGGACCGCGCTGCGCGCGACATGGCCGGAGCGATCGACTTCCTGCTGGGCCGTGACGAGGTGAGCGGCAGCCAGGTCGGCGTCATCGGTTTCTGCATGGGCGGGATGCTCACGCTGATGATTGCCGCCCTGCAAGGCGACAAGGTAGGGGCGGCCGCCCCGTTCTATGGCGCGCCGATCGGCGACATGGCACCGGATTGGTCCGGCCTCACCGCCAAGGTGCAAGGGCACTTCGCCGAGAAGGATGACTTCTTCAGCCCAGGCCCGGTGCAAGAGCTCGAGAAGCAGCTCAAAGGCATGGGCAAGGACGTCGACTTCACCATCTACCCGAGCACCGGCCACGCCTTCGCCAACGAAGAGGATCCGCTCGGCAACTACGACGCCGAGGCCGCCAAGCTTGCCTGGGACCGCGCCGTCGGGTTCCTAAAGACCAACCTGTCCTGACGTCGCGAATTCGCGATCGCGACCGAGCGACACCGGAAGGTGCTCGTAGCCGCGGAGCACGCGCAGCGGTCGACGCTCGGGGCGCCCGGCAAGGGCGAGATCGGGGAAGCGCTCGAAGAGCTTGCGTAGCGCGACCGCACCTTCCAGGCGAGCGAGCGACGCGCCAAGGCAGAAGTGGATGCCGGCCGAGAACGCGAGGTGGTCGCGCGCGTTTTCTCGCCGTACGTCGAACTCGTGCGGGTTGGCGAACACGTCGGGATCACGGTTGCAGCCGCCGAGCATCATCGTGATGATCCGACCCTCCGGCACCGGCCGGCCCAACACCTCTGTGTCGTGCAGCGCGAAGCGCCCGGTGAGTTGCACCGGTGAGTCCCAACGCAGCACTTCCTCGGTGACGTTGTCCCACAGCGACGGGTCGCTGCGAACCGCCTCGAGCTGCTCCGGGTGCGTCAGCAGCGCCATGACGCCGTTGCCGATCAAGTTGACGGTGGTCTCGAACCCCGCGCCGGTGACGAGCAGCGCGGTCGCGCGCAGCTCGACGTCCGTCATCGTCTCGCCCTCGTCCTTGAGCGTCGCCAGCTGCGACATGAGGTCGTTGCCCGGGTTGCTTCGCAATGACTTCAAGTGGTGGTCGAGCCACAGGTGCATCTCGCGCAATGCGTTCGTGGCGCGCTTGAACGTCGGGTAGGACATCGCCGGGTCGAGCGTCACCGAGGCCGCGTTGCCCCAGTCGAGCAGCTGCTTGTGCATGTGCTCGGGCACGCCGAGAATCTCGGCGATGATGCGCACCGGCAAAGGTCCGGCATAAGCCTCGACCAGGTCGACCGTGTCCCGCCGCTCCATCTGATCGAGCAGCTCGTCCGCGATCTCGTTCACGCGGGTCTCCAACGCGGCGACTGCGCGGGCCGTGAAGACCTTGGACACGAGCCGGCGGTATTTCGTGTGCTGCGGCGGGTCGACGGCGAGCATCGAGGGCGGCTGACCCGGCCCAGGATGCCGCTCGTCGGCGGCCAGCTTGAACGCCAGCCGCACGAACCACGGCAGTGACTCGCTTCGCACGCCGACCCCGAAGTCGGGACTGCGCAGAACCTCGCTCGCGAAAGTGTGCGACGCGGTCGCCGAGACGATCATCCCGTCGAATACGGGGCCTTGCTGGCGCAGTGCGTCGTACCAGGGGAACGGGTCGTTCCACAAGCTGCGGTCCATCGTCACCCGTGGGCCGATCTCGCCGGCTCGCGCGGAGCGCTTCAGGGCGATCCCGGGGCCGAGTGACTGGATGCCCCAGCGCAAGAGGGTCGAGCGTGCCATGTCAGGAGCTCCCTAGTCCGCTCGTGCCGTCCCATCCCCAGGAGAAGTATGGAGCGCCGCCACAAGGCAGCGTCACCAGCCCGTTGACCGCGAGGAACGCCGACTTCTGTTCCTGCCCGCACACCGCCCGGCGTGGCGCCTCATGCGGGTCCTCTCCGGAGCGGTTCGGCACATCTGCAGTGGGCGGCCAGTCGGTGCCGTGATGTCCCTGCGGCGTGACGTTGTCGGCCGGGCCGCTGTCGAAGAGCACGATCGCGGACTTGTCGTAGGTGCCGTCGGTCGGCAGCGGGTCGATGCCCCAGAACGGGTCCTGGTACGGGCCGTAGCGCGCGGACACGAGCGGTGGGTATGCGCCTCTCGCGTGGATCGTGCGCGCTTCTGTCTCGGCGGTGATGTTCGCCACCTGGTGGTCGCCGTACGCCATCTGCATGAGCACTTGGTGGTCGGGCGTGTTGGGCAGGCCGCCGGTCATGTGCGTCGCGTACCCATCCGGATCGGAGCGATCCCACAGCGTCTGGATGAGGTCGAGGATCAACATGCGTTGGGACTGATCGGGATAGGCGTTGTCGAGCACCGACGAATAGCCGATCTGCGCCGTCGGGTCGTTGGGGTCGAACTTGGTCGGGTCGTACGACGACAGCGGCTGTGTCGCGACGTAGTCGCTCGACCGCGGCAGGAGAATCGAGTAGTCCATACCGGGCACACCGAGCACGCAGTGCTTCACGTCGACCGAGATCGCACACACGGTGCCGCCGAAGATCCCGCCCTGGCTGTTGCCGTCATAGAACGGTTCGCGTGTGTCGATGAACGACGCGTGCGTGTCCGGGAATTGGAATGCTGCGTTGCTGCTGAACCCTTGCGGGTGCACCATCAGCCGCGCGAGGTAGAGGAAGTCGAGCTCGCCCTGCTGCACCCGATCGGTCAGCCACGGGAACCGGGAAAGGTCGTTGAGCGCGTAGACGGCGTTCGGGATGTCGAAGCTCGCCATGCCGTACCAGTCGGTGGCGCAATACATCATCCCGTAGTTGTTCGCCATCGACGTCTCGGCGTCTGAGTTGATCTCGCTTGCACTGCCGAACAAGCCGTGTCCGTATTCGACCGGTCGCAGCAACTGATGATTGCTCAAGGCCGTGCGGCCGACGTTGCAGAGGAAATTGGCCTGGTAGGTCTGGCCGGGCACTTGAGTCGGCGTGGCGTCAGGGTTGGTCGGATCCAGCGCGAACTGTCCCGGCATCGGGCACGTGTCGAAAGTGCCCATCGTCGCCGTGTCGCACTTGGCCGGCGGCTCGCAGGTCGGTGCGATGTAGCAGGGCACGGTGAAGTGGCCGCTGATCTGTCGCGCGATCGGGGCGTTCTGCGCCGGGGTGAAGTCGGTGACACTGTCGACGGTGAACGCCGGTGCCTTGGTGCCCTGGATGTTGCCGTCGGCCAGGTTGGTGTCGCCCAGTTGCTTGAACGCGTCGTCGCGGATCGCCAGCAGCCGTCCGGTGACGTTGGCGGTGCTCGCCGTGGTGAAGTCCCACGCAAGATAGAGGTCCTTGCGGTCGACACCGGCGGCCTCGAGCGTGGTGAAGATGCTGTTCATGTGCTTGGTGCGCGGGTCCGTCGCAGAGGCGGTGCCGTCGCGATAGGCCTTGAACGCCGCCGATGGCTGGGCGATGGTCCCGTTGTCCGTGACCAGGTGCCGCAGGGCGACGATGTAGCGGTGACCGTCGGTGAGGTTCACCGCGGGATGGATCATCAGGTCCTGCTGCACTGACCCGATCACACCGGCCGGCTCGGCGCCGTCCTCCTGCGTGTATTGGTCGATCTCGACCCACACCGGCCACTGCTCGCCGGTCTCCTCGTCGAGCAGGACGACGCCGAGGTTCTTGCCGCCGTTCATGCCGAGGTCGGTGACCGGCGGGAGCCCGGACGGCGCCAAGTCGCTGTTCTTCGTCATGCCGGGCACGACGGTGAGGATCTGCGCACCGGCGCTGAAGCCGTCGCTGCGGTTCCACTCCTGCGGCTCGATCGGCTTTCCGGCAACGTTGCGCGGCATGGCCAGCACGTTGAGGTCGAGCCGGCGCCCGGTCGCGCTTGTGGTGTCTGGCTTGGTGAACCAGTCGTTGGGGTAGGGGAGCATGCACTGCGCCGGGTCGAGCGGGTCGCAGCCGGCCGGGTTGGTCGGGTCGGTGCCGTGACCGGCCCAGCCGTCCCGTGGCGGGGCGGTCCAGTGGTGCGGGCCACCATGGCCGGAGGGAGCGGCAAGCACTGGGGTGGTGATGGCGGTCGCCAGGGCGACGACGGCAAGCAGCAGACGACGGGTCACGCCGATAGGAGTTCGTCGCGGCCCGACGTAGGTCCTGCTCTAAGCGGCGACCGGCTCCGGCATCTCGGTCTTGACCGTCGCGAGGCAGGCGACCGACTCGACGAAGAAGTAGATGGCCTTGAAGAACTCGAGCAAGTCGCCTTCCTGCAGCAGCAGCTTGCGGTACATCACCGTTCGCTGCGCGTCGTAGCCGGACAACAACGCGACCCAGTCGCCGTATTCGCCGTCGAGCACGTAGGTCGCGTCGAGGGGATCGTCCGGGCCGATGATGCGGCAGTCCGTGACATGACCGCCGGACCACTGCACGAACAGGTACGACGGAGACCCGGCGAGCTCGCCCGGCAGGTCACGGACGCCGAGGGCCCACGATGCGGCGTAGTTGTCCCGGACGAGCTGGTAGAAGTCCCAGTACTCCTGCAGCTTCGTTGCGCGGGCCTCTTCGCCGGGCCCGGCCTCCATCGCCTCCCGGACCTCGTCCGCCCACTCTTTCGAGAAGAACGTCGCCATCGCAGCCCTCACCCTCCCG
>DASSEQ010000337.1:0-5571 GCA_035695245.1 Mycobacteriales bacterium | reverse complement strand
CGGTTTTCGTGCGCTCGGCTCGCGGGGCTCGCTCTGCGCAGCTGCCGGGGCGACCGCAGTTGCGGGGGCGGCATCCGAGGCGAGCTCGCGCAGATCGACGAGACAGACGACGCTGCCGTCGCCGTCGATCGTCGCGCCGGAGACCAGTGGCAGCCGGCCCAGAAACGGACCGAGATCCTTCACGACGAGCTCGAGCTCGCCGTCGAGCCCGTCGACCGCCCACGCCACCTGCTGGTCGGCGTGCCGCACGACGACGGCCGCCTTCGGGTCTCGCTGGCCAGGCACGTCGAGTGCAGCACCGAGGTCGAGCAGTGGCAGCGTCGTGCCGTGCCGCATCACCACCGGTTGTCCGGCCATGACGTGCACCGCCGCGTCCTTCAACGACAGCGACTCGACGACGCCCGGCACCGGCAACGCGTACCGCTCGTTCCCGATGCGGGCGAGCAAGCACCGCAACACGCCAAGTGTCACCGGAAGCGTCAGCGTGAACGTTGTCCCGACACCAACTGCCGATCGCAGCTCGACGGTGCCGCCGAGCTGCTCAACCGCGGTGCGCACCACATCGAGGCCGACACCGCGTCCCGACGTCTCGGTGATCTCGCGCGCGGTGGAGAACGCCGGCATAAAGAGCAGCTGCCACAGTCCTGAGCCGCTGGCGGTCGAGTCCTCGGCCAGCACCCCACGTGCGATCGCCTCGGCGCGCAACACGTCGTCGTCGATGCCGCCGCCGTCGTCGCTCACTTCGATCACGACGGTGCCACCGGCGGCGCGCGCCGCGACGGTGACCGTGGCCACGGCCGACTTTCCGGCCGCGGTGCGCCGGTCCGGCCGCTCACAGCCGTGGTCCACCGCATTGATCACAAGATGCTTCAGCGCATCGCTGACGCCATCGAGGACCTGCTTGTCCAGCTCGACGTCGTCGCCGGTGATGACAAGACGCACTTCCTTGCCGGCGGCAGCCGCGACATCACGGACGACGCGCGGCAGACCTGCGACGACGCGGCGCACCGGCACCATCGCGAGACCCATCGCACCGTCTCGCACCTGCGCCAGCCGGCCTTGCGCATCGTCAACGAGCTCACGCAGCTCCCGACTTGCGGACGTCAGCTCGGCACCCGCGCTGAGCAACCGGTTGAGCGCCACGGCTGTGTCGGGGTCGAGCGAGGAGTTGTCCCGCTCGCGCAGCACCCGCAGCCAGCGCGTTTGCTCGGCGGCAAGGGCGTCAAGAGCCTCGCCGGCTCGCTGGACCCGGCGGGCATCGAGCTCGGCTTCGCCGACGACATCGAGCAAGTCATAGACCTTGTCGGTCGCGACGCGCACCGAGTCGCCGCCGCGACCCCGGCTGTAGTCATCGTCGTCCGGGTCGGCCGCCGGCGGGAGCCACAGCGGAACGACGACCGACTCCTCGCCGTCGAGCACGCGGCCCAGCGCGGCGTCGATCGCAGCGAGATGCTCTTCCGGCACGGGGTCTTCGGCGCCCGGCAATGCCGACGTGATGGCATCGCACGCCGCGAGCAAGAGGTCGATGATGTCGCGGCGTACGACGAAACGGCCGTCGCGCAACGCACCGAGCACGTCCTCACAGCGGTGTGCCACTTGAAGAACGACGGTGAGGCCGAGCATCCGGGCCGAACCCTTGATGGTGTGCGCGTCGCGGAACAGCGAAGCGATGACCTGGCGGGGCGCCGGGTGCGACTCGAGCTGGAGCAGGCCGGCCGAAAGCGATGCGACCCGCTCCTCGACTTCGGCGCGGAACGTCGCGAGCAGCTCCGGGTCGTCGGCCCAGCCGGACATCACAATCCTGATCTCGACCCGGCTCAGCCGGCTCTGAATCGGCTGAGCGTGTCCTTCAGGCCTTCGGCAAGGTCGTGCATCCGGCGAGCGGCGGCAGCATGCCCGTGCGAGCCCTCCCGATAGCGGTCGCCGGATCCCGTGACCATGCTCATCGCGGCGACGACGGCGTCGGATGCGACCCGTTGCTGCCGGGTCGCCTCGCTGATCTCCCGCGCGGCGCCGGTGGTGTGGTCGACCATCGCCGTGATCCGGCGGAGCGCCGCCACCACCTCGACCTGGCGGGCAGCACCGACCTCCACCGCGGCCTTGCCCTCGTCACTCGCCTTCGCCGTGTCATCCGCCTGGCGCTCGAGCTCGGTGAGGATCTCCGCGATGTGCGCGGTCGCCTCGCGCGCCCGGGCCGCGAGCGTCTCGACCTCGGCGGCGACAGTGGCAAAGCCCTTGCCGTGCTCGCCGGCGCGTGCGGCTTCGATCGCGGCGTTGACCGCGAGGATCGTCGTACGCCGGGAGATGTCGTCGATCAGATGAGTGGCGTCGCCGACTCTCGCGATGCGCTCTCGCAACGTGCCCGCGCGCACAGCAAGAGCGTCGACACGTTCGGAGATGCTCTCCATCGCGGCACCCGCCGCATGCACCGCGGCAGCACCGGAGTCGACGTCACGACGGGTGGTGCCGGCGAACTGCGCAACTCGCACCGCGACCTCGGCGATCGAGCCGGCAGTGGCAGCGAGCTCCTCAACCGTGTTGGTGGTCTCGGCGACCGCGGACGTCTGCGCTTCGACGCCACGCACGGTTTGCTCGGCGGTGGCGGACAGCTCGGCGGCGCTGCCGGCGAGCTGGTCGCCGACCGCGTGCATCTGCCGGACCAGGCGCCGCAGTGCCAGCAGGGTGTCGGCGAAGACGACGGCAAGGCTGGTGGCAACGGGGTCGGCCGAGTCACCGGGAGCGGGCACCTGACTCAAGTCACCCTTCGCGACCTGGGCCAGCACGTCGGCCAGGCGGCCCATGTCACGTTCGAGCTCGACGCGCCTTCGGTCTGCATCGGCCACCGCATCGCGCGCGAGCCGACCCAGAGCACCAGCAGCCCAACCGGCCGCCGGGGCGGCCGGCAGGATGACGACGAGGTGCCCGACGCCGGTCACGGTCAACGTGTGCGTGACGCCGGCGGCGACGTAGATGCCGGAGCTTGCGGCGGCGCCGACGAGCAAACCGACGAGTGGACCGAGCACGGCACCGCAGACCAGCACCACCGGGAAGAACAGGATCCACGTGGGTCCGGCGAGTCCACCTGCGCTCGCCACGACTCCGGTGAGGCAGGCGAGCAAGGCGAGCACGAGACCGGCACCGAGCGGCTGCCGACGCATGGTGGTTTCTCGCGACGACGAGGTGGTGGGATCGCCGGCCACAGCGGCGGCGGCAACGGCGAACCCGGCAGCAGCGATGCCCCACAGCGCCAACGGCAGCGAGTGCAGATGCAGCGTGCGGCTTCCGTAGCGCGCCGACAGCAGCGCGGCAACTGCGACCGCGAGCAGGCCGCCAACCGCAACCACCTGCGACCCGCGCAGCAAGCGACGGTTGTAGTCGAAGGTCCTGCCCGCGGTCGGCGACACGTCGATGTCGTCGTCGTCGGAAACGACCTTCGGAGCCGGCATTCCGGCGAGATGAGCGAGCTGGCGTTCGAGCTCGCGCACCGTCTCCGGGCTCGCCACGGCGTCGTGCACGCCACGTCGCGGCGACGGCATCAGCAGGGCGCCGACGACGTCTTCCGGACTGGCGCGGAACGTCTTCACCGTTACGCGACCCGAGCTGGGGTCATCGGCGCGCCGACGTGGAACTGAGCGATGCTCGCGCGGAGCTCAGCCGCGAGCTCGTTGAGCTGGGCAGCGGCGGCAGCGGCCTGCTTCGACCCGACTGCGTATTGGCGCGACACATCGGACACCTGCGTCATCGCGGCGACCACCTGGTCGGAGGCCGAGCGCTGTTGCTGGGTCGCGATGGAGATTTCCTTTGCCGCGGTCGTCGTCTCATCGACCATCGTCGAGATGCGCTCGAGCGCGTCGACGACCCCGCGGGCCAGGTCGGAGCCGGTCCGCACCTCCTTCGCGCCTTCTTCGCTCGCGATGATGGTCGCGTTGGTCTCCGCTTGGATCTCGCCGACGATCGAGGCGATCCGGCCGGTCGACTCGGTCGCGCGTTCTGCAAGCTTGCGCACTTCCGAGGCAACGACAGCGAAGCCACGGCCATGCTCGCCGGCTCGCGCCGCCTCGATGGCTGCGTTCAGGGCCAGCAGGTTCGTCTGGTCGGCGAGGTCGTTGATGACCTCGAGGATGCGACCGATCTCGTGTGACTTCTCGCCGAGTGCCAGTGTGCGCGCGGCGATCGAGTCGACACGTTCGGCGATGACGTCCATCGCGCCGACGCTGGCGCTCACGGCCGAGCGACCTTCCTCGGCATGCCGCAACGTCTCGGCTGCATAGCGGGCAACGGCTTCGGCCGTCTCGGCGATCTGCGCTGCCGTTGCGGCCAGCTCTTCGATCGTCGACGTCGTCTGCGAAACGGCGCTCGACTGCTGCGAGGCCGAGGCGGCGTGCTCCTCGGCAGTAGCGAGCAGCTCGCCGGCCGCGGCGCTGATCTGCTCGCCACCGGAACGGATCTGGCCGACCAACGAGCGAAGGTTGCCGAGCGTGTCTCCGAACGCATCGGTCAGCTGCACCAGCGTCGCGTGCTCCCCTTCGTCGTCACCGAGGTCGACGGTCAGGTCGCCCTCGGCCGCGCGGGCAAGCACCTGCGAGAGGTCTTCGACACGACGCTGCAGCTCGTCGCGCTCCTGCTTGGCGAGAGCGCGCATGGCCCACACCGAAGAAGCCAGCGTGCCGTTGAACCACGCGATCGCCGGAAAGACCGGCACGACGAGGACGAACCAGGCAGCCGTCGTGGCGTCCAAGGTGTGCGCGATCGCGGATGAGAGCACTACCCCACCGCCGGCGAGGGCGCCGAGCAACACCGACTGCCATTGGCGCATCGTGGTCGCGGCGAACAGCACGCTCGGCAGGTAGAGCACCCAGAACGGGCCACGGATGCCACCGCTGACGGCGGCTGCGCCGGTGACCGCAGCCATGGTGCTGACGAGCAGCAGTGCGCGGTAGTTGGTGATGCGGCGACGCACATGGTCGCTGGTGCCGTGCAACGCCGGAAGGATGGACAGCGCAACCGCATTCAGGATGGCCAGTGCTTGCCAGCTGAGGAACGCGTAGAAGTGCAGGTGGACGCCGGTGTCGTGACGCTGGCGAAGCACGATCGCGCCGACGAGCGCCAACGCAAGGCCACCCCAGGTCGCCATCGCGGCGACGCGGGAAAGCCGCTTCGAGAAGTCCACGAACGCTCCTTCTTCCGTCGTACGTCTAGAAATCGGATGCGGCGACCGGCCGCTGTAGCGCTAGGCCGATCGGCGGCCGCGCGGGATCTGGTCGCGCAGGCGCAGCACGGCGGCCGCGTCGAGCACGGCGATCGGGCCGTCGTCGCGCGGCACCTGGCCGCTCAACAACTCGTTGCTCGCGTCGCGGAGCGCGGGCGGCACGGCCTCGACGTCGCCGACCCGGCCGGTTCCGTCGACCGCGTCGACGATGACTCCCGCAGTGATCCCCTCGGAGGTCAGCACCAGCAGCCGAGCGGTGCTGGTCACAGGCGCTGCATCCGCGCCGAGCAGGCTCCGCACGTCGAGCACAGGCAGCAGCCGGCCGCGCCAGTTGGCGACCCCGGCGAGCCAGCCGGGCCCCC
>DASSEQ010000336.1:0-13002 GCA_035695245.1 Mycobacteriales bacterium | reverse complement strand
GGAGCTCTGCTGCTTCCTTTGGCCGCCATCCGAAAGGTTCCGGCAGACACGTCAGGGAGCGTCGGTGGCGTCGTCCTCGCGGAAGTTGACCTGCTTGATGGTCATGATCGGTCCGGGGAAGCTCCCGACCCAGCAGGCGTCCAGTGAGTAGGCAACAGTGCCGCCGAGCGAGAGGTTCTTGGCGAACATCGTGCCGAGCACCTGGTAGCCACCATTGGCGTTGAAGCTGCCGTCCGGCACGAAGAACGCAGCGTCCGTCCACGTGCTCGTGCCGCCCTTGAAGACCGCATCGGCGTGTTCCACGACGACGGTCAGGATCGGCATCGGTGAAGCACAGGAACCGCCCACCGGCGTCGGCGCGTGATCGAACACGCCGGGCGGCAGGTTGCTGGACCCGAGTGAGAGCGGCGCCGTGCTGGAGCAGATGCTCCCGGCGTTGGAGCAGTCCCAGTAGAGCACCGGATCATTGATGCCACTGTTGACCACGCTCGTCAGCGCGGCTTGGACCGAGCTGACCGAGATGTTGTAGAGCCCCTCGCCGCGCGCTCGCGACTTGAGCGCGGCGTACTCGGCGTCGGACAGGCCGCGCGGCCGGTAGCCGTAGCGCTGAAGGTCGGCAGTGGTGAAAGCGGTCGTGTCGCACAATCCGTCGCCGTACGGCGATGTGACGCCTTGGGGGCAGACGCCGTCGGGATACCAGGAGCCGTCGGCCCGCTGGTAGGTGTGGTAGCACTGGCTGCCTGTCGAGCTGTCGACAAGGCCACCGTCAACGGACTGTTCACCGTTGAGGGCCGCGTTGCTGGGACACGCGGCTGTAGCGGCCGTGGTCGCCGACGGGCTTCCAGACGCGATGTAACCGTTGCTGCCGCAGTGCACGGCGGACGAGACATGTGTCGTCGAGTGGCCGGCCGCCGGCTGTCCCCAGTAGTCGTCGACGCCAGTGAACCGGGTGCCATTCCCCGAGCCGGTGTCGATGGGCGAGATGCAGTCGGTGCTGAACAAGCTCTCGGTGTAGATCGCGGTGCCGCCGTTGCCGCTCACCGTCTGGGCGAAGACACCGACCGGATAGGTGTCCGGCGTCACGGTGACCGAGACGACGACGCGGCGAGCGCTCGGGCCCAAGCCGTAAACACCTTCGGAGTGGATGTTGTAGGTGCCGGTCTTCACTGTCGGCGGGGAGAATGCGGTGACGACGCCGATCCACACCTTGGCGCAGTTGTTCTTGCCGGTCTGGCAACCGACGCCGGCGCTGTCGAGCGGGACGAGCTGAGGGCTGCTGGGGTTGGACCAACCTGCGGGAAACGACGAGCACGACCCCGGGTCGTTGTCCGGGCACACCAAGCCGTACACACCGTTGGCTCGGATGTACTCGATGGCCGAGGCGACACCCGCGTCTCCCGCGCCGAGCGAGGAGCCGGCGGCACGGTCGTGGCTGGCGTTGCGAAGGTTGTTGACCCCGAGGACGGCGACGGTCGAGCCGAAGACCAGGAGAGCGAGCACGACAAGCACCGCAGTGGCCAACGCGACACCGGAGTCTGCCGGCTGCACGGTCAGCCGCTTGAGCCAGCGGACGCGGCGAAGCTCGAAGCGGTTCACGAGAGGTTCCTCAGATCGACTTGGGTCTCGTAGGACTGCGTGTGGTGGTCCTTCGAGGCGACGGTCAGGTCGATGACAACCGAGTCGACGTTGCTCAGATCGGGTTGGTCGAGTTTCCCGTCGTCATTGCCTACCGGCGCGCCGGCTTGATCGAGCTCCGACCAGGTCGTGATGCCGTCGCCGTTCGCGTCGTACAAGTATTGGTTGCTGCGATAGCTGAGCTTGAACGCGGTCACGTCGCCGGTGAGGATCGGCATGGCGCCGCTGACGTCGCATGTCGTGCCGGTGAGCGCGCCCGGGATCAGATAGAGCTGGCCGGCGGTCGGCGACCCGTTCCAGCAATAGGTGAGCGTCTCCGGGTTGGTGGAGCTGTCGTCCTGGCACGTCGGGGCCGGCGTGGGCGCGGGCGACGGTGTTGCGTCGCCGATGCAGCCATCGCCGTTGAAGTCGGCGGTGAACGTGATTGCCGTGACTGCCGCCGGGTTGTACGACGCACCGTCGGGGTTGAGGACGCCGGTGATTGCGTCGGCCTGCCGCAGCTCGCGCGCCATGCGGTTGAGCGCGAGCCGGGCCTCCTCGTTGATGTTCTGCTCGCTGGCTGTCGCCGTCGCACTGTTCTTCGTGCCGATGATCGTGGTGACGAGAATGCTGCCAAGTGCACTCAGCACGAGCATCGAGACGAGCATCTCGATGAGCGTGAAACCGCCGTCACGCTCATCACGCGCTCTCATCAGCCGCTGCATGACGCTCACCGCTCGTCGTCCGCTGCGCACGAGAGGTTGCCGAGCTGCAGCCCGACGGCCGAGATGATGTCCCCTGCCCGCACCGGCGTCGTCGTCACCGACACGATGCCGGACAGCTGGTGCAGCCCGCTGCCCGGGTTCTCGACGATCGAGCGCGCGGTGTTCCAGGACGCGATGTAGTCAGAGAGGTGGAGCACCGTCGACCCGTTCTGGTAGACGACCACGGTGCTCGGGTTGAACGACGCGAGCGGATCGGCTGAGCCGGAGCCGGTAGCCGAGTTCCAGGTGTAGGTGCCGAGCGTGACCATCGAGCCGCCACCGGTCGTGTTGCTCGCCTTCCAGTACTTGACGGTGACCGACCACGAGCCGCTAGCGGCGTTGGTGACCGACCCGGCGTTGGAAGTCGCGGAACAGGACAACGATGCTTGGTTCAGCTGAAACTCGACGAGCCCGGCTCCACCGGTGAAGCTCGCATTCGGGAACAGCCGCACCGTGTTGTTGGCGCTCGCATTCGCGCCTGAGGTGACGCTGTGCGGAGCGGTAACGGCCGATGTGGCGTTGACCCAGGCAGACGCCCCGGCCGCAACGCTTACCCCACCGTCGTTCGCGATCTGCACCAACGGGTTGGTGGTGGTCAGCATCAGGTTCGGGTCGTAGCTCGTCGACTGGTTGCTGAATCCGAAGATGCCGCAGGGACCGTTACCGCCGGTGGTCATCAGCTGCGAAGTTGCTTGGTTGTTCGGCGGTGAGTTGGTGTCCACGTTGGAGGGGACTTGCGGCAAGCTGTTCGAAATCGCGGCGCTGACGTTCGTCGCCTGTGAGAGTCCCGCTCCGACCCAGCCGCAGTCTCCGTCGGTTCCCGCGGCGAACCCTGACGCTTGGAATGGTCCGGCGCCGGGGTTGGTCCCGGTCGCCGTGTTGGCGACGTAGCCGCCGACGAGATAGTCCTGGCCGGTCGCGTCATCGGCCTCCACCGCTTTGACGTCGGCCGAGGCAATGGAGCCGGTCGAGAGGCTTCCGTTGGCTTCCGCGGACGCGACGTCGACCGTCAACGCGTTGCCCGCCGAACCGGTCGACGACACCCGAAGGAACTCACCGTCTGCCTGGCTGCTCAGCGCTGACGTGAGACCCCGTCCGTCGGCGATACGGGTGTAAGACGTGTAGGAATGGCTGACCCCGTGGTCGGTCCACGTCGTGACGACGGTCACGCCCACCATGGACGACGGTGGCTGGTCGTGGCCTTCGGTCTGACTGTCATAACCGGTGAAGGTCGAAGCAGCGATCGGCTGGCCGCTGACGGTGAGGAACTGCGTGTCGATCGTTTGCGAGAAGCTCGGATTGCCCGGCAGTTGAGCAACGCTCACTTGGTAGAACGGTCCGGACGGATTAGGGGCACTCGCGCCGCTCGAGATCCACTTGCCCACCTCGATCTCGTTTGCGCGGGTGCGCGTCGTCGCTGTCGTCGTGAGGTTGGTGTAGTAGATGTCCAGCAGGTCGACGAAAGGTCCGTTCTGCCGGTCGACGTGGAACTCGAGATCACGCATCGACTCGAACCGCTGCTGAGCCAGGTTCTTCGCCTGCGTGTTGAGGCGCGACGTCACCGCCGACCGCAGGCCGGTGATGAGCAGCGGCACGGATCCGGCGGCAGCAATCGAGACGAGCGAGAGCGCGACGATCACCTCGATGAGCGTGAAGCCACCCTGGCCCGCCCGCGTGCGCCGGCGCAACGCCCTAACCCATCGAGACACGGCCGGTGAGCCCTTCCACATTCACGACATAGGTCTTGCCTGGCCGGCTCACATCGAGGCTGCCCTTGAGCGCCGTACCGCGGGGGTAGAAGTACGCGCACTGCCCCGTCGTCGGGCAAGCCGTGTTGAGTCCCGTAACGGGCGTCTCCGGCGCCGGGAATGCGACCGAGGTCAGCGTGATCGAGCTGTCGGCCACATGGTTGGGCCCAGAGGTTTTGTCCGCCGTCACGGTGCAGTCGGACTTGTAGACGGTCCAGGTGGTCGCGGTGAAGTAGACGCAGTAGGTGCGACCTTCCGAGAGCGATTGCTCCTGCGCGTTGCGCAATGCGCTCTGCACTTGCTCGGCCGTGCCGGACTCGGCATTGGCGAAGATGAAGTCCCGGATCGCCCAAGTGGCTGTCGCCATGATGATGCCGGCGATGACAAGCGTGGTCAGCATCTCGATCAAGGTCATGCCTTCGTCGCGATGCACGGTCACGTCTGGCTCTTCGACCTCGCAAACCCCGCATTTGAGCCAATCGGGTGCCCTATTTGGAGTAATTCGATTACTCCGAATGGCGGGGAGCAAACTGTGGCGTATCGGTCAGGCTCCGCCGCGCGGGTGAGCCAAGCCGGACATCTCGGACCAGACTCTTTTCAGAGCAGTCGATCCTGACTACTTCATGTAGTTATCGACTGCGCGCGGCACCTGGCCGCATTGAACTAGTGGCTCAGCGGCCATTCGGGCTAACGGCCGGCGACACAGCCCGCGATGTAGGCGCTGCGCTGAGCCGATTTCGGCGCGGCCGGCAGCACCAGCGGAGATGCGGCCGCGTCGGCCGCGAAGGCCAACCCGCACTGTGCGACCGTCGGCGCCGTCCCACCCGCCACAAGGCGTTGATTGGCAGCCGCGCCGAGCTGACGCGCCAGCTTGGTGGAGGCTTCCGGCACGACCGGCGACGACGCCGCGCGCACCGGCCCGGTGTGAAGGGTCTTGACCAGGTAGGCCAACGACCCCGCGACGGCGGCCACCAGCACCAGGGTCAACGCGGCCGCAATGACGCGCGGCCGCCGGGCCGGCGGACTCGGTGTCCAGGCGGTGACGACTTCCGCTTCGCTCCGCTGCTCGGGGATGCGAACGCGCAGGCTCGCGGCGGCGGATAGCTCAGACGCGAGGTTGTTCAGCTCGGCGAGGTTGTCCAGTTCGCCGACGTGCTCCTGCGCCGTCGTCACGGCTCACAGTTCGACATCCGAAAAAGCGATCTTGATGGCAACAAACGGCTAGTTACGCTCCGCGCGAACCGCAGGACCAGGCGCGGTGGATGGCGAAAAGACTCCTCGTGTCAAAGGTTCTGCGACTACTGCTCATCGCCACCTTAGGCGCTGTTGGTGGCTTCGCCGGCGTCGCTCAGGGCAGCGCGTCGGCTCGGCTCCGCCCTTGCACGGGACGGGTGCTGGTGCTCTCAGCGATGCCGGTCGAGCTTGCACCATTGCTGACGCAGACCAGGGTGGACAAGACCGTCACCGTCGCCGGTCGTGACTTCTACGTCGGCCGGCTGGGCGCGACGCCGGTCATCCTGGCGCTGACCGGGATCGGTCCCGTCAACGCGACGAACGTGACGAGGGCGGCGCTGTCGGGGCTCAACTGCAGCAACGCGGGTCACATCAAAGCAGTGGTCTTCTCCGGTGTGGCCGGCGGCGACTACATCGGCGACGTGATCGTGCCGGTCCGCTGGACGGCCGACGCCGGCCGCCACTTCGTCGCCGCCGACCGTGGACTTCTCGCTACGGCCGCTCGGGTGGCTCGATCTCGACCGTCGCTGGAGCAACAGGCACCGGCCGGCGATCCGGCCTGCGGATGTGTGACGAGCGCCGATGCGGTCAAGACTGTTGCCGTCACGCATCCTCCACGGATCGAGATCGGTGGTGCCGGCCAGACGACGGATCCGTTCTCCGGCCGCGCGCTTCCTTGCGTGCCTGGCGGAGGCGACGTGTTCGGCTGCGTGCCGTGCCTGCTGCAGGAACAAGCCGCCCGCGACCTGACCAAGCTGGCGACCGGCGCGACCGCCTTCGCCGATCCGGCTTTCCTTGCCGGCTATTCCGCACCCGCCGAGGACGCGAAGGATTACGTCGCCGAAGACGAGGAGACCGCCGCCGTCGGCAAGGTCGCAGCCATGCACCGCGTGCCGTTCCTCGGCATCCGGGCAGTGTCGGACGGAGGCGGCGACCCGCTCGGGCTTCCTGGCTTCCCGGTGCAGTTCTTCTACTACCGGCAGCTCGCTGCCGACAACGCCGCTCGCGTCACGACCGCGGTACTCACTTCGCTACAGCCAGCCGGTGCGCGCAAGCCCTGACTCGTCCGGCTCGGCTGCATGGGCGAGGTCACCGGCTCGCACCTGTTCGAGCATCTTTGCGGTTGCCGCGACGATGTCGTCGGCGCTGTCCCGCAGTTGACGTGCGTCGTCATCGCCGACGCGATCGGCGGACACCTCGGCCTGTTGCAGCAGACCCGACAGGTCCCGCAATCTGCCGGCGAGGTAGGCAAGCGGATCGGAGGAGAGCTCCCGTTCGAACTTCCGAGAGCCGGGCTCCCAGCCGCGCATCAGCGGATGATGATGGGTGCGGTCGTAGCTGCCCGGCTTGCCATCGACGGATTCGAGCAGGTCTAGCCGCCAGATGGGCTCGCCGATGAGAATCGGGCGCGCTGCATAGATCGACCCGTCGGCCTGCTGCGGCTCGATGAACCGCACCTCGAGGCGCACCCCGTGCTCCGCGCCCTCCTGCCCTGGCTTGGGATTTGGATCGACGAAGTAGATGTCCCCGAGCACGACACCGACCCGATTGAACCCGAACACCGAAAGCATCACGCCTCCCAGGCAGACCGCGACGGTATCAGTGATGGTATCATTGGTGCGTGGCCATGACTCTGCGCCTCGACGATCAGGAAACCGAGGCCTTGCGCAAGCGGGCGGAGCTCGAAGGCCGATCGATGCAGGACGTCGCCCGGCAAGCCGTGCGCGACTACATCGAACGCAACAGCAAGCGTGAGCTCCTCGATGCTGTGCTCGACAGTGAACTGCCGCGGTATGCGGAGGCACTCGAGCGGCTAGGACATTGATCTTTCTCGACGTCGACGACCTTCTCTACATCGCGGAACGTGCCACCGGAGGACCTGTCGAGATCCGGGACGTCGGACTGCTCGAGTCGGCGGCGGCACGGCCGCGGGCGTCGGCATTCGGTGCCGACGCCTATCCCACACTGCATGAAAAAACCGCGGCGCTGATGCATTCGATTGTTGGCAACCACGCCTTGGTTGACGGCAACAAACGCCTGGGACTCGCCGCCACTATTGCGTTCTACGGCGTGAATGGTCGACGGCTGACGATGACCAACGACGAAGCCTACGAGTTAGTGATCGCAGTGGCCGCAGGATGGATCGTCGACGTCGGCGACATCGCGCGTCGGCTCGAGAGTGCCAGCTGAACGGCCAGAAGGTGGCACCGCCTCGATCTACGCCTCGCCCGATGGTGACGTTCGTCGACCATGACCAGGCCCGGCCTGAGCGCCTGGCTTCACGCGCAGTGCGTCCCTACCGGGACCAATGCGTCGATCGCGCGCTTATAGAAGGAGTAGCTGCGTGATCAGGCGCTGTTTCGCGTCAGACAAGTCAAGGTTGGTCAGCTCGGAGGCGCGGCGCAGTCGGTATCGCAAAGTGTTGACGTGGATGCAGAGTTGTTGCGCCGTGGTTCGGGTGTCCTGGTTGTTCGCGAGCCACACGGACACCGTGCGCGCGAACTCGGTGTCGTGACGTGCGTCGTGGTCGAGCAGCCGGCGGATGGGGACAGCGGTGGGCGCCGAGGCGATGACGTTGCGTCGCGCCCGGCGCAGCACCAGCTCGGCCCACTGCTGATCGACCTCGACCAGCCCGGCGCGGGTCTCCGCCGCGAGGGCGGCCGCGTCCACGGCGTCGGTCCGAGCCGTCGCGAGGTGCGCAGCATCATCGACCGACGCGCTGAGTCCCGCAGAGACGCGTGAATCTGTCGCCGTGATCGACGCCGCGAGCCGCCGCGCGACAAGCAGTGCGCGATCTTCCTGCGCTCGATGCGGGACGTGCCGCACGAGGACGTCGTAGCAGTCGTGACGCAGCTCGACGTAGATGACGCCCGCGGCAGCCTCGAGCGCCGACCGGACCCGGCCGGCCAGAGCCGGTGCGAGCGAGTGATCGACGTGCAGGACCCGGGCCCCCGCGAGTGGAATCGCGACGGCCACCTCATCCCCGGGCAGGGACTCGCCCAGGAGCAGACGACCGAGTGCCGTGTCCGCGCCTGCGCCTGTGGTCGTCTCGACCAAGCCGAGTGCATCCGCCTGCCGCGCGAGCAGCCTCGCCGTTCGGGCCAGGTCGGCCCAGTCGACATCAGGCGACGGCGTGACCGTCAGCACGGACTTCACTGTCATCGGTCAGCCGATCGGGTGCGCCGGGCCGACGTATTGGAAGCAGGAGCATCCGGTGGACCATCCCCACTGCCGCCACACGGACGGCCCGCCGTGCTGCTCGGCCACATATCGACCCACGCCTGCATAGGTCGACGAGAGCAACGCCCTCCCGATCACCGACGACAGTGCCGAGACCACCGGACCGACGGCAGTCTGCCCTCCGTCGGCCTTCAGCGCCGCGGCGTAGAGGAAGAGCGAGTCACAAGTGGTGAACGCCTCGAAGAAGTCGTTGTAAGCCTTCGGGGTCAGTCCTTGCGACTGCAACATGTCCAGGCAGCGCCTCTCGCTCGCGTTCCAGGCATACGGCTGGTGCGACGGATCGACGTCAACCGACGGAATCATCCCGAACCCGTGGAAGTTCTTGAGCTGATCGGCCGGCACGTTGCTCTCGAAGGCCGCTCCACCGAACGTCATCAGGTACGACGGATACCAATGCTGCGACTCGGCATCCTCGGCGAAGAGGAGCGCCGGCACACCTTCGACGAAAACGGTGTCAACCCCGTGGCTTCTGAACTGCAGCTCCGCATTCTGGATCTGCGCCGCCGCGCTGCTCGTATCGCTTTGCCCCGCTGAGCACTGGCCGACGACCGTCTCGTAGGTGATGTTGTGAGCTTTCAGGTACGGCGCACCGACGCGAGCGAACGCCTTGTCGTCGTTGGCACATGTGTCCACGATGATGCCGAGCTTGTTCTTCGGCGTGAGCTGCCCCGAGGTGACGGCGCCTTCTAAGCCGACCTGCCAGTGCTCGTCCGACGTGGGGGCAGTAGTCGACACAAGGCCTGGATACTCGCGCTGTTGGCTGACGTCGCCCGGCTGGTAACCACCGTAGAGATGTGGCACTCCCGCCTTCGCGAGGCAGGACTCGAACGAGTCGAGGAAGACGAAGATATAGCCCAGCACAGCCGCGACATGGTTGTCCTGGGTGAACTTGGCGCACGCGGCCTGGAAGTCGGTGTTCCAGTTCGCTGATGCGGTGTCGGTGACGCCGTAGACCGGCTGGATCTTGCGGCCGTTGATGCCGCCCTGCTTGTTCATCGCCGCGACGAGGGCGTCGTACAGCTGCCGGTCCGTGTAGGTCTGGCC
This sequence comes from Mycobacteriales bacterium, assembly GCA_035695245.1. Classification (GTDB taxonomy): domain Bacteria; phylum Actinomycetota; class Actinomycetes; order JAFAQI01; family JAFAQI01; genus DASSEQ01. Next base: position 3,359 of record DASSEQ010000336.1, on the reverse strand, counting down.
GGCATTGATGCCCAAGGACCCCGCGTTGCTGGCATTGGTGACGATGAAGCCGAGTTGGATGGGGCCCGTCGAGGCGGCGGTGCCGTTCGCATCTACCGTCGACCCGGCGGTCGTCGACGCCGTCTGACCCGGGGCGAACCCTGACGAAGCCGTCCCACCTACGGCTCCAGCCGGCCCGATCCCGGCGACGCCACTGGATGAGCCGGGCACCGACAGCCCTGAACTCGGCTGTGTGGCCGACGAACCTCCCGTGCTGAGCCCGTCGCCGCCTGCCACCCCCGCTCCGACGTTCTGCACCGTGGTTCCGCAGCCGGCGAGAAGCATCGCGGCTGCGGCGGCCACCGCGAGCCGCTTCATGGCGCCACCTCCGCGAGTGCCCCCGGCTCGGCTGCGATGCGCCGAAGTGCATCGAGAACCTCGCCGCGCCAAGAGCGCGCCGCCTCAAGAACGGCCGTCATGACGGGCGAGGTGTGCACCTGTCCGGCATGGCGGGTCAGCTGCACCGGAACGCCCGCCTCGCGCAGTCGCTCGGCATAGAGCTCCGCGGCGTCGCGTAATGCGTCGTACTCCGCGGTGAGGATGTGTGCGGGCGGGAGACCGTGCAGGTCCGGTGCGATCGCGGGCGCCGCATACGGGTTCTGGTCATCCGCTGCGTCAGGCAGATACATGCGCACAAGCGGCAGGAAGCTCTGCTCGTCCATCCCGAACGCTGGGCCAAACTCCCGCACTGACGGCCGCGTGAAATCAAAGTCGAGGGCCGGTGCTTCGAGCACCTGCAGCAATGGCAGCGGCTCGGCCCGGTCACGCAACAGCAGACACAACGCCGCCGCGAGATTGCCGCCGGCGGACACGCCGCCGAGGGAGATCCGCTGACGGTCGATGCGGAGCTTCTCGGCGTTGTCGACGACCCACAACCACGCCGCGCGGCAGTCCTCGAGCGGTGTCGGAAACGGGTGCTCGGGCGCCAGCCGGTAGTCGACGGCCACGACGACCGTCTTCGCTGCGACGCAACGCTCGCGCGCCTGAACGTCCCCTATCCAGTCGTCGATCGAGCCCTGCCACCACCCGCCGCCGTGCAGAACGACGTGCCCCGCGAACGGCCCCGGGCCTTCCGGCACGTAAGTGCGCAGACGGATCCGCCCCCCGTCGACATCGATGGTGTCGTCGTGGACTTGCGCCACCTCAGGCCCGGGCTCTGCCACCTGTTGATGCAACGTCGCGGCGATGGCGTCGGCGAGTTGCCGCCGCTCTGGCAGCGAGAGCTCCGGGTCGGCGAGCCGCGCCATGGCCTCCCCCGCCGAGGCGAGAAAGCCCTGGATCGTGGGGTCGAGCTGCATCGTCACACTTTCACGTCGTGCGGAATCCCAGCGGGAATCCTCATGCCACGGTCTGTCAACCGCTTGAATCGAAGCACTTCGACACGCTACGGTCAACCAGGGTCAGGAGCGGGAGCGCAAGGAGGTGAGCCGTGACCGTCCCGACGATCTACGACGTCGCGGCCAACGCCGGAGTGAGCATCTCGACGGTCTCGCTCTGCCTCAACAATCCGTCGCGTGTCGCCGCGGCGACTCGTGACCGCGTCCTGGCCGCTGCTGACTCACTCGGCTATGTGCCGAAAGCCGACGCCGTCAGCCGCGCCCGTCGCGCTGTGGGGCGGATCGGTGTGATCGCGCCGTTCACGTCGTACCCGTCCTTTGGTCGCCGCCTCAACGGTGTCCTCAGCGAGTTCGCCGCCGCCAACCTGGAAGTGGTCGTATACGACCACGAGTCAGCGGTGGTGTCGCCGCTGCTGTCGACGCTGCCGTTGACCGGCCGAGTCGACGGCCTCATCGTGATGTCGCTGCCGGTCGACGACGGGATCCGCCACCGGCTCCAAGAGCAGTCCATCCCGACCGTCCTGCTCGACACCGCACAGGAAGGTTTCGACGTCGTCCGCACCGACGACTTCGCCGGCGGCCGTCTCGCCGGGCAACACCTACTCGCCCGAGGCCACACCCGGATCGCCTTCCTCGGCGAAGGCTGGGTCACGCCGCACTCGCACCAATCGCAGTGCGAACAGCGGCTCGCGGGCCTGCGCTCGGCGCTCACCGACGCGAAGCTCCCCCTCGACGAGCGCCACGTCCGGTTCACCACCAACGATCTGGACGGCGCCCGCGCCACGGCGCGTGACCTGATGGCGTCGCCGGACCCACCGTCTGCAGTCTTCGCTCATGACGATCTGCTCGCCACTGCCGTGCTCCAAGCCGCGCGCGACCTGGGGCTGGACGTTCCGGGTGATGTCGCTGTCGTCGGCTTCGACGACGGAGAAGTGGCGCAGGCTCTGAGCCTCACCACCGTCTGCCAACCGTTCGAGGGCAGCGGCCAGCTGGCAGCCAAGGCGTTGCTGGACCGCATCGGGGATCCGTCACTCCCGACGCGGACGACGGTGCTGGATCTCACTTTGATCAAGCGAGCCACCACTTAGGAGCGTCAATGCCTGCCGTGGACCGCGCGGGACGCCTCGACCGGCGCCAGCGATATCTCGAGGGCTTTACCGCCATGCTCGTGAAGTTGCGGCTCATGCCGAGCCTGGCCGACGTCACGCGGTTCCCCACTGCCAAGCGCTTGTCGATGGCACCCGCGCCGTGGATGACCTCGCGACTTCCGGCTGACGTGACTTTCGCCGACCGCGACGTCCCCAGCCGCGCGGGCCAGCTGCGAGTGCGCGTCTACACGCCGGCGTCGATTGCGGTTGACCAGCCACCCGTGCTCTACATCCACGGAGGCGGCTGGGTCACCGGCGGACTGGGTGCTTGTCATTGGCTGTGCGCGCACCTTGCCTCGCAGATGTCAGCTGTCCTCGTCTCGGTCGAATACCGCCTCGCCCCCGAACACCGGTTTCCGGCAGCCATCGAGGACTGCCAAGACGCGCTCGCCTTTCTCGCAGAACAGGGCTCCGAGCTCGGTGTTGACGGAACGAAGGTCGTCGTCGCGGGCGACAGCGGCGGCGGCAACCTCGCCGCCGCACTCGCCTACTGGGACGCGCACAACGAGCGTCGCATTGTTCAGCAGCTGCTCATCTACCCTGGGCTGGACCTCACGATGAGCTCCCCGTCGTACGCAGAGAACCGCAGCCCGCTGCTGACTCGCGACGTGCTCGCGAAGACCGTGGAGCATTACCTCGGCCCGGACGCGGACGTGAAGGACCCGCTCGTCTCGCCGCTGCTCGCCGAGTCATTGGAAGGGCTGCCGCGTGCCGTCATCCTCACCGCTGAGCACGACCCGCTGCGCGACGACGGCCGCCTCTACGCCGAGCGTCTGCTCGATGCTGGCATCCCGGTGGAGTACCGCAACTACGTGACTATGGGGCACGGTTTCTT
>DASSEQ010000335.1:0-4499 GCA_035695245.1 Mycobacteriales bacterium | reverse complement strand
CATCGCCGATCACCTCGACCCCGAGGTCCTGCTCCGGGCGCCCGGGATCCCCGACCAGGAATAGTTGCTACAGCAAATACCTTGAACCTCGCAGGAGGTTCCAATGCCAGCCATCACCGTCGCCGACGTCACCGCCCTTCCACGGGTCGCCGAAGCAACCGGTCGCACGCGCCCTGTGCGCAGCGTGAGCGCCGCGCCGCAGGGATTCGAGGGCGAGGGGTTCCCGGTGCGCCGCGCCTTCGCCGGCGTCGACCTGGGTCTCCTCGATCCGTTCATTCACATGGACCAGATGGGCGAAGTCGACTACGCGCCGGGTGAGCCGAAGGGCACGCCCTGGCACCCGCACCGTGGCTTCGAGACCGTCACCTACCTCATGGACGGCACATTCGAGCACCAGGACTCCAACGGTGGCGGTGGCCTCATCACCAATGGCGACACCCAATGGATGACTGCCGGCGGCGGGATCTTGCACATCGAGAAGCCGCCGGAGGAGCTCGTCGTCAGCGGCGGCCTCTTCCACGGCATCCAGCTGTGGGTCAACCTGCCGCGGGAGAAGAAGCTCGTCGCTCCCCGCTACCAGGACCTGCGCGGCAACTCGGTCGCGTTGCTCACGTCGGCGGACGCGGGCGCGCTGATCCGGGTGATCGCGGGTGACATCGCCGACCACCAAGGGCCGGGCTCGACCTACACGCCGATGACGTTGTTGCACGCGACCGTGTCGCCCGGAGCATCCCTGACGTTGCCTTGGCGCCCAGACTTCAACGCGCTCGCCTACGTGCTCTCCGGCGATGGCACCGCCGGCGCTGAGGGCCGACCGATCGGCACCGGCCAGCTGGTGGTCTATGGGCCGGGAGACTCGGTGCTGGTGTCCGCGGCCGCAAATCAAGAAGGCCGCCACCCGGCGCTCGAGGTGCTGCTGCTCGGCGGTGCACCGATTCGCGAGCCGGTCGCGTGGGGCGGCCCGTTCGTGATGAACACCAAGCTCGAGGTGTTGCAGGCGTTCGAGGACTTCCAAGCCGGACGACTCGGCACGATCCCGGCACAACGGGACTGAACCCGCCCAAAGGTCCGGCCAACCTGAACGCACCTTCAGGCGTCGAGGAAATAGCATTGATCGGCTCGACGGTCGGGCCACTGGGAGGACTGCTCCATCGTGTCGACGCCGCCTCCGCTCGGCACGCCACACGTCGTCCCTGCACCGTCGAGGCGCAAGCGACTGCTCGGGGGCATCGCCCTGGGTCTCGCCGGCGTGCTGCTCATCACGGTCGCCGGCGGTGTTCTCGTCTACAAGCACTTGATGGGCCAGATCACGCACCAGAAGATCGACGTGATCGGCGGGCAGGTCGCCAAGCTCAACAAGGCGCAGAACATCCTGCTGATCGGCTCCGACACGCGCGACTTCAAAGGCGGCGCTGCCTTCGGCCGTGACGTCGGCGGTGCGCGCTCGGACACGACGATCCTCGTGCACCTTTCCAACGGTGGCCAGAAGGCCGTGCTCGTCAGCATCCCGCGCGACTCCTACGTCGAGATCCCGGCGTGCCGACTACCCAACGGCTCGATCTCGACGCCGCACTACGACAAGTTCAACTCCGCCTACTCACTCGGTGGACCGAGCTGCACGATCGCGACCGTCGAGCACCTCACGCACATCCACATCGACCACTTCGTCGAGGTCAACTTCCAAGGCTTCCAAAGCATGGTCAACGCACTCGGCGGCGTGAACATCTGTCTGAAGCAGGCGATCAACGACCCGATCCGCTACGTCGGCGGGCACTACATCGGCAGCGGCCTCGTGCTGCCGGTCGGCACACACACGTTGAAGGGCAAGCAGGCGCTCGCCTTCGTCCGGGCACGTTACGGTGTCGGCGACGGCAGCGACCTCGGTCGCATCAAGGACCAGCAGCTGTTCATCTCCGCTGTCATCCGCAAGGCGACCAACACGGGACTGCTCTTTCATCCGATCACGCTGTATGACTTCCTCGATGCAGCCACCAAGTCGATCCGCACCGACCCCAACTTCGGCCTGAGCCAGATGAAGAACCTCGCCGACAGACTGCATGGCTTGAAGCCAGGGCGAGTCGTGCTCCTCACCGTGCCGATCCTGTTCAACGCACCAGGAGTGCCAGCTGCTGACGTTGCGTGGGACCCGACGAAGGCTCCGTTGTTGTGGGATGCCTTGCGCCGTGACGAGCCGTTGCCAGGCGAGGCGAAGCCACAACCGCACCCGAGCGCGTCGTCCTCCGCCGTGCCGCTGACGGTGCCACCGAGCTCGATCCCGGTGCGCGTGCTCAACGGCACCGGCACCAATGGTATTGCACACCAGGTGGCGAATTCCCTTGCGGCAGAAGGGTTTATCGCCTCGGCCGGCAACGCTGGATCATCGTCCTACACCACGAGCGTGGTGCTCTATGGCACCAGCCGGGTTCAGTCGTCGATGACGGTGGCGGCTGCCGTGCCGGGGTCCACACGTCAACTCGACACCTCTCTGGGCAACACCGTCGAGCTCATCATCGGCAGCAACTTCACCAAGGTCGTGCCGGTCACCATCTCGAGCACATCGCCGTCGGCAACTCCGTCAGCCGGACCGACCATCGACACGATCACCGCTGACCAGGACGTGTGCTCTTCCTCGTCCTGATCGAGGTCAAGAAACCAACGCCCCAGGCGCCGTGCATCGTCGCCAGCACTGCCGGGAGCACGAGCTGCGACCGCAGCGGCAAGCTGCGCCCGATCACAAGAGCGCCGGCGACCACGAGCACCACATATCCGCCCGGCGCTATCCATGCCCAGGACCACCCGGCAGCTCCGGCAACGACGCCGCCGGCGAACCCCACCACGGCTACCGGAGGCGCGAGGTAGCGAAGGTTGATCGACTCGGGATGCTCACGCATCACCTCGCGACGCCAACGCCCGTAGTGGAAATACTGCCGCGCCAACGCACGCAGGGACGGGCGCGGACGATACGAGACTCGCAGCGCCGGCGTGAAGTAGACGAGACCGCCGCTTTCGCGGATGCGGAAGTTCATCTCCCAGTCCTGCGCCCGCGCGAACGACGCGTCGTAGCCGCCGACGCGTTCGAGCGCCGTACGACGGAACACCCCGAGGTAAACGGTGTCGGCGGGACCTTCCTCACCCCCGACGTGAAAGCGGGCGTTGCCGACTCCGAGCTTGCTCGTCATCGCGCACGCGATCGCCTTCTCGACGCCGGTGACGCCTTCAGCCCACATCAGGCCGCCGACGTTGTCCGCGCCGGTGCGCTCGAGCAGCTCGACCGCGGTCCTCAGGTAGTCGCGCGGCAGCTCCGAATGGCCGTCGACGCGCGCCACGATCGGCAGGCTGCTCGCCGAGATCGCCGCGTTGAGCCCTTCTGGAGTCCGACCGGTGGGGTTCGGCACGGTGCGCACCCGGCCATCGGCGGCCGCGAGACGGCCCGCGATGGCGTCCGTGCGGTCGGTCGAGGGACCTAGCGCGAGCACGACCTCGAGCGGCCCGGCGTAGTCCTGATCGAGGATCGAACGGATGGCGTCTTCGAGGTGTCGCTCCTCGTTCAGAACGGGTAAGACCACAGACACACCGGGCCTCTGGTCACGCTCGGCTCCGGGCACTGGGCGACGTTATCGCCTACGATTTGGACCCGACCGGAGGCGGCGAGACCCCGGTGCATCAACCCGGAGGTAGCGCGTCATGACGGGCCAGGCGGTCTTCGGCCGGCCATGACCGGACCAGACGAACCCCGCGACTGGCCGGAGCTCCCGCCGGAGCTCAACCCGCGCGGACGGCACCCGGAGCAGGGCCAGCCGGAGACGATCGGGTCGCCACGACGGCGTCGCAGCAAGAAGCGGATGCTCGCGTGGATCGCCGGCGGCCTGGCCGCTGTCGTGCTGATCGGCGGCGTGACGTCGTGGGCGGCGATCAGCCACTTCCTCGGCAACATCACCAAGATCAACGTGTTCAGCGGTCTGACGCACCGGCCGTCCGGTGGTGTGCAGGGCGACCTCAACATCCTGCTGGTCGGCTCGGACAGCCGCGCCGGCCTCACCAAAGCCCAGCAGAACGCCCTGCATGTCGGGCACGACCCGGGACAGCGGTCGGACACGATGATCCTGCTGCACATCCCGCGCGGCGGCGGCAAGGCGGTGCTGATCAGCCTGCCGCGGGACTCCTACGTCACGATCCCGGCGCACAAGGATGCGACCGGCCATCTCGTGCCGGCGGCGAAGAACAAGCTCAACGCGGCCTACTCCATCGGCGGCCCACAACTCACGGTCGCGACGATCGAAGCCAACACCCACGTGCGGATCGACCACTACGTCGAGATCAACTTCCTCGGCTTCGTGAAGATGGTCAACGCGCTCGGCGGTGTGACGGTTTGCACCCCGAGCGCGATCTCCGACCCGGTGCACTATGACCCGGCGACGGGCGGCAAGGTCGGCAGCGGGCTCGAACTACCCAAGGGCAAGAGCCATGTCAACGGCGCCGTCGCCTTGGAATACGTGCGT
>DASSEQ010000334.1:0-2189 GCA_035695245.1 Mycobacteriales bacterium | reverse complement strand
CGCGTCCTGGTTCGTTATGTTTCGCACCACTCCGGGGACTTGGACAGGATTTGCTGGGGGCGGGCTTGGGGATTCGCCGTGCCGTCACGTGGCTGCTGGCCATGGGATTGACGGCTGCCGCCGTCACCGCGTCGCAGGGTGCATCGACGACCTACACCCACGGCTATGACATCTCCTGGCCGCAGTGCAGCAACGACGGCAACGGGCCCTCGGCGACGGCGAAGCCGTCGAGCTCCGTCCACTACGTGATCCTCGGTCTCACTCACGGCGCGGGCCACACGGTGAACCCCTGTCTTGCCGCGCAAGTCGCATGGGCGCGATCGCATCGCGTGCCGGTCGGGGCCTATCTCGTCCCGTCCTACCCGACGGCCCAGCAGCTGGCCGCCGCGAGCTCCGGACCGTACGGCGCGTGCAGCACGACCGACAAGAGCTGCCGACTCGCGAATGACGGCGCCGACCAAGCGGCTGACGCTGTTGCGGTGATGCGGCGAGCGGGCGTGCCGGCCCCCATGGTCTGGGTCGACGTCGAGTTCCGGCACGTCCATCCCTGGTCGCACTCGCACTCGGACAACGCCCGGGTTGTCGAAGGCGTCTTCACCGGCCTTGCCCTGTCGCACCTGCCCTACGGCGTCTACACCACGTCGTACATGTGGTCGCACATCGTCGGTGGCCTGCGCACCAGCGCGCCGAACTGGCTGCCGGGCGGCAGCAGCAAGGCCGCCGACGCGCGCGCAGAATGCCGCGCGAGTGCGACCGGCGGCGCAACCTGGCTGACGCAGTACACCCGGCATTTCGACGAAGACCTGACCTGCCCCGTGATGGACGCGACACCGGGGCGACACGGGCCGATGTGGCGCTACCGCTATACGGTTCTCGCCATCGGCAGCAGCGGTTCTGCGGTGCGGCTGGCGCAAGCGGCGCTAGGACAGCCGGCGAACGTCACGGGCAGCTTCGACGCGCGGACGTTTGCCGCAGTGGTGGCGTTCCAGACCTTGCACCAGCTGCCGGTCGACGGCCGCATCGACAACGACGACTGGCGCGCTCTCGGTGCCTACAAGCTCTACGGCGGGCACGCGTTCCTACTGTCGAAGGTGGTCGCACCGATCAGCTGACCGTCAGGGCAGATCTTCGCCGCCACGACCAGTTTCCGTCCTGACACGCCGTAGAACTGGTAGTCGGCGCGAAGATCAGCGCGCGAATCCGCCGATCAGCTGACGGTGACGCCGGCTTCGGCCATCGCCACGAAGGCGCGTTCGCCGTCGGCTGCATCGACGTTGACCGCGCGCACGGCGTCGCGCAACACGATGGTCGTGAAGCCGAGCCGCGCCGCGTCGAGGGCGGTCTCCTTCACGCAGTAGTCAGTCGCGAGCCCGACGACGACCACCCGGCGGACGCCGTTCGATCGGAGCATCTCCTCGAGCTCGGTCGGCCGGGCTGCGCCGGTTCGTGGGTCGCGCACCGTGAAGCCGGAGTAGCCGTCCTCGCCACCGCTGCCTTTGCGCACCACGGGCCCCACGACGTCAAGACCGGACACGAGCTCAGCGCCCCAGGTGTCACGGACACAGTGCACCGGCCAGGGCCCGCCGTCCTTCGCGAAGTGCGGAGTGCGCGGCGGATGCCAGTCCTGCGTATAGACGCAGGGCGCCCCGGCGGCAACGGCGGCGGCGATCTGTTGGTTGACGGCGGCGACGATGTCCACCGCGCCAGGCACCGACAACGACCCGTCAGGATCAGCGAAGTCGTTCTGCACGTCGACCACGACGAGCGCGGTCGTGGCGTCGTACTCAACCATCTGGCGGTCCTGACGGGACTTGAACCCGCGACCTCCGCCTTGACAGGGCGGCGAGCACTCCAACTGCTCCACAGGACCTTGACTCGAGTGCCCCCAACGGGATTCGAACCCGTGCTACCGCCTTGAAAGGGCGGCGTCCTGGGCCTCTAGACGATGGGGGCCCGTCGGGGACCGAGCCAGTCTAGGCGAGACGCGAGCGCGTGGTCGAATGCGCTATGGCCGACCAGACGACGCCCGAGCCGATCGACCCGGACCCCATCGATGCGGTGCACTGGGACAACCGCGGTCCCGTCGCGATCGTCACTGTCGACCGCCAGCACCGGCGCAACGCGATCGACGGTCGCACGGCGGAGGCGCTGGTCGCGGCACTGGAACGGTTCGAGGCCGACGAGGCTCT
>DASSEQ010000333.1:0-4254 GCA_035695245.1 Mycobacteriales bacterium | reverse complement strand
ATCGATGTGCGTTTCCATCTCGGCGTCGACGGGATCAGCTTGCCGCTCGTGTTGCTGACGGCGTTGCTGACTCTGCTCTGCTCCGCCTACACCCTCGGGTCGGTGCCCGACGCCGGCCCGGCGCGGCAGCTGTTGGCGCTGATGTTGCTTCTCGAGGTCGGGATGCTCGGCACGTTCACTGCGCTCGACCTCGTGTTGTTCTTCGTGTTCTTCGAAGTCGTCTTGATCCCGATGTACTTCCTGATCGCTGTCTGGGGCGGGGACCAGCGGGGCGCCGCGGCGACGAAGTTCATCCTCTACACGCTGCTGGGCTCGGGCCTGATGCTTGTCGGCTTCCTGGTCATCTACGCCGGCACCGGGTCCTTCGACATGAGCGTTCTGTCGCACACGCATGGCTCCGGGCTGTCGCGCTCGACCCAGCTGTTCGCCTTCGTGCTGCTCCTGCTGGGCTTCGGCATCAAGAGCCCGATGTGGCCGCTGCACACCTGGCTGCCGGATGCTCACACCGAGGCGCCGACCATCGGCTCGGTGCTCCTTGCCGGCGTCTTGCTGAAGATGGGCACCTACGGCTTGGTGCGCATCGCCGTGCCGGACCTGCCGTTGGCTGCGCACGACGTCGCTCCGGCGCTCGGCGTGCTCGCCGTCGCCGGTATCGCCTATGCAACCTTCGTCTGTGTCGCGCTGGCTACCGACCCACAGGCGGATCTCAAACGTCTCATCGCGTTCTCGTCCGTGGGTCACATGGGCTTCGTGCTGCTCGGCATCGCCACGCTCACGCCGATCGGGATCCAGGGCGCCCTCATCGGCAACATCGCGCACGGCGTGATCACAGGGCTGCTGTTCTTCCTTGTCGGCGGCGTGAAGGATCGCTTCCACACGAGCACGTTCGCCGAGATCGGCAGCGGTCTGTTGGCGAAGACCCCGGTCCTCGGCGCCTTCACCGTGTTTGCTGCGATCGCAAGCCTCGGCCTGCCCGGACTCGCCGGCTTCTGGGGCGAGATGCTGGCCATGCTCGGCTCCTACCACCCGGCGAGCAGCCTGTCCCGCCCGCTCTTCCTGGTGCTGATGGCCATCGCCGGCGCCGGCACAGTGCTCACCGCGATCTACTTCCTTGCCATGCTGCGCCGTCTCGCGTTCGGCATCGTGGGCGATCGTTGGCGGGAGCACTCGCTGCGCGACGTTGTCGCCGCCGATCTCGTCGCGTGGACCCCGCTGGTCGTGCTCGCTGTCTGCATCGGCGTGTGGCCGAGGCTGGTGCTCGGCGTCTCCGAAGCCGCCGTACGCGGATTGCTGGGGTGAGCCCGATCAGTCTCGTCCAGAGCATCGACTACACAGCGATCGCGCCGCCGCTGGCCGTCGCGATCGCAGCACTCGGCGTGCTTGTCGCGGACTTGTTCGTGCCCGCTCCGTGGCGACGCAACGTCGCCGCCGGGATCTCGCTCGTCGGGGTGTCGGTGTCGCTGGGCTTCACCGCATGGTTGGCCACGTCCACGGGAAGACGCACGTTCTGCCTGGGCGGCGGTGACTGTTCTTACGTCGTCGACGACTTCACCTTGTTCTTCCAGGTGTTGTTCCTCGGGAGCAGCCTCATCGTGCTGCTGCTCTCGCTGACGCTTTTCACCGACGGACGGGTGCCGGCGGGGGAGTATCACCTCCTCCTGCTTTCGTCGGTCGTCGGGATGCTTGTGCTGGCTGCGGCGCGCGACTTGCTCACCCTTCTGGTTGCGCTCGAGGTCGTGTCACTGCCTGCTTTCGTGCTGGTCGGGCTTCGTCGTGGCGACCCGCGCGCCGGAGAAGCGGCGTTGAAGTTCTTCCTCTTCTCAGTGGTCTCGACGGCGCTGACGGTCTACGGCATCGCCCTCGTCTACGGCGTCACCGGCACCATCGCGTTCGGCGGCATCGCGGCCAAGCTGACCACGTTGCACGGCCACAGCGGCGCGATGGCGGCAACGGCTGCGGCCGGCGTCGTCCTGGTCCTGGTCGGCTTCGGCTTCAAGGTCTCCGCTGTGCCGTTTCACTTCTGGGCGCCGGACACCTATCAAGGCGCGCCGGTGCCGATTGCTGCCTTTCTCTCGGTGGCGTCCAAGGCCGCGGGTTTCGCCGGCCTGATCGTGTTGCTGACGCACGCATTTCGGGCGTACGCCGACGTGTGGGGTGCGGTCATCGCGGTGCTCGCGGCGGTGACGATGACGGTCGGCAACGTGATCGCGTTGCGCCAGTGGCATCTTGTGCGCTTGCTTGCCTGGTCGACCGTGGCGCAGGCCGGCTACCTGCTCGTGCCGCTCGGCGTTGCCGCGACTGCTCATGGCCGCGCCGACGCCGAGATGGCGGACGCCGTCCGAGCCACCCTGGGTTACCTCGGCATCTACGCGGCGATGAACCTCGGTGCCTTCGCCTGCTCCGTCCTCATCCTGCGTCGCCACCCGCGAGGGGCGATCACGGATCTGCGTGGGCTGGTGCGGAGCGCCCCCGCTGTCGCCCTTGCCTTGGCCTTCTTCTTGACCGCTCTCGCCGGACTGCCGCCAGGAGTCGCCGGCCTCTTCGCCAAGGTCGTCGTGCTGCGTGCCGCGGTGCACGGACACGTCGCGTGGTTGGCGGTGGTTGCCGCTGTCAACACTGTCATCGGGCTCGCCTACTACTTGCGGGTGGCGGCGCTGCTCTTCAGCGGCGTGGACGAGCCCGAAGCGCCCAAGGTGCGACTTCGCCCCGACGGTGCCGGCGCGGCAGCAGTGCTTTTGACCGCAGCACTCACTGTGGCGCTCTCGGTCGACCCGCAGCCGCTGCTCCACGCCGCGGGTCTTGCCTCCCGGTGAAACGAACGCTGTCGGCGTAGCGTTCTCGGCGTGATCCACACGCGCGTCTACGACGATGGCAGTTGCACGGCGAAGGACTTCGACCCGGCGCGGATCTCCGACTACCTGGAGACCGACGGCGCAATTGTTTGGATGGACGTCAGCGAGCCCACCGAACGAGAGTTCGCGCTGATCGCGGAGGAGTTCTCGCTCAACCCCCTGGCCGTCGAGGACGCATTGCACGAGCGCCAGCGGCCGAAGCTCGACCACTACGACGACCACGTCTTCATCTCGCTCTATGACGTCAACCTCGACCACGACAGTGGTGAGCTCGTCGCGCACGAGCTCGCTGTGTTTGCGTCGAAGCGCTACCTCATCACGGTGCGCAAGTCAGCGGGGATGTCACCGGACGAGGTCGAGCAGCGTTGGGACGACAATGCCGACTTGGCCAAGCACGGCGTCGGCTTTCTCCTCTGGGGTCTGCTCGACGTCATCGTCGACAGCCACTTCGACACCGTGCAGTCGCTGGACACGGAGATCGAAGAGCTCGAGGACCTGTTGTTCGACGACCGTTTCCGCGGTCCCGAGGTGCAACGGCGGTCGTTCGAGCTGCGTAAGTCGCTGGTCATGCTGCGGCGCGTCGTGCTCCCGACGCGGGAGGTGCTCAACGCACTGATGCGTCGCGAAAGTGTCTACGTCGACGACGTCTTGATGCCGTATTACCAGGACGTCTACGACCACGTGCTGCGCGCCGCCGACTGGACCGACAGTCTGCGCGACCTCGTTTCGACCATTCTCGAGACCAACCTGACCATCCAGGGCAACCGGATGAACGAGATCATGAAGGCGGTCACGTCCTGGGCGGCGATCGCAGCCGTGCCCACGATCATCACCGGCTATTACGGAAGGAACGTGCGCATCTTCCCCGGCGCGTCGACTCTCCTCGGCGGGGTTCTGGCGTTGGTGTTGATGGTGGTGGGCGTCGCCGTGCTCTACGTCGCGTTCAAGCGTCGCGACTGGCTGTAAGGCCGATCAGCGATAGTTCTGGAACTGCAACGGAATGCCGAAGTCGGCTTCACGCAACATCGCAATGACCGCCTGCAAGTCGTCGCGCTTCTTGGAGAAGACGCGCACTGTGTCGCCCTGCACCTGCGCCTGCACTCCCTTCGGGCCGTCGGCCTTGATCCGCTTGACGATTGCCTTGGCTTTCTCGTCGTCGATGCCCTGCCGGATCGACGCGACCAGGCGCGATGTGCCGCCGGCACCGGGTTGCGGATCGCCGTGATCGAGGGCTTTCAACGAAACACTGCGTTTGACCAGGCGCTCCTTGAACACGTCGAGCACGGCCCGCACTCTGTCGTCCGTGCTTGCCTTGATCTCGACGGCGTTGTCGCCGCTCCACGAGATCGAGGCACCGGTGTTCTTGAAATCGAACCGCTGCCCGATCTCCTTGGCGGCCTGG
>DASSEQ010000332.1:0-4587 GCA_035695245.1 Mycobacteriales bacterium | reverse complement strand
GGCTACGCGCCGGTGGCGTTGGTCAAGATGCGCCGGCGGCAGCGAACCGTTGAGCTCCGCGAGGTGTGGCCGGACGTTGTCGACAACCTGGCCTCGGCGGTGCGTGCCGGACTGTCGTTGCCGGAAGCAGTCGCGCAGCTCGCGCAACGTGGCCCGGAGCCGCTGCGGCCGTCGTTCCGTCGCTTCGGTGAGGACTATCGGGCGACCGGCCGCTTCGGCGAGTGCCTCGACCGGCTGAAGGCCGGCCTTGCCGATCCAGTGGCCGATCGGATCGTCGAGTCGCTTCGCGTTGCCCGCGATGTCGGTGGCACCGAGCTCGGACGGCTCCTCCGCACGTTGTCCGAGTTCCTTCGAGAAGACGCGCGGACCCGCGCGGAGCTGCAGACACGGCAGGGCTGGACCGTCAACGCGGCTCGGTTGGCGTTGTGCGCACCGTGGGTCGTCTTGGCGCTCCTTGCGCTTCGTCCGGAGACTGTCGTCGCCTACAACAGCGCAACCGGAGTGCTGGTGCTGCTCGTCGGCGGGGGTGTCTCGCTTTTCGCCTACCGGTTGATGCTGCGGATCGCGCGCCTTCCTGAAGACGAGCGGGTGCTGAGATGAGCACAACTGCGATCGGCGCCTTGCTGGGACTGGTTGCTGCAGTTGGGATCTCGGTCGCTGTGGCCGGGTTGCCACCACTGCGGCGGCCTCGACTCGACGACCGCCTCGCGCCCTACCTGCGCGACACGCCGTCCCCGTCTCGGCTGCTTTCGGAGTCGCGCGCGTTGACGCCGTTCCCAACGGTCGAGCGACTGCTGGCACCCGTCCTGCGCGATGTGGCCACGTTTGTCGACCGCGCGATCGGCGGGTCCGCTTCGGTACGACGACGACTCGACCAAGCCGGCAGCGAGATGACGGTTGAGCAATTCCGGCTGGATCAAGTGCTTTGGGGCGCAGCCGGACTCATCATCGGCCTCCTGCTCGCCGTGCTGGCTGCGCTTCGTGGCGTCAGCGCGAGCCCGATGCTCTTCCTCGCCGTCTCGGTGGCCTTCTTGATTGCCGGCGTCTTGGGTCGCGACCGCACGCTCACCAGCCGCGTCGCGCGACGCGAGGCGCGGATGCTCGCCGAGTTCCCGACCATCGCCGAGCTGCTCGCCCTCGCTGTCACGGCTGGTGAAGGTGCGGTCGGTGCGTTGGAGCGGGTCACCAAGCTCTCCACCGGCGAGTTGTCGCGCGAGCTGACCCGGGCGTTGGCCGAAGCACGCGCCGGAGCCTCGCTCGTTGCAGCACTCGAGGGCATGGCCGGCCGCACGTCGCTGCCGGCGCTGGCCCGATTCGTCGATGGCATGGCAGTCGCCGTCGAACGCGGCACTCCGCTCGCCGACGTGCTTCGCGCGCAGGCCGTCGACGTACGTGAACACGGCCGCCGCAGCCTGCTCGAGTCTGCCGGCCGCAAGGAAATCGGAATGTTGCTGCCCGTCGTGTTTTTCGTGCTTCCGGTCACGGTCGTCTTCGCGCTGTATCCGGACTTTTACAACCTCTCGCTGTCGGTCCCGTGACAGCGCGTTCCGAGAAGGGACCTCGCATGCCGTTGTTGATGCACCTATGGGTAGTCGTTCGACAGCGATTAACCGATATGAACGACGACAGCGGTGACGTGCCGGGTTGGGTGCTCATCACACTCATGACGGTGGGCATCGTGATGGCGCTCTGGGTCGTGGCGGAGCCGAAGTTGTCCAGCCTGCTGTCCAACGCGCTGAACCTTTCCGGCGACCCCAACAATTGACCGTCTCGCTGCGAGACCAGCGCGGCTCCGCGGCGGTGGACTTCGTGCTCGTGGGAACGCTCGTCACGTTTCTGTTCATGGCGTTGGTCCAACTGGGCATCGACTACCACGTGCGCAACGTGCTCGCTGCGTCAGTGGCCGAAGGCGCGAGATACGGCGCCAATGCTGACGTTGCGAATGCGGATGCGGGCGCTGCCAAGGCCAACGACTTGATTCGTGCCTCTGTCGGCGCGCGATTCGCGCACGCCGAGGCCGCATCCACGCAGGACACCGTCGACGGCGCACCGTTGGTGACGGTAACCGTCACGACCCGGCTGCCGCTGCTGGCGTGGTTCCTGCCGGTCGGACCAAGCGTGCATGCCGTCGGCCATGCGTTGCTGGAGACGCCGTGATCGCGATACGTCGCCTCGTGTCCCGCGACGACGGGACAGCTCTGGTCGAGTTCACCTACCTCGCGCTCATTCTGATGATCCCGCTCGTCTACGTCGTGCTCTCCGCGCTGTCGGTGCAGCGGGCGGCGTTCGCCACGACTGCGGCTGCTCGTGAGGCGGCGCGCGCGTATGCCACGGCCGGTTCGGACGCTGAAGGCGAGCGGCGTGCGGAGCTCGCCGTCGCACTCGTCATGCACGACCAGGGAGTTGGCTGGAGCCCTACCGGCCGTCTTGTCGAATGTGGCACCTGTGACTACGAGGCCGGATCACCGTTCGCTGTCGACCTGCGCACGACGGTGTCGCTGCCGTTTGTGCCGCACTGGATGTGCTCGTCGAGGTGTCTTGCCGGGATCACCGTCAGCGCACATCACGCCGAACGCATCGATTGCTACGGCGGGACCGGCACAGTGGCCGCGGGTTCGCAGTGCTGAGCGCGGCCGCGACTCGGCGTCGCGACGACGGGCAGCTGACCGTGCTCATCATCGGCTACGTCGCGATCGCGGCAGTGCTTGTCGTCGTCGGTGTCGACGTTTCGAAGCTCTTCCTCGCCAGGCGCGCACTGTCGTCTGCTGCGGACGCCGCGGCACTGGCGGCGGCACAGGCGGTCGACAAGGCCGCCCTTTATGGCGGCGCCGGCGGTTGCGGTGGATTGCTGCCGGTCGACCCCAGCGCGGCGTCGTCGTACGCCGAATCATCCGTCGCAGACGCAGCGGGCAGCCTGCACCAGACTTTCGCGACTCTCGAACCACCCGAGACGGTCGTGCAATCGGGCACAGTGAGCGTGCATCTCTCCGGCCAGGTCGCGGTGCCCTTCGGCCGAATCCTTGCGCTGCTCGTGCCTGGTCACGATGACGGGCGAGTGCGGGTCGACGTGGTGGCGCATGCTCAGTCGCCGCTCTCGGCGACCGGAGGCTGCTGAGGCTGCTCGGTAGCCTGGCCACATGGCCGGCGAGGATCTCCGCGAGCAGACTGGCCGGCTGCGCGGCATCCTCGACTCGATCGCCGCTGTGCTCGACGTCGACAAGATGGGCAAAGAGCTCGCCGAGCTCGAGGCCGAAGCGGCCGACCCGGACCTGTGGAACGACCAGGCCCGCGCGCAGAGGGTGACGAGCAAGATGTCGCAGCTGCGCGGAGACCTGAACCGGATCGAGTCTCTGCGCGCGCGCCTCGACGACGTCGACGCCGCTCTCGACCTGGACGACGCGACCCTCATCGAGGAAGCCGCTGCGGAGTTGCCGGCGCTGAGCAGCGACATCGAGGCCCTCGAAGTCCGCACACTGCTGTCGGGGGACTACGACGCGCGCGAAGCACTGATCACCATCAACTCGGGCACCGGCGGCACCGATGCCGCGGATTGGGCTCAGATGCTGATGCGGATGTATATGCGCTGGGCGGAGCGGCACGGCTTCGCGACCGAGGTCTACGACACCTCGTACGCCGAAGAGGCCGGAATCAAGTCGGCCACGTTCGTGGTGAAGACGCCGTTCGCGTACGGCACTCTCGCCGGCGAGCACGGACGGCATCGGCTGGTGCGGATCTCGCCGTTCGACAACCAGGCTCGACGGCAGACCTCGTTCGCCGACGTGGACGTGACGCCCGTGGTCGAGCAGACCGACCACATCGACATCCCGGACGAGGAGATCCGCGTCGACGTCTACCGGTCGTCCGGCCCCGGCGGCCAGGGCGTGAACACGACGGACTCGGCGGTGCGGATCACCCACCTGCCGACCGGGATCGTGGTCACCTGCCAGAACGAGCGCAGCCAGATCCAGAACCGCGCGAGGGCGATGGAGGTCCTCCAGGCCAAGCTGCTCGACGTACGGCGTCAGCAGGAAGCCGAGGAGATGGACAAACTGCGCGGCACGCACATGGCGGCCAGTTTCGGCGCAGGCGAGAACAAAGTTCGCGACTATGTCCTGCATCCGTACCAACTGGTCAAGGACGCGCGCACCGAAGTGGAGACCGGTAACACCACGGCGGTCCTCGACGGCGACCTCGACAGCTTCATCGACGCCGAGATCCGTTGGCGTCGTCAACGGGGGGACTAGGCCAAACGGGTGACGCCACATGGTCTAGATCAGGCCGTTATCACCCGGTTTGACTCATCCTTTCGGTCGTTCTTTTGACTCTGGCTTGACGTTGATCAACACGCCAGGTCACCCTGAGTAGGCGCCTGGCAACGGGCGTTGAGGGGGGCTAGGAGCCGCGACCGGCAAGCCGGTCACCAATCCGCCACAAGCGGAACTGGTCGCGGGGAGCCAGTGGTGAGACCGACCCATCCGAACGATAAGGATGGCGGGGCACCATGATCGTCAAGTCGCTTCATCGGCCAGTCGCTCGGCTCGCTGCAGGCGCGCTCTTCATCGCGGCCGGCCTGACCGCCTTCGCCGG
>DASSEQ010000331.1:0-23254 GCA_035695245.1 Mycobacteriales bacterium | reverse complement strand
CCGCGGGGCACCCGCCAGATCACGACGTTGAGGAACGACCCGATGACGAGCCCGAACAGCCCGACGAGTGCGGCAACTCCTGCTGTCACGTCGACAGGCTAGTCACGGTCATGGCCCGATCCGGGTCAGTGCACGTTCTGCGTGTTGACCTGCCGGTAGTTGATGACGGTGACGGTCTGCACCGGCCCGGGCGGGTTGGCGACAAAGCACTTGTCGAGGTACCAGTTCTGCGTGCCGGTGCCGCCGACTGACTGCGCGAACAGAGTTCCGATGACGTTCGCGTTGCCCTGGCCGCTGTAGGACCCGTCCGGCACGAAGAACGACGCGACCAACGAGTTGCTGCCCGTGAAGCCGCTGGTGTTGTAGACCATGTTCCCGTTGCGCACCACGATGACAAGGCTGCCAGTCGTCGTGCAGGCCGAGTCGTCGTTCAGGGCCCGGAAGTAGGTCGTCGGCAACATGCTCGGTTTGAGCTGCACCGTTCCTCCGCTCAGGTCGTAGAAGACCACCGCGTTACTCACGTTTGCCGAGGTCAGTGCAGTCAGCGGATTGAAGTTCGCATTCGTCGTGTAGGTGTTCATCGACTGCGCCAGAGACTTGAGCGCGGCGTACTCGCTGGGGCTCAGACCCCCGGGCCGGTAGCCCATGGCCTGCAGATCAGTCATGGTGAACTTCGACGTCGTCGGGTACGTCTTCCCGGTAGACGTGTCGGTCCAAATGTTGGAGCAGGGAGTGCCGGTGAGGTCGCCGCCCTGCGAGTCCTGGTCGTAGTAGTCGGGCAGGTTCTTCGGCGCACCCGACGAGGGAGCGTTGCACGTCCCGTAGTAGCTGGGATCGTGCACGTTCGCGTTGTTGACACTCGCGGAGGTGCCAGTGCTGCAACCGGAGTTGGCCTGCGTCACTTGGCCGACCGAATGAGCGGCTGCAGGAATGTCGTACTGAGGGTCGACGCCAGAGAACTTGATGCCGCCGCCGCCGCCCGTCGACGCGGGGACTGGCCCCGAGTAGCCACTTGCGGTGGCGTACGTGTCGGCTTGGCGATGGTTGATGCATCCCTTGCTGAACATGCTCTCGTGGTTGACCCCGAACGTGCCGCCGGTGCTGACTGAGTCCGCGTAGACGCCGATCGGGAACTTCGCCGGCTTCACCTTCAGGTCGACGACGACGCTGCGGGCTCCCGGGCCGCCGCCCGCCAGGCCGGTCGAGTGCACGCGGTAGATGGCGTATCCGCTGTTCGGCACACTCGCGCTGAACGGTGTGTAGGCCTGAATCGTGCTGATCCAGACCGCGAAGCACGGCAGCGGGGAGCCGTCACAGATTGTCGATGTCCACGTGCCGCCCGGGTAGTGCGCTCCGTCGGAGCGCACCTTCTCCGGCGAGGTCGAGCTCGTCCAACCGGGCGGGTTGGACGTGCAGGTCGCGGACAGCGTCGACGGGCTCGTCGAGGTGTCTTCCGCGCAGTTGAAGACACCGGCAGGACTGGTTCGGATCAGCTGTACCGCCTGAGCCACGCCAGCATCCGCCGTCTGCAGTGCGTGTGAGGCGTCCCGGTCCCGGCCGGCGTTCTGGTTGCCGTTGACCGCGACGAGCGCCACCGTGCTCGTGAGGACCCCGGCCACCGCGATGAAGATCACCGCGACGATCAGCCCGACACCTTCGTCCTTGCCGTGTGCCAGCCGGCGGATCAACCAGCGCGCCTTGTTACCGATCATGAGACGTTCCTCAACGCGACGGAGGTTTGGTAGCTCTGGGTGTGGCCGGCGTCCTGCATGGTGACCTGCAGCGACACCGCGTTGACGTGAACGAGCTCGGCCGTGGTGAGCGTGTTGGAGCTGTCACCCACCGGAGGACCGGCCGCGTCGAGATCCCACCAGTACGTGATGCCGTTCGACTCCTGGTACGGATACAGGTTGCTGGTGAAGGTCAGCGTGAACGCAGTCACCTTCCCCGACAGCAGCGGCTGCGGCACCGTGCCGTCCGTGGGCGTGCAGGAACCGGCGACCACGGTGCCGGCAACGAGGTAGAGGGCCGGGTCGGAATTGCCGCCCCAGCAGACGGTCTCCGTCTCCGGGCCCGCGGTGGCGCCGGGACTCGGGCACGTACCGGGAGTCTGGATCGGAGTCGTGCCGACGCAGCCGTCGCCGTCGAAGTCCGCCTGCAACGTCACGGAGGTCACCGCGCCGGGCACGTAGCCGTAACCCGAAGAAGACGCATACGGATTCTGCACCGACACCAACCCGGGCGTCTCGGTGCCGTCTGCGGCAAAGGTCGGGGTCGCCTGGCGCAGGTCGTCGGTGATCCGGTTGAGCGCAACCCGTGCCTCACCCGTCAGGTCCTCCCGGCTCGTCGTTGCCTTGGCCGACGTCTGGGCCGACAGCAGGACCGTGATCAGGATCGAGCCCATGATGCCGGCAATGACCACGGCGACGAGGAGCTCGATCAGGGTGAAGCCGGCATCGGCGCACGTGCGGCCGTCCAACCTCTGACGCAGCCGGTTCATCGGTTGTCCACCGCCTGACACGAGAGAGTGCCGAGCTGCAGGCCGATGGCGGACGAGGAGTCGCCGTACCGCGTGTTGGCCGTGGTGATGGCCACGACCGAGGGGATAGTGCTCTCCCCGCTGCTGCCCTGGGTGATGGTCCGGCCAGTGCTCCACGAGTTGATGTACGCCGACAGCGGCACGGGGCTGCCGTTGTACGTCGTCACCGTCTGCGCGAGGTTGACGGCTGCGAGCGGGTCCGTCGCGGGACCGCTGGCACTGGACCAGGACAGCGGCACGGTGTGCCACCCACTCGGGCTCGAAGACGTGGGCTGCACCCAGTAGGTCAGATAGCCGGCGTAGGAAGCCACTGCCGCCGTCGACGCGTTCGACTGGCAGCTCATGGTGGTCTTCGTGAGGAAGACGTTCACAAGACCGGAGCCGCACGCCTGCGTGCCGCTGCCGCACGTCATGGATCCCGTCGGGACGAACGGTAATCCGGGAAAGACCGCTACCCCGGTGGCGAAGTCGACCTCTGTGCTCGCGTAGACAGCACCGCTCGCCCCGGGACTGTTGAGGGCGTTGATGGCGCCCTTCGCCGACACCTCCGGGCCATTCCCCGTTGCGTCGACGACCTGGACCATGGGCGCGGTGCTCGACAGCTGCAGGGTCGGATCGGCCTCTGCCGCGCCAGTGGCATTGTTGCTGAACCTGAAGCCCGCGCAACTACCACCATTGTTTGCCTTGAGGTCCGCCTCAACCACTGCAGCCGGCGTGCTGCCAGACCCCACGTTCGAGGGCGCCGCAGGGAGGCCACCGGCGGTCGTGGAGCTGAGGTTGGTCAGCTGCGTCGGACCCATCGCCCCCCAGCCGCAAGGGGAGTACCCCCCGACCGTCCCCTGACTGCCCGGCGGCACCGACAAAGAAGCGTTGGGCGGGGAGACCACCGTCCCCGAGGCACCGGTCAGCGAGGCTCCATTGCTCTGGTTGAGCGCGGCGGCCAGCGCCTGGGCGCTCGCGCTCGACGTGTTGGCGACGCTGCCGTTCAGCTGCACCTGCCCGACCGTGCCGGTCAACTGGTTGCCAGCGCTGTCGGTGGACGCCACGGACAGCGCGGTCAGGTGCGCCTGCGAGGCGATGAGTGTGTCGTTGTTCCCGTTCGCGGCGATCTCCGTGAAGGTGCTGTCCTTGTGACTCGCGCCGTTCCACCTCCAGGAGGTGACGACCGTCACTCCGAGGAGAAGGGAGGGCGGTGAGTCCTGTCCGGCAACCGCGCTGTTGTAGTTCGCGAGGACGCTAGCCGGCACCGGCGCGGGCACCGGCTGTGCCGCCGTGAGGAACTGCGTGTAGACGACCTGGGAGAACCCTGGCGACCCGGGAATGCTGTTGAAGGTTACCTGGTAGTAGGGGCCCGTCGGCGTGCCGTTGGCGCCCGTGCCGCTCTGGACCCACGTCCCCGTGGCCCCGCTGGGGAACGTCACCGTCGACGTGCTCACGTTGGCGTAGTAGTCGTCCAGCACGTCATAGAACTGCCCATTCGGACCGGTGTTCTGGTAGGCCACGTAGAAGGGCAAGTTACGCATGCTCTCGATGCGTTGCTGAGCGAGGTTCTTGGCAACCGTGTTGAGACTGGCGAAGCTCGAGGCCTTGGCGGTGACGATGAGGACCGGCACGAGAGCTGCCGAGATCAGCCCAACGATGACAAGGGCTACCATGATCTCGATCAGAGTGAAGCCGTCACTTCCGGCCACGCGGCGGAACACCAAACGCCGCATCGAGTTACCCCACCAAGTCGACACGACCGGTCAGTCCTTCCACGTGAACCTCGAACGTCTTGCTCTGACCGGCCTGCCGCACCAGCAGACTTCCGGTACTGGCAGTGCCACGCGGGTAGAAGTAGATGCAGGCAAGAGATGCCGCTGGGCAGTTGCCGGCGTTGGCACCTGAACTGGGGAAAGGCTCCCCGCTCTTCACCGCAACAGTGACGCTGTTGCCCACCACGTGCTGGTTGCCCAGGACCTGCGCAGCGGTTCCGCCCGGGGAGCTTGTGAAGCCAGGCTGGCAGGAGTAGCGCCAAACCGACCAGACGGTGCCACCGCCGGTGACGTTGACACAGTATGTGCGCCCTTCGGATTGCGCCCGCTCACCCGCCGAGCGGAGCGAGCTGACGAGATCATGCGCGCTCCCTGACAATTCCTGAGCGCGCTGATAGCCGCGCATTCCCCACAGAGCCATTGCAGCGACAACGCCCGTGATGACGAACACCACCATCAGCTCGATCAGGCTGAAGCCGCTGTCGTCTTCGCTGCGGAACGACAAGAGACGGTGCACGTCAACTCCATCGGCTACCAGGCGGGACGTCTTGACCAATCGGGTCGACGCAGACGTGCGTCGGGCCCCGGGGAAACCCCGGGGCCCGACGACGGTCACAACTCGACTTACGGAGTCACACCTCTAGTTACGGAGCAACACCGTTGAAGGTGCACGTAGGCGCGGAAGTGGTCGGTCCACTCAGGCCGCCGTTGGTGTTGTTGTACATGAAGTAGTTGCCGGACGAAGCCTGCGCGACGAGGCAGAACCCACCGGTAGCGGCCGTTGACGTGGTGGTAGCAGCACCCGTGGAGTCCCAGTAGACGGCAGTCATGGTCTGCGCCCCGCCCTGGTAGTTGCTGGTCGGCGAGAACTTCAGGCCCTGCGACACCAGCGCGGTCGTGCCGGGCACGATCGGGCTCACTGCATCGTAGTTGTTGTTGTCGGTCATGTAGGCCTCTTGGGCCAGCGCCGCCGAGTGCAGGTCGTTCTTGATCGCAGTGTCGTAGGCCTTCTTCCGCTGGTTCAGGAAAACAGGGATCGCGATCGCGGCCAGAATGCCGATGATGATCACGACGACGAGGAGCTCGATGAGAGTGAAACCACCCTCACGCTCCTCCTGAGCCTTGCGCAGTCGAGCGAGCATTGCAATCCTTCCGAATACCTGTTGATGAGCCGCGCCAGTTGATGCATTCCCCCTAGCGCGGCACCCGGAAGGTGCCGGCCGAGGCAGCTGGGCTGACTCGCGGGCCCTGCGAGTCCCCTGGCTTTGCGACCCCGTCTCGCGACGGGTGTGCCCTTCTTGGCCGTGCGGCTCGATGACACCACAGTGATCGGGCCGCGTAGATCGCATCTTGAGTAGTTCTTCAGAGAAATTCTGCGGGACGCGCCGGGGCCGGTCGCCAAACGGCCGCCGGCCCGGTCGGACACGAGTGATCTACCCCTTGACGAGGTCGAACACCTTGAACATGGGAAGGTACAGGGCAACAACCATCGAACCAACCAGTCCGCCGAGTACGGCAATCATGATCGGTTCGATCAAGGCAGTGAGGGCCTCGGTGGTCGCCTCAACTTCTTGGTCGTAGAACTCCGCGATCTTGTGAAGCATGGTGTCGAGCGCTCCGGTGTCCTCGCCCACCGCCATCATTTGCACCACCATCGGCGGAAAGACCGGGTGCTGCTTCAGGGGGCCCGCGAGCGACTCGCCTTCGCGCACGCTGTCCATCACGGCATGCGTCGCATCACCGATGATGACGTTTCCCGTCGCCTCGCCCACGATCTGCAAGCTCTGCAGAATCGGGACGCCGGCCCCAAGCATCGTCCCCAGGTTGCGCGCGAACCGGGCCAGGGCAATCTTCTGGAACAGCGGACCGAAGACCGGGACCTTCAACTTGATCGGGTCGATGACACGCCTGACGCGCTCCTGGTTCTTCACGCGGCGGTAGACCTGCCAGAGCACAATAACGCCGATCAGGCCGAGCGGCGCGACGATCTTCATCGCTTTCGACATGAAGACGAGCACCCGCGTCGGCGCAGGTAGCGTGCCTCCGAGCGATGCGAAGATCTTGCTGAAGGTCGGTACGACGAAGATGAGCATGACCGTCACCGCGAGGATCGCCATCACGAAGACGACGACGGGGTAGGTCATCGCCGACTTGACCTTGCCGCGCAGCTTGACCTCGGCCTCGTAGTTCTTGGCGATCTCGAGCAGCACCTTGTCGAGGAAGCCACCCACTTCGCCGGCCTTGCACATGTTGGTCATGAGCGGCGGGAAGACGTCAGGCCTGCTCGTCATCGCCGCCGACAGCGAAGAGCCGGCCTCGACGTCGTTGCGAACCTCCGCGATCATCTCCGCGAAGTACTTGTTCTCGGTCTGCTCCGACAGGATCGTGAGCGACCGAAGCAACGAAAGCCCGCTGTCGATCATCGTCGCGAACTGGCGCGAGAAGATCGCCAGGTCCTTGAGCTTGACCTTCTTGCCGAAGCCCGGGATCGAGATTTCCTTCTTCAGCCCGGTGTTGGCCTCGTTGATGGAAACCGGCGCGTAGCCCATCGACTTGAGTCGCTGGACGACCACCGTCTGTGACTCTCCGTCGAGCTTCCCGGTGACGAGCTTGCCCGCCTTGTCGCGGACGGCGTACTCGAATGTCGTGGCCATTAGCCCGTTACCTCTCAGGCCCGTCCGGCAAGCCGGTTGAAGTCTTCGACGTGGTGGCACTTCTCCAGGCCGGTGTCGTAGGTGATCCGGCCGCTCTTCACCAGCTCCGCCAGGTGCTGGTCCATCGTGTGCATGCCGTGCTTCGCACCGGCCTGAAGCGATGAGTAGATCTGGTGCGTCTTGCCTTCGCGGATCAGGTTGCGGATCGCAGAGGTAGCGACCAGGACCTCGGTCGCCACCACGCGGCCCTTGCCGTCTGCCGTCTTGCACAGGGTCTGGCAGACCACGCCCTGCAATGCGCCTGCGAGCTGCACCCTGATCTGCTGCTGCTGATGCGCGGGGAAGACGTCGATGACCCGGTCGATCGTCTGCGCGGCGTCCTGCGTGTGCAGGGTTGCAAAGACCAGGTGGCCGGTCTCGGCCGCGGTCAGCGCGACGGAGATCGTCTCCAGGTCGCGCATCTCACCGACGAGGATGATGTCCGGGTCCTGGCGCAGCACGTGCTTCAAGGCGCTCTGGAAGGACCACGTGTCCTCGCCGACCTCACGCTGGTTGATGAGGCAGCTCTTGTGCTGGTGCAGGAACTCGATCGGGTCCTCGACGGTCATGATGTGCTCGTGACGCTGCCGGTTGGCCAAGTCGACCAGTGATGCGAGCGTCGTCGACTTGCCGGATCCGGTCGGCCCCGTGACCAGCACGAACCCACGCGGCATCATCGCGAAGTTGCCGATGACCGGCGGTATGCCAAGCTCCTCGAGCGGTTTGATCTCGTAGGGGATCAGGCGAAACGCGGCCCCCAGCGAATCGCGCTGCCGGTAGATGTTGACGCGAAATCGCGCCTTGCCCGGCACCGCGTAGGCGAGGTCCAGCTCCAGGTGCTCCTCGAAGTTCTCCCGTTGCTTCTGCGTGAGCATCGCGTAGAGCATTCGCTGCAGGATCGGCGGCGACATGACCGGCCGTTCCTCCATGGCCTGCAAGGTGCCTTGCAGACGGAGCGTCGGCTTCGCGCCGGCGGTCAGGTGCAGGTCCGACGCCCCGCGGTCGACCATCTCGACCAGGAGCTCGGTCAGGATCATGCTCTCGGCTTCGGTGTTGTCCTCGAGGGCGGCCCGCGCGTAGGCCGCGTCGTCGTGCTTCACCTGCGACGGCGGCGCCGGCGGCTCGTAAGCCGGTGCGGCCGGAGGCTCGTAGGACGGCGCCGGTGCGT
Source organism: Mycobacteriales bacterium (assembly GCA_035695245.1). Lineage (GTDB taxonomy): Bacteria > Actinomycetota > Actinomycetes > JAFAQI01 > JAFAQI01 > DASSEQ01. The sequence goes on along the minus strand of DASSEQ010000331.1, from coordinate 15,100 downwards.
AGGACGGCACCGCGGACAGCGGCGCGTCGTACGCAGGGGCGGGCGCCTCGTAAGCCGGTGCGGGGGCGTCGTACGCAGGGGCGGGTGCGGGCGCCTCGAACGACGGCGGCTCATAGGCCGGAGCCGGAGTCAGCGGAGGCTCCACCGCGGGCGCGGGTGCCGGCACGAAGAAGCCGCCACTGTTGCCGAAGCTGTTGTCGTCCACGCGTGAGCCCCCTGGAGGAAGAGTCCGGTCGCTTGGGGATCGGCCATCAGGAGCACCGCCTTGAGCCACCCGGCGCACCCTGGCAGCACTCGCGTAACCCGGCCCGAGCGACTTGTCCGCCGGTCAGGGGGTTGAAGGGCGGTCCGCGACCCCCTCAGCAGCGGACAAGTGCGACAGCGAGGCCCGCCCGCACCAACACGGGGGAGGGCGAGGCGCGTCAGACGACGACGCGGAGGATCTCCTCGAGCGAGGTCACGCCGTCGAGCACCTTGTGCATGCCGTCCAGCCGAAGCGGGACCATGCCTTGCTCCCGGGCGACCTGGGTGATCGCGACAGCCGAGGCACGTTCGACGGCCAGCCGCTCGATGTCCTCGGTGACCGCCATGACCTCGTGCAGCGCGAGCCGGCCCTTGTAGCCCGTCTTGGAGCACGACGTGCACCCGACGGGCCGGTAGAGCTTGGGCAGTTCATCCCCCGGCTCCCAGGGAAAGCCGACGGCGGTGAGCCGCTCGGGGTCGGGCGCATAGGGCTCCTTGCACTTCTCGCACAGCCGCCGCGCGAGCCGCTGGGCCAGGATGCAGTCCAGCGCCGACCCCACGAGGAACGGCTCGATGCCCATCTCCACGAGCCGCGTGACGGCGGACGGCGCGTCGTTCGTGTGCAGCGAGGACAGCACCAGGTGACCGGTGAGCGAGGCCTCGATCGCGATCTGCGCGGTCTCGTGGTCGCGGATCTCACCAATGAGCACGACGTCGGGGTCCGACCGCAAGATGGACCGCAGCGCCGACGCGAAGGTCAGTCCTGCCTTCTGGTGGGTCTGCACCTGGTTGATGCCGGGGATGCGGTACTCCACCGGGTCCTCGACCGTGATCACGTTGATCTCCGGCCGCGACACGATGTTCAACGTCGCGTAGAGGGTCGTGGACTTTCCGGAACCCGTCGGACCGGTCACCAGGATCATCCCGTAGGGCTTGGTGAACGACCGCGAGTAGATCTCGTAGTTGGCCTCGCGGAAGCCGAGATCGGCGAGGTCGAGCATCGCGGTCGAGTTGTCGAGGATTCGCATGACGACCTTCTCGCCCCACACAGTCGGCAGCGTGGCGACACGAAGATCGATCTTGCGGCCGTGCACGGTGACCGACAGCCGGCCGTCCTGCGGGATGCGCCGCTCGGCGATGTTGATGTCCGCCATGATCTTCAGCCGCGAGATGACGCCCGACTGGATGTTCTTCGGCGAGTGCATGACCTCGTGCAGCACGCCGTCGATGCGGAACCGCACCCGCAGGTCACGCTCGGTCGGCTCGATGTGGATGTCCGACGCGCGATCCTGCACCGCCTGGGTGATGAGCAGGTTGACGAACTTGACGATCGGCGCGTCCTCGACGACCGCCTTGAGGTCGTCGAGGCTCTCCTCCTCGCCCATGTCGATCGAGGCGGTGAGGTCGTCCAGGTCGCTGTCGACGCGGTGGTAGCGGTTGATCGCCGCCAGCACGTCGGCCTTCGTGGCGACCACCGGCTTGACGTCCATGCCGGTCGTGGCGCGGATGTCGTCGACGGCGAACACGTTGGCCGGGTCGGCCATCGCGACGAGCAGCCGGCCGTCCTCGTAACCGATCGGCAGCGCGTTGTAGCGCCGGCACACCGTGCTCGGCACCAGCCCGACCGCCGACCCGTCGACCGGGTAGTCGCCCAGGTCGACGAACTGCAACCCGATCTGGGTGGCGAGCGCCGCGACCAGCTGGCTCTCGGAGAGGATCCCGCGCTCGACGAGGATGCGGCCGAGGCTGCGACCGACCCGCTGGTGCTCGCCGAAGGCGTCGTCGAGCTGCTCCTGCGTGACCAGTCCCCCGTCGAGAAGGATGTCGCCGAGCTGCTTCACCTTCTACTCATCGGCGCTGGCGCACCTCGGTTGAGAGCAGTAAGGACGCAGTCGTGCGCATGGCGAGCGTGTAGGGCGACGACTCGGGCAGCGCGAGGCTGGTTCCGTCGCTGAAGGTCAGCTGCACGCCGTACGCCGCATCCGCCGAGCCATCGGTGACGGCAGGCCCGGAGGGCACCGACCGCGGCCGCGGCACCGGCACGACAGCGGGCAGCACGACCGCAGCTGGTGCAGGCACGCGTGCGCCGGCCGCGTGCCTGCCCTTGCGCCGGGCGAACAACCGGAGCATCAGGCCTGCGCGACGACGTCGGCGCCGGCGGCCTCCGTGCCCTCCAGCAGGACGTAGAGCAGCGCGAGCAGCACCGACTTCACCGACTCGCGGTCGGTCGCGTCGCACGGCACGATCGGTACCTCGGCGGCAAGGTCGAGCGCCGTACGCAGGCGCTCCTCGTCGGCCGGCTCGAGCGCGCTGCTGCGGTTCAGGGCCACGACGTAGGGCACCGGCGCCATCTTGCGGAACGCCGCGAGGATGCCGACCGCCTCCTCGACCGAGTCGGGACGGTCCGCGTCGACGAGCAGGACGTAACCGAGCATCCCCTCGCCGAGGATCTCCCACATGAAGTCGAAGCGGTCCTGCCCCGGCGTGCCGAACAGGTAGAGCACCAGGTCGCGGTCGATCGTGATGCGGCCGAAGTCCATCGCGACCGTCGTCTCCGCCTTGCGGCTGCGACTGGAGTCGCTGATGTCCTTCTCGGTCGACAGCACGGTGATCTCGCTGATCGTGCGGATCAGTGTCGTCTTTCCGGCGGCGAACGGACCGGTCACCACGATCTTGACGGCGGTGCCGGTGCCGCGGCGACGGTTGCGTGTGCTTGCCATCAGAGCCCCCGGACGCCGGCGATCAGGCGCAGCAGCATGCTGCGGTTGATGTGGGGGTCCGTGATGAGCGGCTGGGGCGCCATGGCCGTCGCGCCGTCGACCGCGCCGACGAGGGAGGGCTGGAAGCCGTCGGGATGCGCCGGGCGGCGCGGGGCCAGGAACGGCTCCGGGCGTTCCGGCGTCACGCCCTGCACCGGCACGGCGGCCCGTGGCGGTGGCGGCGAAACGTCCTCGAGCGCGGCCAGCGCCGACTGGCGGCGCAGCATCGCGTCGACGCCGTCCGCTTCCCCGCTGCGCAGCAGCCCGCGCTGCACCAGGTCGGCCAGCCGGGAGACGACGGCGTAGTCGCCGCGGCCGGTGAGCGACACGATCTCGGCAACGGTCCGGTGGCCGTCGACGAGCGCGAGCAGTGACCACTCGTCACGGGTCAGGGTCGGATCCTCGGCCAGCGAGAGCGCGACGGACAGCACGGTGGCCGGCGACGGGACCCGCTCGGCGACCGTCGCCCAGTCGGCCAGACGTCGCCGGGCCTCAGTGACGGCGTCCTCCGGCGACATCGTGACCCCGACGTCGTCAGGATTGGCCTCGTCGAGCTGGAAGGCGAAGGTGCCGTCCGGCCAGCGCAGCAGGTCGAAGACCGTGTCGACGAGGTGCTCGGTGACGACCGGCTGCAGCGCCGCGTCGTCGACGGCCGCCGCGTCACGCAGCGCCTTGACCACACCGACGGCGGAATTGTCCTTGGCGGTGGCCACTGCCGCGGTCAGCGCGTCGTCGTCGGCGTGCCCCGCGGCGACCAGCCGCCGCGCCAGCACCTGCCGGGTCACGTCGGAGGACCCACCGGTCAACGCGCCGTCGTTGAAGAACACGACACCGCGCGCGACCTCGTGCTGCAGGTAGAGCCCGCCGGTCTTCTTCGTCATCGCGAGCAACGCGAAGACGTCCGGCAGGCTGAACGCGTCGAGCGAACCCTCGAGCTTCATGACCGCCCCGTCAGGACCAGGTCGGCTGCTCGGACGCGGGCGCGCCGCCGGTGCTGCCGTTGGCGGCGTACGACGGCCAGCTCGCGCCCGCCGACGCGACCGGGGCGTACGAGGCCTGGGCCGGCGTCGGCAAGGTCGCGACCTCCACCTCCGGCTCGGGTTCGAGATCCGGCTCGGCGCGCAGCACGTCGGCGACCGCGGCGGCGGAACGGCGTACCTCGTAGAGCATCATGCCCGCCTTGGCGCCCCGCGCGGCGACAGCAACGAGCACGGCCTCGCCGTCGGCGGACACGAGGAAGACCGTGCCGTCCTCGCCCTCGATGTAGACCTGGGAGAGCTCGCCGCGTCCGAGGCCTTCGGCGGCCCGCTCGCCGAGCGAGAGCAGCGCGGCGCTCATGGCTGCGACCCGGTCCTCGTCCATCGACGGCGGGAGCGCGGATGCCATCGGCAACCCGTCGAACGACACGACCGACGCCGCCTCGATCTCGGGTGCCTGTGCGAGCAGGCCGGTGAGCACCTGGCCGAGCCGGCCGGAACGGCCGGAAGAGCTGACGAAGCCGTTGCCTGACATGGGCGCACCTTTCCCGGCCGCGCGGCGTGGAGGCGACCTCACTACGCCCATCGGCCCGGGCGCGACGCCGCTTGAGCCACCTCAGCCTCGGGCGGCCAGGGCTTCCTCGCCGGCGGCGCGCATCGCCGCGATCGGCGGCTCGCAGCCGGTCATCAGCCGCACCGCCTCGGCTGCCTGGGCCACGAGCATCGGCAGGCCCCCGACGACCGGCGCGCCGGCCTTCAGGGCGGCGGCACCCAGCCGGGTGGGCCAGGGCGCGTAGACCAGGTCGAACACCGCGGCCGATCCTGACCAGCCGGCGGCCGCGAGGACATCGGCCGCACCGGCGGGCACGGTCGAGATCAGCAGGTCGGCCACCTGCGCACCGGCCCTTGCTCGTTCCCACGGCTCGACGGCGACCGCGACCTGCAACCGCTCGCCGAGCGCCACGAGGGCCGCCCCGCGGGTGGGGTCGCGCACGTAGACGGTGACTGAGCGCCCGCCCACCTGCGCCAGCCCGGCGATGACCGCCCGCGCCGCGCCGCCCGCGCCGAGCATGACGACCGATGCCCCGTCGACCTCGACGCCGAGCTCGGTCAGCGACACCACCACCCCCGTCACGTCGGTGTTGTAGCCCCGCAGCCCGTCGTCCCCGACGACCACCGTGTTGACGGCGCCTAGTGCACCCGCAGCGTCCTCGACCGAGTCGAGCAGCGGCAGCACCGCCCGCTTGAGCGGCATGGTCAACGAGAGACCGGCATAGCTCGAACCGACCAGTCGCGGCATCAACCCCGGCAACGCGAGGCCGTCGCACTCGATGACGTCGTAGGACCAGTCCAGCCCGAGCGCCGCATAGGCGGCCCGGTGCAGGACGGGAGACAGCGTGTGCGCGATCGGCGAGCCGAGCACCGCGGCCCGGTTGCGCCGCCGCACCAGATCCTCTGCGCCGCCCGTCACGGCGAGCGCTGCCGCTCGGCCTGCGCCTTGAGGTGGAGGAAATCCTGGTAGTTCGTGGCGAACGCGTTGTGCCCGGCGTCGTCCATCGTCACGAAGTACAGCCAGGAGCCCGGGGTCGGGTGCAACGCCGCCTCCAGCGCCCGCTCGCCGGGCGAGGCGATCGGCGTCGGCGGCAGGCCGGTGTGCAGGTAGGTGTTGTACGGCGAGGCCACCTTCGTGTCCTTGATGGTGACCGTCGTCTTGTTCTGCCCGAGGGCGTAGTTGACCGTCGAGTCCAGCTGCAGCGGCATGTGCGCCCGCAGCCGGTTGTAGATGACTCGCGCCACCTTGCCGTAGTCGGCGGGAATCTTCGCCTCGCGCTCGACCAGCGAGGCAACCGTCACGACGTCGTACGCCGAATAGCCGAGTGACCGGGCACCCGCCACCAGCCCGATCTTGTCGGCCGTGACATCGAACTGCTGGACCATGTCCGCGAGCGCGGCCTGCGCGGTCGTTCCGGGATCGAAGTCGTAAGTCGCAGGGAACAGGAAGCCTTCGAGCCGGCCGTCAGCCCACGGGGGCAGTGGCAACCCGCGCGGCTGCCGGGCCACCGCCTGCAGGTCGGCCAGCTTCAACGGGGTCTTCTCGGCGATCCGGGCCAGCACCTGGGCGACCCGGAACCCCTCGGGAATCGTCACGGCGCTCTGCACCCGGGAGGACGGGTCGAGCATCAGCGCCAGGGCCGCAGCTCCGGACATGTGGTGGCGCAGCCGGTAGTAGCCCGGCGTGATGCCCCGGGACCGGTCGTCGCTCTTGGCAGCGTCCACGAAGGCGCCGGCGCTCTTCACCACATCGGCCTTGGCCAAAGTCCGGGCGATGTCGCTGGCGGTCTGCCCGACGTGCACCTGCACGACCACGCTGCCGGTCCCGCTCCCGTGGTAGTCGGGCGGGCTGGCGAACGGGTTGCCGATCGCTTTGAGTGCGGCCCACGCACCGCCGGCGAGCAGGACGAGGAGGGTCAGGACGACGAGGAACGCCAGGCCCGAACGGCGGCGTCGCGAGCGGGTGGCCTCCGGTTCCTCGTCGCGCAGCAGCGTCACGGGGTGACCACCTCGCCCGGGACCCGTTCGAGCGCGCGTTCCTGGTCGAGGGCGGCCTGCAGCAGCACGACGGCCGCAGCCGCGTCGACGACCGCGCGCTGCCGCCGGCCCGGCACCCCGGCGGCGCGCAGCGATCGGGTCGCGGTCACGGTGGACAGCCTCTCGTCGACGAGCCGGACGGGTAGCGGGGCGATGCGGCGAGCGAGCGCAGTGGCGTAGTCGCGTGCGGCCCGCACCGCCGGGCCGGACCGGCCCGACAGCGACCGCGGCAACCCGACCAGCACCTCGACCGCCGCCCGGTCGGCGACCAGCGTAGCCAGTTCGGTGAGATCGGACTCACCGCGCGCGTCCCGTCGCAGCACGGTCACCGGCGAGGCGAGTACGCCGGAGGGGTCGCTGGCCGCGACGCCGACCCTGACACTGCCGACGTCGACGCCGATCCGGACACCGGGTCTCAGCCGGCTACCCGTTCGCCGACGCGGTTGCGGATGGCCGCGAGCGCATCCTCGGCCGCCTCCGGCCGGCTGCCGCCGCCCTGCGCGACGTCGTCGCGGCCACCGCCACCCCCGCCCAGGACGGCGGTGCCGTGCTTGACCAGGTCACCGGCGGCGAGGCCGCGCTGCCGGCCGGCATCGTTGACGGCGACGACGAGCAGCGGCCGGCCGGCCGCCACCGTGGCGAGCGCGACCACGGCCGGTCGCCCTGCGTCGATGCGAGCGCGGACGTCGAGCGCGAGCTTGCGCAGGTCGTCGGCCGACGTTTCCTCAGGCGCCTGGTGCGTGACGACCGACACGCCGCCCACGTCGACCGCACCCGACGCCAGCCGAGGCGCGTCGCTCAGCACGGCCTGGGCCTTCAGGCGTTCGAGCTCCCGCTCGGCATCACGCAACCGGGAGATCGTGCCGTTGACCCGCTCGAGCAGCTCCTCGGGACGCGCCTTGAACGTCTCGGCCAGCTGCGCCACGAGCACGTGCTCGCGCGCCATGAACCGGAACGCGTCGAGCCCGACGAGGCCCTCCACGCGGCGTACGCCGGCACCGATCGACGCCTCGCGGAGCAACTTGACCATGCCGAGCTGGCCGGAGCGCGCCGCATGCGTGCCGCCGCACAGCTCGCGGGCGTAGTCGCCGACCTCGACGACCCGCACCTCGTCGCCGTACTTCTCGCCGAACAGGGCGAGCGCGCCGATCCGTCGCGCTTCTTCCTGCGTGGTGACGAACGCGCGCACCGGCAGGTCTTCCATGAGGACCGTGTTGACCTCGTCCTCGACGTCGTGCAGCAGCGCCGCGGAGACCGCGCCCGGCACCGAGAAGTCGAAGCGCAGCCGCCCGGGAGAGTTCTCCGAGCCGGCCTGGGCCGCCTGCTCGCCGAGCGCCTTGCGCACGGCCTGGTGCACGAGATGGGTCGCGGTGTGGGAGCGGGAGATCGAGCGACGGCGGTCGATGTCGACGCGGCCCTCGGCGTCGGCTCCCACGGTGACCTCCCCGCTGACCACGCGGGCGCGGTGCACGACGAGGTCGGGCACCGGGCGCTGGACGTCGAGCACCTCGACCCGGGCGCCGTTGGCCAGGACGATCACACCCCGGTCGGCGAGCTGGCCACCGCCCTCGGCGTAGAAGGGCGTGCGGGCGAGCACGAGCTCGACGTCCTGCCCTTCGTGGGCGGCGAGCGCCGGCGCGCCGTCGACGAGCAACCCGCGCAGCACCGACTCGGTGACGACCTCGACGTAGCCGGTGAACTCCGACCGCCCGGCCCGGTCGAGCAGGTCGCGGTAGGCGGACAGGTCGACGTGGCCGGTCTTGCGCGCGGCGGCGTCGGCCTTGGCGCGCTGCCGCTGCTCGCCCATCAGCCGGCGGAAGCCCTCCTCGTCGACCGACAGGCCCTGCTCGCGGGCCATCTCGAGCGTCAGATCGATCGGGAAGCCGTAGGTGTCGTGCAGCGCGAAGGCCCGCTCGCCCGACAGCGCGGGCCGGCCTGCCGCCTTGGTCTCCTCGACGGCGGTCTCGAAGAGCTGCGTGCCGGTGCGCAGCGTGGCGAGGAACGACTCCTCCTCCGCCACCGCGACTGCCTGGATCCGCCCGGAGTCGGTGCCGATCTCGGGGTACGACGCAGCCATCACGTCACACGCCACGCTGACGAGCTCCGCCACCCCGGCCTCCGAAGCGCCGAGCAGCCGTAGGTTGCGCACGACCCGGCGCAGCATCCGCCGCAGCACGTAGCCGCGCGCCTCGTTGGACGGCGTCACGCCGTCGCCGATCAGCATCGTCGCCGTGCGGGTGTGGTCGGCGATCACGCGCAACCGCACGTCGGCCGCGTGGTCGGCGCCGTACGCCACGCCGGTGATCGACGCCGCCCGGTCGAGGATCGGGCGCAGCAGGTCGGTCTCGTAGACGTTGTCGACGTCCTGCAGCAGCACGGCCATGCGCTCGACGCCCATGCCCGTGTCGATGTTCTTCGCCGGCAGCTCGCCGCCGATGTCGAAGTCGACCTTGCTGCGTACGGCGACCAGCTCGTGCTGCATGAAGACGAGGTTCCAGACCTCGAGGTAGCGGTCCTCGTCGACGATCGGGCCGCCCTCGCGACCGTGCTCGGGACCGCGGTCGAAGTAGATCTCGCTGTTCGGACCGCCGGGGCCCGGGACGCCCATGTGCCAGTAGTTGTCGGCCAGACCGCGCCGCTGCACCCGCTCGGCCGGCAGGCCGACGACCCGGGTCCACACGTCGTAGGCCTCGTCGTCGTCGTCGTGGACGGTGGCCCACAGCCGCTGCGGGTCGAAGCCGAAGCCGCCCGCGTCGACGCTGCTGGTCAGCAGCTCCCAGGCGAGCGTGATCGCGCGGTCCTTGAAGTAGTCGCCGAAGGAGAAGTTGCCGGCCATCTGGAAGAACGTGTTGTGCCGGGTGGTCTTGCCGACCTCCTCGATGTCCGGCGTGCGCACGCACTTCTGGATGCTGGCCGCCCGGGGGTAGGGCGCGGGCTCCTGGCCGAGGAAGTAGGGCTTGAACGGCACCATGCCCGCGTTGACGAACAGCAGCGTCGGGTCGGCGTCGAGCAGCGAGGCCGACGGGACGAGGGTGTGACCGCGCGCCTCGAAGAACGCCAGAAACCGGCGGTTGATCTCGGCGGACTCCATCACTGCCCCTCGGTGTCGTCGCGGGTCTCGGCGCCGCGCAGCACTCGGCGCAGGTGGGCGAGCCGCTCCCCGGCGGCCCGCTCCGCGCCGTGTCCCGACGGCTCGTAGTAGTCCCGGCCGGCGACGCCGTCGGGCGCGTAGGTCTGGGCGACGACACCACCCGGGAAGTCGTGAGGATATCGGTAGCCACGGCCATGCCCCAGCGCTTTCGCCCCGGGATAGTGCGAGTCGCGCAGATGCGGCGGCACGGGACCGGTGAGCCCGGCGCGTACGTCGGAGGCCGCGGTGCCTATCGCGCGGATGACCGCGTTGGACTTGGGGGCCAGGGACAGGTAGATCGTGGCCTGGGCCAGGTTCAGCCGGGCCTCCGGCAGGCCCACGAGGTCGAGCGCGTGGGCAGCGGCGACGGCCTGCGGCAGCGCCTGCGGATCGGCGAGCCCGACGTCCTCGCTGGCGAGGATCACCAGGCGCCGGGCGATGAAGCGCGGGTCCTCCCCCGCCTCGATCATCCGGGCGAGGTAGTGCAGGGCGGCGTCGACGTCACCGCCGCGGATGCTCTTGATGAAGGCGCTGACGACGTCGTAGTGCTGGTCGCCGGCCCGGTCGTAACGCACCGGTGCCCGGTCGACCGCCTCCTCGAGCGCGGCCCGGTCGATCGCCTCGCCGCCGTGGGCCCGGGCCGCACCGGCGGCGGCCTCGAGCACGGTGAGCGCGCGCCGGGCGTCGCCACCGGCCATCCGCAGGATCGAGTCGACTTCCTCGTCGGCCATCGTCATCCCGTCAAGGGGACCCGCCAGCGCGCGCCGGATCAGGGCTCTGACGTCGTCGTCGTCCAGCGGCTCCAGCACGAGCAGCAACGAGCGGGACAGCAGCGGCGAGATGACCGAGAAGGACGGGTTCTCCGTGGTGGCGGCGATCAGGCTGACCCAACGGTTCTCGACCGCGGGCAGCAGCGCGTCCTGCTGCGCCTTGTTGAACCGGTGCACCTCGTCGATGAACAGCACCGTCTGCCGCCCGTGCAGGGCGAGCTGCTGGCGCGCCTCGTCGATCGCGGCGCGGACGTCCTTCACTCCGGCGGTGACCGCGGACAGCTCGACGAACCGGCGGTCGGTCGACGTGGCGACGACGTGGGCGAGCGTGGTCTTGCCGGTCCCCGGCGGCCCCCAGAGAAACAGCGACATCGGCGCGTCGTCCTCGACCAGCCGGCGCAGCGGTGACCCGGGCTTCAGCAGGTGCCGCTGCCCGACGACCTCGTCGAGCGCTCGTGGGCGCATCCGCACCGCCAGCGGGGCGGTCGCCGCTTCGGCGTCACGCGCCGCCTCGCTGAAGAGATCACCCGCCACATTCCGATGCTAGGCGGTCATGTAGGAGCGGTCAGACTGCCGCAGGCGGCTGCGTCGAGGTGGCCGAGCCGGAGCGGCTTGGGAATCTCGGTGCCCCGCGCAGTCGCCAGAGAATAGAGACAAGCGGTCGTGGGCGAAATGTGCGAGCCGTCGATCTGCTCGAGGGCCTGCAGGATGGGCCACGTCTGGCGGTGCGGGCGATGCTGCGCGATGACCTGATGCCCCACTCGGAGCAGCAGCTGACGGGCTGCCGTCGAATCACCAGCAGTGACGAGAGCGCGAGCCGACTGAACGACCATCTCCGGATGCCGAGCTCCGTCGGCAGACGCCAGCGCCACGAGTCCGCTCAGCGCTTGCGGGCGCCTGTCGAGCAGGAACTCTGCGGCCATGCGGTTGGCGGCGACGGTGGGCGCGAGGCGCGAGATGTCCGCCGTCTGGCCAAGCGCCCGCCGAACGGTATCGGCAGGAAGCGTCAGCTCCAGGCCGCCGTCGGAGCGAGGCTGTATCGAGCGTTCGAGAACGACTGCCGCCTGGGAAGGTCGCGAGAACCAGCCGTCGGCCGAGGACAGCACCGACTCAGCCTGGGTGGCAGTTCGCGTGGACTTCACCGGTGCGGCGGCACCGGCATCCTGCAGCTGCCCCGCACAGGCGACCAGCACGGCCGCTATCAGCGGCAGACTCCACAGAGTGCTCAGCCCCCGTTGCTCGGAATTCGGAGTCCCGGGTCTTCTGTGGAAGCTGTAGGCCAGCGCGCAAACGACGCCGAGCATCGCGGCGCATCCGGGATAGTCGATGTCGACGTCATAGGCCGCGTGCGCCAGAACAAGGACCGCTGCGATCGCGGCTCCCGTCGCGATCGACGTCTGGTCACCTCGTTGCCACCTCCGCCGCCAGGCCGCCACGGCAGCACTCCCGACGGCCGACAGCGACCCAACGGCGAGAGGCAGGGCAAAGAGCACGCCGCCCTGCGTGACGGCGTCTACCCAGAGGTTGTAAGGCGTGGCATAGACCGGCAGGCCTGGCTTCACATCCTCTATCCCCGTGTACAGAAAGGAGCCGAAGCCGTTTCCTGTCCACGGCGCATTGCTCCAGGCGTGCAGCGCCGACTGGATGTACGCCAGGCGTGCAGCCGTGTTGCCGGCCATCGTGCCCGGTCCACGGCTGCCGCCGGTGGTGCCGTGGCCCAACAGCGGAAAGTGGTAGGACGCGTCCGGAAAGAACAGCGGGCTTGTCAGCAGAAGGACGGCGGCTACCACAGACAGCGGGAGAACAAGCCAGCGAAGGAGCGCGTGCCACTTGTCCTCGCGTGTCCAGGCGTGGACCGCGAGCAACCCCCAACCCAACATCAGGAGTCCGAGACAGGCTCGCGACGTCGACAGGACGACGCCCGACCCGAGCAGCGCGAACACGAGCAACGCTCCGGATCGGCTCGGCCCCACGCGAGCAACGAACATCGTTCCCGCCAGGACAGCCGGTGCCAGGAGAAAGACACCGAACTGGTTGTGCCACTGCAAAGGGGCCTGCATCAGGCCGTCCGGCTCTCCGACCTGTTGCCACGACACGAAACCCTGACCGAAAACGACGATGGCAGCGATGCAGAGCCCCAGGGCGACGAACATCCGTCGCTTGGCATCTTTCGCATATGCCGCGGCGACCTCGAACATCACCGTGGCATAGAGAAAGCCGAACACGAACCGACTGTCGGACCAGCCCATGGGCGAGACCATGAGCGTCAGGAGAGCCGCTCCGGCCATGAGTCCTGGCAACAGCAGCGCGACTCGGCCTAGACGCTTCCAGGGCTCCGTCAGGACGACAGCGGGCAGCAGAGCGAGCATCCCGAATGCAGCGGCTCGACCGCTGGGGACGGAGCCCGTTGGCGTGACGACCCGCACCCAGACGATCAAGGCGAGAAGGCAGGCGGCGTGCTCCGATGCGTTGAGCCAGGAGGTGCGGGACCACGTGCCCGGGGCAGCGATTGTCGCGGCGCGTGGAGATGCTGCGCTCTCCGCAACGTCGGCGGTCACGGTCTGCCCATCGGCAGGGTCGGACCGCGGGTAAAGCCTCGGCCCGTCCGCGTGATGGGCGACAGGCATTTCGCACGGTCATGTCGGGGCGTCGCGCATCTGTAGGGCTAATGCCCACGTGGGGCGCCCCGGCGCGTCGCAGCGGCCCGGACTGGCCTCAGGCGGTCTAGCGCTGGTCCGGTAGGTCGTCGAATGGCGGCGGGTAGGCCGGGCGTCCCTGCGGCGGCGCGCCACCCAGCAGGAGCGCCTGGAAGTGTGCGGGCGGCCAGCCCTCGGGTGTCTCGATGCCGTGCTCGTCGGCGCGGGTGAAGCCGAAGCGGGAGTAGTAGGCAGGATCACCGAGCACCAGCACGAGACGTGCCCCGTCGGCAGTGGCCGCGTCGAGCGCCGCGCGCACGACGGCAGACCCGACACCGTTGCCCTGGACCTCGGGCACCACGCCGACGGGCGCGAGTGCCAGCGCCTCGTCACCGCCCACGGTGATGCGTGACAGAAGCGCGTGGCCGACCACCGTGCCATCACCAACAGCGACGTAGGAGTAGGCCGCATGCCCACCGGCGACGAGGGCGTCGACCAGGTCGCCCTCGGCGTCGCGGCCGAAGGCCGCCGCATGGACGGCGTGGATGGCGACGGCGTCGTCCGGCGACGCGGCCCGCACGGTCAGCGTCACGAGCACGTCCCCTCGGAACGTGTCACGAGCGCTTCTCGTCCGGCGGGGTCTCGTCCGGGATCACGTCGATCCCGGCCTCGGCGCGCTGCTGGGCGGTGATCGGGGTCGGCGCCCCGGTCAGCGGGTCGCCGCCGCTGGACGCCTTGGGGAAGGCCATGACCTCCCGGATCGCGTCGGTGCCGGCCAGGGTCGCGGCCAGCCGGTCGAGCCCGAAGGCGATCCCGCCGTGCGGCGGCGGGCCGTAGCGGAAGGCCTCCAGCAAGAAGCCGAACTTGCTCTCCGCCTCATCGCGGGTCAGCCCGATGACGTCGAACACCCGCTGCTGCATCTCGCGGCGGTGGATACGGATCGAGCCGCCACCGAGCTCGATGCCGTTGCCGACGACGTCGTAGGCCCGGGCGAGCGCGTGCTCCGGGTCGGTGTGGAACTTCTCCGCCCACTCGCCGGTCGGCGCCGTGAACGGGTGGTGCACCGCCGTCCAGCGCGCGGTCGCCGCCTCGCCGACGGCCGGGTTGTCGTCGGACACCGGCTCGAACATCGGGGCATCGACCACCCACAGGAAGCGCCACTCCCCCTCGCGCACCAGCCCGCGCTGGCGCGCCACCGCCAGGCGAAGCGCGCCGAGCAGTTCCAACGTCGTACGCCGGGGACCGGCGGCGAACAGGATCGCGTCTCCTGGCCGCGCGCCGGCGGCCGCAGGCAGCGACGCCAGCCGGTCCGGCTCCAGCTTGGTGACAGAGCCGCGCAGCTCGCCGCCGTCGGGGGGCACGATCAGCCAGGCGATGCCCTTGGCACCGCGGGAGCGAGCCCAGTCCTGCCAGCCGTCCAGCTCCTTGCGGGTGTAGTCGGCGCCCCCAGGCACGACGACTGCCCCGACGTGCTCGGCCTGGAACACCCGAAACTCCGTGCCGGCGAGGTGGTCGCTGAGGTCGACCAGCTCGAGCTCGAACCGCAGGTCGGGCTTGTCGGAGCCGTAGCGGCGCATCGCCTCGGCGTAGGTCATCCGCGGGAACGGCGTCGCCAGCTCGACGTCGAGCACGTCGCGCCACAGCTCGACGAGCAGCTCCTCGGTGAGCGCGAAGACGTCTTCCTCGTCGAGGAAGCTCATCTCGACGTCGAGCTGGGTGAACTCCGGAGTGCGGTCGGCGCGGAAGTCCTCGTCGCGGAAGCAGCGGGCGATCTGGTAGTAGCGCTCGAGGCCGGCCACCATCAGCAATTGCTTGAACAGCTGCGGCGACTGCGGCAGCGCGTACCAGTTGCCCGGCTGCAGCCGCACCGGCACCAGGAAGTCACGGGCACCCTCCGGCGTCGACCGCGACAGGTACGGCGTCTCGATGTCGAAGAAGCCGTTGCGCTCCATCACCCGCCGGATGACCGACACGATCCGCGCGCGGGTCTTCAACG
>DASSEQ010000330.1:0-4880 GCA_035695245.1 Mycobacteriales bacterium | reverse complement strand
GCGCACGTCCGGAGCCATGCGCGAGCTCGGGCGGCAGCTCTCCGCGTCGCTGCAGCCCGGAGACCTCGTGCTCGCCATCGGCGATCTCGGCGCCGGCAAGACCACGCTCGTGCAAGGAATCGGCGCCGGCCTCGGCGTGCGCGGTGACGTTCTTTCACCGACCTTCGTCATCGCGCGGGTTCACCGCGACGGGCGGGTGCCGCTCGTCCACGTCGACGCTTACCGCCTCGAGTCGGTCGAGGAGATCGACGACCTCGACCTCGACGCGTCGCTGGACGAGTCGGTCACTGTCGTCGAGTGGGGTGAGGGCAAGGCCGAACGTCTGAGTGCGGACCGACTCGAGCTGCGCATCGCCCGCGGGACCGATCCGGACGACGAGACGCGGGTCGTCGCAGTCGCCGGCGTAGGCGACCGCTGGCGGGCACTTCCTCGTCTCACCAGTCACGACCCGGACGAACGGTGACGTTCGTTCTTTCCGGCGAATCCGGCAAACCTCGGCGAAGCCCCATGAAGGGGTGGGCGGCTTCACCCATTCGGCGGATCGTCACTCGGATGGCCTAGCCGACACAGGCTACGAACCCGCCGTCAGCACTACCCGAGACGGCTACTTCGAAGCCCACCGAAGTTCCCATCAGGAGGGACGATGGCCCGACCGTCCTCCCAGATCTTCGCTGCCGTCGCTGCTCTGATCGTTGTGGCTACGCCAACTGCTGCTGCCGCCGCCCCACCGGGCAAGCCGCACCCGACGCATACCAAGGCGGCAAAGGCGAAGGCGGCGGTTGCACAGCCGCCGCTGCCTGTCTTCGACTGCGCCGCCGACAACGGCGACGGCACGACGGAGTTCTTCTTCAGCTACTCCTTGCCGGGCGAGGCAACGGTCAGCATCAAGGTCGGGGGCGCCAACGATGTGGACCCGGGTGGCAACGTAGGACAACCCGCGCTGTTCCAACCCGGCACGCACAGCGCGTTCAGCGTCGTCACGCGCCACTCCGTGGTCCGATGGCGCTTGGCCGGACACTCGGCGGAAGGCAACGCGGACAACCTTTGTACGACGCCTCCCATCGTGGCCGAGGCAGGATCGTGGCTCGTCCTGCCCGCGGCGACGGCGGGACCTTTGCTGATCTGGTTCGGTTGGCATGTGCGGCGCCAACGGCGTGCCGGTGGCGCGGCGATCGATGAAGTCATCGGCGACTGATCTTGACTGCCGTAGCCCTGCCGCTCTCGGCGTGGACTGCCGGTGCACAGATCTGGCTGCGCGCCGGGCTGACGCTCCGGTTTCGGCTGGTGCTGCTTCTTGCCTGCCTTGGCATCGCCTTCGCTCGTCCTATCGCCTACACGCTCAGCTCGATGAGCGCCATGGCCGATCCGACTGGGCCGACCGCGTTCATGCCGATCGTTCCGGTAGCGGCCGGGTGCGTTGCGGTCAGCCGCTGGCGGGGTCGCAGCACTGAACCGAACGCCGCGCCCCAGCGCGCAGCCGACTACCTCCTTGGCGTGTTCCTGCTTGCGGTCGGCGTGCTCGTCGAGCGGGAGGGGCCACGCATCCTCGGGGTGGAGACGCTCACCTGGCGAGGCGATCTCGCCGGCCTGGCACCGGTCACGGCAGGCCTCGTCACCCTGCTCTTCGGCACGCGCATGCTCTACCGGCAGCGCGCTGCGCTCCTTCTGCTCACGGCGTCCAGCCCCGTTTACTACCGGCCACTCGTCACCCTCCTGCGCTCTGCAACGGACAGTGCAACCGAGCACGCGTTGCCGCTGGTGGCCTTGCCACTGCACGCCTTCATGCGGGTCCGCCCAGGAGCGGGCGGCACCTATCTGGACGTCGCGCATCAGGGCAGTTGGCTGACCGTGCAGGTGACGCAGGCGTGCGCCGGCGACGGCGCCGTACTAGCCGGCACTCTCGTCGCGATAACGGTTGCCTTGATGACGCGCGGCACACGCGCCCGCCGCACAGCATGGGCGTTGTCGGTCGTCGGCCTTTGCTGGCTGGGCAACGTCGTGCGGCTCGTCGTTCTCGTCATGGCGGCGCACTGGGCCGGCACGGCACGCATGATGACCGACGTTCACCCCTGGCTCGGCGCGGCGATAGTTGCCGTCACACTTCGGTTGGCGCTGGAGGCCACCGGGCTGTTCGGCTTGCGGTTCGGGCCCCCGGTCGACCAGCATCCAAGACCGGCGTCTGCGCTCGCCGCGCCGGGACCACGCCTTGGCGTTCTCGTGATGGTTGCGGCGGCGCTTCTGGCAGTGCCGATGAGCGCGGCAACGGCGTCGTACAACTTCCTCGCCGGCCGATCGGCTCAGCCGCAACAGTTCCTGGGTGACTCGATCGGGCGGTTGCCGGGCGCCGTCAACCTTGCACCGGTGTCGTGGGCGCCGCTGTTCTTCGGCGCCGGCGCGCGATGGGATCGCTGGCTTGTGTTCCCCGCCGACCGTGCCGGCATCGAGGCGGCTCCGGTGGCGGTCGACGTCGTGCGGGCGGCCGAGTCTGCCGGCTTCGACACGTACGGGCTGGCGGCTTGCTATGGCTTCCACCACTACCGCGTGTTGTCCGACGCGACCGAACAGCTGCCCGGCGGACGGCTCGCCGAGAAGGTGACGTTCGCAACCGAGGGACATTTCTTCAGCGTCGTCTCGTGGCGTCAGGTTCTCGTCGGCGGCGGCGTGCAGCGCATCGTCGTTTCGCAGCAGTCACACGTCGCCGGCCCGGCCGTCTCCGCGGCCTTGCACCGGCTCGCGGTCGAGCTGACGCAGGGCACATGAGCGCGATCTCGCGTGGACACGTCGACGGCATCGGGCAGCGGTTGCTGCGGTTGCTCTTGTTCGCGACCGCCTACACCGCCATCGTCGTCGTGCGCACCTGGCTCTTTCCCCATGGCCGGCCGGCGGTCACCTGGACCGAACGCGTGTTGCAGCTGGGGTCGTGGTGCTGGGTGGCGGCAGCGCCGGCGGCATTCGCGGGTCTCGTGTCGCTGGTCAGTGCACCGGCTCGACGCCGCACCTTCACCCGTCGGTGCACGTCGCTCGTCTCGTTCCGGATCGTTTCCAGAGGACGCAACGCAGCAGCGCTCGCCGAGACCGTCGAGTCGATCCGTGCGGTGATGGCGGCGCAACCGCTCTTCCCGTACCTGATCGAAGTCGTGACCGATGAGGTGGTCGAGCTCCCGCGCGGCAGTGACCTCCGTGCATACGTCGTGCCGCCGGGCTACCAAACGCCAAACGGCTCGCTGTTCAAAGCCCGCGCGCTGCACTACCTGGGTGTCAGCTCTGACCTGCCGAGCAACGCGTGGATCTTTCATTGCGACGAGGAGTCATGGGCCACTGACTCGTTGGTCGCGGGGATCCGGGACGCCATCCTCGAGGAGGAGGAGCGCGCGCAGGCCGGTCGCACTCCGCGCATCGGACAGGGCACCATCCTTTACCACCGCAACTTGCGCGAGCATCCGGTTCTGACTCTGGCCGACATGTTGCGCACGGGCGACGACATCACCCGCTTCTATACGCAGTTCCGCACCGGCGCGTTGTTTTGCGGCATGCACGGCTCCTTCATCCTCGTTCGCGGCGACGTCGAGCGCACGGTGAGTTTCGACGTCGGTCCGGAGGGGTCAGTCACCGAGGATGCGTGGTGGGCATACGCCCAGGCATACCGCGGCCGCGAGTTTCGTTGGGTCGATGGCTATCTGCTCGAGCAGTCGCCGGAGAGCTGGCGCGACTTCGTCCGGCAGCGCCGGCGCTGGTACAGCGGTTTGTGGAAGGTTTACGTGTACGCGCCCGCGCCGCTACTGTCACGGGCGGCGTTGCTGGGTTTCTTGATGGCCTGGGCCGTCGCGTGCATCGGGGGGCTCTACACAGTCGTCAACCTGTTCACCGGTCTCACCACTCCCGCGGTGCCGCACGTCGTCGGTGCAGTGGTCTTCGCGTGGTACCTCGCGACGTACGTCGCAGGACTGCATGTGAACCTTGCCGCGATGCGCGAGGACGAGCGCCCTCGGTTGTCCAGGCGAATCGCGTTGTACGCCGGCCAGGTCTTGCTGATGCCGATCTTCGGGGCGCTCGAAGCGGCGGGCGTCGGCTACGCCTTGATGAAACCGGAGCGCGGGTTCCACGTCGTGCAGAAGTCACCAACGGCTCGAGTGGCGAGCGCCACATAGCCTGGACGCGTGTTTCTGCTCGCGGTCGACACCTCCACTGCCCAGGTGTCCGCGGCGATCGTGCGCGTCGGTGACGATGCATCGACCAGCCCCGTGGCGAGCCGGGAGACGCTAGCGCCCAACCGCCATGGCGAGCTTCTCGCCGAGGCGATCCACGACGTGTTCAACGAGGCGCACGTCGGGTGGGATGAGATAACGGCGATCGCGGCGGGACTGGGCCCCGGCCCGTTCACCGGCTTACGGGTCGGGGTGATGACCGCTGCGGCGATTGCGGACGCGCGCCGCGTTCCGTCGTACGGCGTCTGCTCGCTGGACGCGATCGCGCAGATGCACTCTCCGGGTCGCGTGCTCGTCTGTTCCGACGCCAGGCGCAAACAGGTCTACTGGGCGCGCTATCACGACGGTCGCCGGGTGGAGGGGCCCGAGATCGGACCGCCCGTCGACGTCGCTGCCCACAACGCGGCACAGGTCGATCGCGCTGTCGGCGCGGGCTCGGTGCTGCATCGCGAAGCGTTCGCCGGCTTGGTGGTCGTCGAGACCGATGCCTATCCCTGTGCCGCAGAGGTTGCAAGCCTGGCTGCTGAGCGCGCAGTTGCGCACGCGCCATCGGAGACGCTCGAGCCCATGTATCTCCGTCGCCCCGATGCGGTGCCGCCCGGTGCGCCCAAGGCGGTGACGCCGGCATGACGACGATCACGGTGCGTCCGATGCGGTGGTGGGACATCGAGCCGG
>DASSEQ010000329.1:0-14044 GCA_035695245.1 Mycobacteriales bacterium | reverse complement strand
TCGTTTGGCACGCCGGGACATTGACGTGACAGCCGAGTCCGCGTTCTGCAGCAACCGCGCAGTCGACGTGTTCGGGCTGCGGCTGTTCGCGGCGTCCGACATTCGATGGACCAAGGCACGAACCAGCGGCAAGGCGATCGCACCCAAGACCCACATGCGTAGCCGTCGTGTCAGAAATACCCACACGCGCGCTGTGTACCCCGACGCCGACCGCTTGAATCGATGCGCCGGGCGAGCGATGTGACCGGCGTGGCGGGGCCAATGCCGGGATCCGGCCGGTCGGTCACGATCGTCTCGGAGATCGAGCCGCACGCGAGCTCACCGTTGGAACTACTGCGCGTTCGTCATCGTGGCGAGCGTCTGCGTGATCGCGCTGTGCGTGCCGACATTCGTCTACCACTGGAACTGGTCAACGCGCTGATTGGCTGGTTGATCGGCAGTGCGATCTGGGCCGGGCTCACCCTTCTCGGTAGTGACGCCGATGCGCGGATACCTTCGTTGATTGCTGACTTGGCTCGCGTTCGAGGCCGGTGCTGCTCGCCGACGACCAGGGCGTCTAGTCGGATTCTCACGGCTCCGAGATGTACCGCTGTTCCTTGGCCCACGGCCCGCGCTGGGTCGTGCTGTAGCGCGTCTCCGTGACGTGGCCTGGGCTTGACAAGCCGCAGCCGGTACAACTCGTGGCATGACGGACCGTAAAGATCTTGAGGGGAAGCTGGCCAGCGCCTCGCCGTGGGTTCGAGCCGAGTTTGCGTTCCTCGTCGATGTCGGCGCCGGGCTTGGATGTGATGCCCAGGTCGAAAGCGGGCCCGGGCTGGCCTTTCGCCTCCGCAGGCAGACGATCTTCAGAGCTCACCCGAAGGCGCGCCACATCGCCCTCGGGCTGCCCGACCGCATGCGAGAAGAAGTCCACGAGCTCACCGGCGCCCTGCGTCGGCAACGCCTCGCTGCATGGTTCAACTACTCGCCGGACAGTTGCGATCGCGACACTGTCGAACTGCTGATCAGCGTCAGCGTGGATCCCGGCGACGGCCATGTAGCGAAACCTTCACGCCAAGGCGCTGCGCCAACGACGGCGTTCCGGAACGACGAAGCCGACCTTGGCCTCGTGCTGAATGTGCTGCACGCCTTCCGCCGGCACGAAGAGACCACAGGCATGCCAAGCCCAGTGAAGCCTCTCCGGGGGACGATCTTCTTCCAATGGGAGGGTCCGCGGCTTCCGGCCGGTGGGAAGTACTCGCCGCTCATCCCGCACTCGCCCGCTGCCCGGGCGCGGCGCGCCGAGGGTACCGCCAGCGGGCTCGTCTACGAGCACGTCGCTCCGATCTCCGCCGTGGTGCGCCAGCTCTTGACCGACCTGCCTCCTGACATCCACGGTCTGCGGCGCGCACTCGATGCCTCGGCAGAGCGGGTGATCATCACCAGAGAAGAAGATGCGCTGCTGACGGCGGCTGGCTTCCGGAACTCGGCACCCGACCCCACCGACCCGTGGAGCCGCTACGGCGCAATCGGGCTGCAAAAGCATGACTTCGTCCCAGCCAGGTAGCCGGGTGGGTAGCCGAAATACCCACCAAGAGCAAGCCGCGGAGGCTCGTCATGGCTGGATGGACGTAGTTGTCAGCAGCTTGTGGTGACGAGAACCTCCCATGGAAAGTTCTCGCATCGGCGCGCCGATGGCGAGTTGCGGCAGGGAAGGAGTTCTCCGGGCAGTAACCGCCAGTCTGTGCTGACGATAACTCGGCCTTCCGCATTGGTGAGTGCGGCTGGTTGGGCGACTTGGCGCAGTGTTGGCCACAGCTTTCGTTCGAGTCCGCTGAGGTAGAGGTCGGCGGCGGCGACTCCAAGGAACTTGCTGTCGGTGCGGATCGCAATGGAGACGGTGACGGTGTATTCGTTGGTCCCGCGGATGTCGACGTAGGGCCCGGCGACGGACGTCGCGCCGCTGAGTTTTGGCACCTGGAACCATTCGGCGGTTGTGTAGTCGTAGAACCCGGGCAAGCGCGGGTCAAGGTCGACGCGCAAGGGTTGGGGGGCATGGGGGCGCGCCATCCACCATTCGAGCCAGCGGGGCTGATCGGTCAGCGCGTCGATTTCCGCGATGTACCCGGTTCCCGCGATCCAGCCGGCGTTGCCAAGGAGCGCACGTTGTGCAATCTCGCGTAGCGGCGTCAAGGCTTCGACGTCGAAGCGAGGGGAGTGGGTGTAGGCGGCAAGCGCGGCGTTCCTGATGTCATCGAGAAGATCGAACACGGGCGTGGCAGTTGCATCGATGGCGGACACAGCCGTCTGCAGCCGGTCGGTTGCGCCCCGGAGACCCGCCATCAGTCGGTATCCAGGGCCATGCGGTACCGCGCCAGGTCGACCATCTCAGCATTGACATGTCTCGTGATGGCGTCGCGCGCCGCGGAAGCGCGCCTGGCTCGGACAGCGGCGATTACCTTGCGGTGGTGACCAACGATGTCGTCGAAGCGTTGTTCATGTTCTGCGAGCAGCCACACCACGTCACCGAGTTCGGTCTGAAGTCCGACTTCGGCGCGGGCAAGGCGCGATGACTGCGCCGCCGTCGCCAACACGACGTGAAAGTTCGCGTCCGCGCGCCACCGTTCGGCCATTGTCCTGGCATTGGCGAGCCGATCCAGTTCCTCCTGTAACCGGTCCACGTCGAAGGGGAGCGCGCGCTCCGCGGCGAGGTAGGCACACATTCCGGCGATCGCGGCTCGGTGATCGCCGAGTTCACGCAGCTCGTAGACGGTGAACTCCAGCAGCCGCTCGCGAAGGCGTTCGCTCGCGAGACCCGCCGGCGCGCACACCACCGTGCCGCCGCCCCGCCCCCGACGGGTCTCCAGCAGGCCGCTGTGCCGGAGACGCGCCAAAGCTTCTCGCAGCGTCACCGTGGAAACCCCGAGGTGGGCCGCGAGGTCGGTTTCGCTGGGGAGACGCTGGCCGTCGGCGAGAAGCCCTAGTCGGATCGCCTCACTTAACCTTCGCGCGACCACGTCGACCCGATCCGGCGCCTCCAGCGGTGGTAGCGCGGCGTGCAGCGTCGCGGTGGTCAGGGCTCCGGATGCCGGCCCTCCGCCCATCAGCCGTCCCCTCTGCTGAACTCGATCCTCGTTGCCCGGAACATCCAGGATTCTGACCAACCTGCATACACGCCTCTACGGCGACATAGACGTTGCGTCTAAACATATAGACCTATAGTCTCTCGCAATCTAGTGGCAGGTGCGGCAGTGAGCACTTTTGGCGGGGGTGCGTGTGAGTCAACCGGACCAGTCGGCGGGCGCGAAGGCCGCGGCGCAAGACGGCTTCGTCGCCCAGTGGAGGAACTCCGCCTACAACTGCTACTCGTCTGGGCACAAGTTCTGTCGCGAGGTGTGCCCGGTCATGCAGGTGACCCGTAACGAGGCATGGACGCCGACCGCCTTTCACGCCGACGTCGTGGGGATGGAAAAGGGAGATCTGGAGCTCGCAGAGATAGCAGCCGACTACGTCAACTGCACGCAGTGCGGCGCGTGCGAGTTGCGGTGTCCGAACACCTTGCTCGTCGGAGACTTCTACCGATTCCGTACGCGCACGGTCGATCTGGTGAAGGCTGTGCGCGGCCTGGCCGTCGACGCGGGAATCCATCAGCCGGGCTGGCGCGCATGGAACGAATCGACGGATGAGGCCAAGCATGAGCCGGTCCTGAATGGGCGTCCCATCCGCCAGGACCTTGCTCAGGAGTGGGCGGCCGACCTAAACCTGCCCATTGGTGGCGAGACCGTCTTGTTCGTCGACTGCGAGGCGGCGTTCCACCGGACGTCGGTTCCCCGCGCGGTTGCGAAGATGTTGCAGCGCGCAGGCATCGAGTTCGGCCTGATGGGGGAGCAGTGGTGCTGCGGGGGGCCGGCGGCAGAGATGGGCTACCGCGAGCAGGCGCGGCGCTTCGCCGAGCACAATTTCGCGGACTGGCGCTCCACGGGGACCAGACGCGTCATCGTTCTGGATCCGCACGACTACATCACGTTCACCGAGGACTACCCGGCCTACTTCGGTGACGACTTCGATGTCGAGATCGTGCTTGCGGTCGAGTTGCTCGCCGATCTGGTCCGGGACGAACAGCTAGTGCCGACTGTTGCGGTGAACCGGCGCGTCACCTACCACGATCCGTGCAGGCTGAACAAGCGCAAGGGCGTGTGGGCGGCTCCCCGCGAATTGTTGGCCGCCATCCCGGGACTGGACTTCGTCGACGTCGACCATGTCACCCAATGGTCGTACTGCTCGGGCGCCGGAGGCGGGCTGGCGATCGAGAAGCCGGAGCTCACCGCTGCGTTGAGCCAGCGGCGTCTGGCCCAGGCAGCAACCCTCGACGTGGATGCGCTCGTCAGTGCGTGCCCGTGGTCGGAGCGACCGCTCGCGGCGGCAGGTAGTGAGCGGGGTATCGATGTCGTCGACGTGCACGAGATCCTCGCGGAATCGCTCGGCATCGACTTCGCTGCCGGGCAGCGGGAGTCGGGGCGGCAGGGCGCATGACCCCTGGGACGCTGATCGACCAGGCCGCAGCGGAACTGGCGCAGATCGTCGGAGTCGACTTCGTCGATGCGACGAAGACGGGTCGCTATGCCCGCGCGCGGGTGCCGGCGCCATTCCCAGTGCATCGGTTGTCGGAGCGGTTGCCCGACCTGGTCGTCATGCCCTCGTGCACCGCAGAGGTAGCTGACATCGTGCGATTGGCCAACCAGTTGCGCATCCCCGTTGTGCCACGCGACGGCGGCACCGGGCTCACCGACGGTGCGGTGCCGGCCCGTGGCGGAATCATCGTCGACGTCAAGCGGTTGAACGCGATCAAGGAGATCGACACGGACAACCGGACGTGCACCGTCGGCGCGGGCATCAACATGCTCAAACTGAACGAGGTGCTCGCCGAGGTCGGGCTCATCTACCCTGACGATCCGGCTTCATACCCGTGCTCCCTCGTCGGCGGACGCATCGGCACGAGCGGCTGGTCCCTGATCGGCAGTCGCTACGGCCACACCCGCGACCTCGTGCTGAGTTTCGAGCTGGTGACCCCGACCGGTGATGTCATCAATGTGGGTGATGGTGGTGGCCGCAAGGTCAGCAAAAGCTCCAGCGGCTATCAGCTGAAGCACCTCTTCATGGGGCACCAGGGAACCCTGGGCATCGCCACCGAGGCGACACTGAAACTCTTTCCCAAGCCCGAAGCCGAACTGTCTCCCTTCTGGGCGTTCTCAGACTTCGACGACGCGTATCGCTGCGCGGGCGCGCTGGCGCGAGCAGGACTGGCCACCTTCGCCGGCGCAGTGTTGTTCGACGAGGAGAAGGTCGCCTACCTGCGCCGTGACGACGAGGCCTACATTCCGCAACCGCGCGACGTGCGGGCATTGGTGTGCGCGACCGCATACGGGAACGAGGCCGAGGTCCGTGCCGCAGGACGCGTCCTCATGGGGGTTGCCCGCGACCACCGCGGCAGATACCTCGGCGACGAGATCTCCGAAGGCGACTGGGCATCGCGCCACGACCGATATGCCACCCCGTTGCACGGGCGCACCAGCTCGGGCCAGGTCGTGCCGATGAGCTGGCATTGCGAGGACGCTGCTATCAACTACACCGCCCTGCCCGCCGTACGTGCGGAGTGGCACGCGATCGCGCGCCAGCTGATCAAGTCGTACGACGTCTTCGACGACTGGGGGATGTTCTTCTACACGAACGGCGCCACCGGCGTGGACTACCTCACCGAGATCGACATCGGCATCTGGGAACAAAATCTCGACGACCCTGCCTGGGCGGCATGGGTGCAGGCCAAACGAGACCTGGCCAATGCGTCGCTGGCGCATGGCGGCTCGATCAGCGCGTGTCACGGATCGTGTCGTGAGGGTGAAGTGGATCTCGTCCCGAATGAACTCGGCGGCGGCTACGACGTAATGCTGGCGATCAAACGAGTGCTGGATCCGAACAACATCATGAACCCGGGCAAGTACGGGCTCGATGCGGCCTACGAATCCGCGGGTCGGTCGGCATGAGCTATCGGCACGTCGACCAGCACCCCCCGGACCGGTTCCGTCAGGTCACCGACCAGGCGGGTCACCGCTTGGAGCAGGTTTATGAGGTTAATCCCGACCTCATGAGGTCTCACGTCGAGCAACAGCTCATGCCGATCTGGGACACCCAGCGCATCGTCGAGGCGCGTGCTGAGCACCTGAAATGGATGCATCGGCATTGGGCACAGGTCACCGTCTCGGGTGCGGAGCTACTGGCGGAACTCGACGCAGACACCCAGGCGGACACCGCCACCTCTCACTACGCGGCCGCGAACCCGCAGGCCGACGACTCCTACCCCAGCCATGAGGAGCTGACATGAACGCGGACGAAATGGCCCCGGTTCCAGGAGTGACCCGGCGGCAGCTTCTCAAAGGCGGCTTCGCCGGAGTCTCGGCCCTGGCGCTCGGCCAACTGCTGGCCGCGTGCAGCGGGTCGAGTAGCGGCCCGTCGACCGCCACGGGCAACGCCCCGACAGGCAGCGTGTCCGCACTGCCTGGTGGCGGCAAGACGGTGCCCACTATGACATGGGCCCTGTTCGCCGATCCCGTGTCCATGGACTACGCGTTCGCCTACGATTTCAATACCAACCCAGTTGTGCTGTGCATGGTCGAATCGCTGCTTCGCATGGCGCCGAACGGTGAGCTGCTGCCTAACCTGGCCCAATCGTGGAAGGCGACGGACCCGACGACCTACGTCTACACCCTGCGCCAAGGGGTGAAGTTCCACGACGGCACGACCATGAGGGCAGAGGACGCCGCCGCCTCGATGCAACGAATTATCGACCCTGCGGTGGGCAGCTACCTCGCCTCGTTCGTCTCCAACGTCAAGAGCGTGACGGCGACCGGACCATACGAGTTGACCGTCAAGCTCACCGCCCCCGACGCGTTGTGGAAGTACGTGCCCGCGACCACAGTGGGCGCTGTTGTACCCAAGGCGTTCTTAGACAAGAACGGCAAGAACGTCGGCAAGGCGAATGTCGGCATCGTGGGCACCGGCCCCTACAAGTTCGGCTCCTGGCAGCAGGGTCAGCAAGTGACGGTGACCAAGAACCCGCAGTACTGGAACACGAACCGGGTCCCGAAGGTCAACCAGATCAACTTCAAGGTTCTCTCCGACGAGAACACCGTCATCGAAGGTATGGTCGCGGGTCAGATCGACGGTGCCTTCAACCTCTCCGGGAAGAGCCTGAAGGCGCTCAATGGCACGTCGACGATCCGTGTCGTGTCGGGTCCCTCGTATTTCGTGCACTTCGTCGGCCTCAACGTGAGCAAGCCGCCGTTCAACGACGTTCGGGTGCGGCAGGCGCTGTCGTACGCGATCGACAAGCAGGGCGTCCTCGACTCGACGTGGGGCGGAGCGGGAACGCTCTGCAAATCTCCCGTGACGCCTTCGATGTGGTCGTTCGAGCAAAGCCAGTTCAAGTCCGCTTACGACGCGTTGCCCGACTTCGGCCTCGACCTGTCCAAGGCGAAATCGCTGATCAAATCCGCCGGCGCAGAAGGCAAGTCCGCCACACTGCTTGTCGCAACGCCGCACGAGAATGATGAGGGCGTAATCGTTCAAGCCGCAGCAAAATCGATCGGCCTCGACATCAAGTTGCAGAACATCCCCTACGACCAGTTGCTGTCGAAGATCGCAAGCAAGACGCACGACTACGACGGGTTTCTCCTCGAATGGTCCTCGGACTATCCCGATCCGGGAGGAACCCTGTTCCAGTGCTTCACCGAAGGCCGGCTAACCAACTACACCGACTACAACGTCTCGAAGGTCAACTCCGCCCTCACGAGCTCGGCAACAGAGACCAACGCAACCAAGCGAGCTCAGGAGTTGATCGCAGCGCAGAAGCAGATCGTCGAAGACCAGACCTGGATCATTCTGTTCTCGCCGACGACAAACATGCCGCTGTCCACGAAGCTCGGCGGCTACGACATTCGACCGCTGTGGTACTGGGACAGTGGCTGGGCCGCGGACATCAGCGGGACCTGATTGATGGCCAGTACCGTCCAGGCCCGGCGCCCCGGCGGCCCGGTTCGCCAGGTTGCGGGCACCATCGCCGCACGTCTCCCGCTGTCGAGCCATCCGACTGTGCGCTACGCGGTCAGCCGACTGCTGGCATCGATTGGGCTACTGTTCGTCGCTTCGATCGTGATCTTCCTGCTCGAGCACTTGGCGCCAGGTAGCCCCGAAAGCGTGCTGCTCGGCGGTCGGCCCGCTACGCCGCAGCTGTTGGCCGCGATTCGCCGCGAGTACCACCTCGACGCTCCGCTGTGGACGCAGTACTGGGACTGGCTCACCGGCGTTCTGCACGGCAATTTCGGTCAGTCCATCACCTACAAGGCGTCGGTCTCGAGCGTGATCGGATCCCGCATCGGCGCCACGCTCGAGCTCGGCGTATACGCCGCGTTGATTACCACCGTGATCGGTGTGACCCTCGGCGCGGTTGCCGCCCTGCGCTCGGGGCGATTTACCGACACGGCTATCTCCACGCTCGTCGTTGTACTGTCCTCGATTTCGGGGTACGTCTCGGCGATCGTGCTGCTTGTCATCTTCGGTGTGAAGCTTGGGTGGTTCCCGATCCTGGGCACCGGTACCTCCGGCACCGACCGGCTCTACCACCTCACCTTGCCGGCTATCGCGCTGGCGATCAGCCTCATCGCGCTGATCGCCCGCACCACACGAGCGTCGGTCGGTCGCACGCTCGATGTTGAGTTCGTCGACACGGCGCGGTCCCGTGGCTTGTCCGAGCGGCGCATCTTTGTCAAGCACGTGTTCCGAAACTCGCTCATCCCGATCCTTACAGTGTCTGGCCTCGCCGTCGGCTATCTGATCAGCGGCGCCGTGTTAGTGGAATACACCTTCGGGCTCAACGGTCTTGGCTCCCTGCTGGTACAGGCTGTTGAGGCAAAGGACTACGCGGTGGTACAAGGCGTAGCGCTGCTGTTCACGGCCGTATTCATCGCGGTCAATTTGATCATCGACTTGCTGTACGGGCTTGTCGATCCTCGAGTGCGGATCGGGGAGGTGGCGGCATGACGGTAGCAGCGGAGGCGGTGCTGCCACGCGCCCGACGGTGGTTGCCTCGGCTTCCCGGCGCGTGGGGCTTTTATATCGGGGGGAGCATCATTCTCGCGCTGGTCATCGTCGCCGCCGCTGCCCCGCTCATCGCGCCCTACAACCCGAATGCGGTCGATCTCACCCACACGCTGTCCGGGTTTAGCAGCCAGCACCTGCTGGGTACCGATGCCGCCGGCCGCGACATTTTGTCGCGACTCATCTATGGCACCCGTCTGAGCCTGCTCGGCCCCTTGGCGGTCGTGGCGACCTCGGTGATCGTTGGCGTGCCCGCCGGCCTCGTCGCCGGCTATCGCGGCGGCTGGGTGGACACAGTCGTGTCTCGGATAGGCGACATCGTCTTCGGGTTCCCGCCGTTGCTGCTGGCCATCGTGATCGTCGCGACCTTCGGCGCCGGGTTCTGGACGGCGACCGTGGCCATCGCGATCACCTACATCCCGCTGCAAGCCCGAGTCGCGCGCGGCGTCGTACTGGTGGAGTGCCGAAACGCCTATGTCGACGCCTGCAAGATGCAGGGTTTCAGTGCCCGGCGCACCGCCCTCGGCCACGTACTTCCGAACGTCGCCGGCACGATCACGGCGCAGTCGACGCTCAACTTCGGCTACGCCCTACTGGACCTCGCCGGGCTCGCCTTTCTCGGCCTCGGCGTCCAGCCCCCGACACCCGACTGGGGCGAAATGCTTTCCGACGGTCGGCAGAACATCCTCTTCTCCGTCAACGAGGTCGTCATCGCTTCGATCGCCATCGCGGTCGCCGTGATCGCATTTAATCTGCTGGGCGACTCCCTCGTCCGCCGACTGAGTAGGACCCGGTGACCATGGCGGACAGTGCAATGACTCAGGACACGCGAAAGCTCACAACTTCCACCGTCTCGACGGCGCCGCCCATGCTGGAGGTCTCCGACCTGACGACCACTCTGCTCGTCGACGGTCAGCCTCAGCTGGTCGTGCGTGGCATGAATCTCAGCGTCGGCGCGGGAGAAATCGTCGGCCTGGTCGGCGAGTCCGGGAGCGGGAAGTCGATCACAGCGCGGTCGATCATCGGGCTCCTGCCTCGTGGCGCCGAGGTGACCGGAAGCATCCGCGTGGCTGGTGTCGACCGGTTGACCATGTCTCGGCGAGAGCTGCAACGCCTACGAGCCGAGAAGATCGCAATGATTTTCCAAGACCCGCGCGCCCACATCGACCCGCTATGGCGGATCGAGGACTACATCGGCGAAGGTCTACGCGTACATCTGGGAATGAGTAACGACGCCGCACGCGCCCGTTCGAGGGATCTATTGACCAGCCTCGGCATCGTCGACGCCGACCGCGTGCTGCGCGCGTATCCGGGCCAGCTCAGCGGCGGAATGTTGCAACGGGTGATGATCGCCGGTGCCCTGTCGTGTCAGCCGGATCTGATCATTGCCGACGAAGCGACCACCGCCCTCGACGTCACCGTTCAAACCGACATCCTCGCGATCCTCGACGAGTTGCGCCGCACGCAGCAGATGTCGCTGCTGTTCATCACCCACGATCTCGCTCTCGCTTCGGTGATTTGCGACCGGATCGTTGTCATGTACGCGGGCCGGGCGATGCTCATCCAGGACTCGGCCGGCATGTTCCGTGCCCCGGCCCACCCTTACGCCGCCGCGCTCGTGGCAGCCCGCCCTAACCCCGACCGACGCGTCGAGCGGCTGCGCACAGTTGCGGGCCGTAGCGTTTCGGCGCTGGAGGCCCCTGGCGGCTGCCCATTTCGGCCGCGCTGCCCATACGCCGAGCCACCGTGTGCGGAGACCGACGTTCCGCTCCAATCCGTCGGCCCAGGCGTGGCATCCGCGTGCATCCGAATCAACGACATCAGTGACCAGCTCGTCGAAAGCGCTTCTCGCGATGACTGAGGTAACGACCAGCCAACCCGGCGGGGCGGTCGATGTCGATGACGACTACGAAGCTGTGCGCGTCGTCGGTTTGAGCAAGACATTCAAAGTCCGGTCTCGCAGCAGCGTCCAGCACGTACACGCGGTGCGGGACGTGTCCTTCCGCGTCACCCGCGGAAGCGCACTCGGTATCGCCGGGGAATCCGGCTCGGGAAAATCCACCGTCGCTCGCATGATGGTCGGCCTCGAAGTGCCGTCCGACGGCGAGATTTGGATCGGCGGGGCCCGGCTGCCCGAACCGCCCAGTACGTCCGATCGCCGCACTCACGCACGGCGCATCCAGATGGTCTTCCAAGACCCGTACTCGTCTCTCGACCCCCGGCAGCCGATCAGCGCGGCGCTCGACGAGGTGCAGCGGGTGCACTTCCAACGCAGTCCCCGGGAGCGCCGCGCTCGTACGCTGCAGTTGCTCGATGCGGTAGGTCTGGGAGAGCGCTACGTCGAGGCTCTGCCGCGTGCGCTGTCCGGCGGGCAACGACAACGCCTCGTCATCGCCCGCTCGCTGGCCGCCGAACCTGCGGTCCTCGTCCTCGACGAGGCCGTCTCCGCACTCGATGTGTCGACTCAGGCGCAAATCCTCAACCTGCTCCGAGACCTTCAGGCGGAGTACGGGCTCACTTATATCTTCATCTCTCACGATCTCGCGGTGATCCGGCAGATCTGCGACGACGTTCTCGTGCTCTATCGCGGCGAACTGATGGAGCACGCGCCCGCCGAGCAACTGTTGACCCGGCCCCGACATCCTTACACGAAACTCCTGCTCGACTCCGTGCCGCGCCAGGGAATGGAGCTCGAAAAGCGACCTGAGCGCGGCACCCTCAACGACGCTGGCTGCCTATTCGCGAGCCGCTGCCCACACGCCCATGACCGGTGCAGCGCCGAACCGCCGGAGTTCAGCGAGCCGAGCGGCGGCCGTTCCCGATGCTGGCTCGCCGCCGACGCACCATCCACCAGTCCGTTGCTTGATCACCGCGCTGCACACCACAAAGGAGGCCCCGATGACGACCGCTGAGCTCCGTAGCGAAGAAGGCACCCTCGCCGTACCTGGCGGCAATGTCTGGTACAAATCGGTCGGCGAGGGCGATCTGCCGCCGTTGCTCGTCGTCCACGGCGGACCCGGGTTCACACACAACTACCTGACCCCGCTGGAAGACCTCGCCGTGAACCGGCGCGTGATCTTCTGGGACCAGCTCGGCTGCGGTCGTTCGGAAACTCCGAGCGACACGTCGCTGTGGACCTTAGAACGTTCCCTTCAAGAAGTTGACGCGGTAAGGGAGCAGCTCGGCCTCGACCGCCATCACCTCTTCGGCAACTCGTGGGGCGGCATGCTCGTCCAGCAGTACGTCCTGGACCGGCGTCCGGACATCATGAGTTTGACCGTGTCGAACAGCCTGGCGAGCATGAAGAAATTCGTCGAGGACACGATGCGGTTGAAGGCGGAGTTGCCGCAGGCTGTGCAGGACACCATCGATTACCACGAAGACAACGAGCTCTACATGTGCCCGGAATACCAAGGAGCCATCGCGGTCTGGTACCAGACTTACATCTGCCGGATGCAGCCATGGCCCAAAGGCCTCGAGGATTCCTTCGCCGGCGTTGGCATGGATATTTACATGACGATGATCGGACCCAGTGACTTCAAGGTCACCGGCAACCTAAAGAACTGGGACATCATGGACCGGCTTGGGGAAATCTCGGTTCCGACCCTGTTCGTGGCCGGCCAGTACGACGAGTGCACGCCGGAGCACATGAAGATGATGCACGATCGGGTACCGGGCGCCGAGTGGGCGTACTTCGAGAACAGCGCTCATATGCCGTTCTATGAGGAACGGGAGAAGTGCATGCAAACGATCAGTAATTTCATGTCGCGCGCCGAAGCATCCGCGGCGAGCTGAGGCGGTCATGCCGTTCCTCGAGCTCGACGGCATCCGCATCCACTTTCGGCTCGAAGGCGAGGGCGACAACGTCGTCGTCCTCGTCAACGGGCTCGCCGACGACCTGGACACCTGGATGCTGCAGGTACCTGATCTCGTCGACCACGGCTACAAGGTGTTGACCTTCGACAACCGCGGTGTCGGGCAATCGGACAAACCGATGGGCCCCTACTCGACGGCGTTGATGGCCGCCGATACCAAGCAGTTGGTAGATGCGCTCTCGATCACCAACTTCCATCTCGTCGGCGTGTCTATGGGCGGAATGATTGCCCAGGAGTACGCGATTCGCCACGGGTCCGACCTGGCCAGCCTGACGCTGGCATGCACGTACGCCGCTCCCGGACGGTTCTGTGGGCGGATGTTCCAGTTCTGGCAGGACCTCGCCCCTGTAATGGGGCTGAGTGCAGTCATGCGCGATGTCCTCCTGTGGGCCTTCACACCGAAGTTCTTCGCGGAGCGAGATGAGGACGCGGAGGAGTTCGAGAGCTCGCTTCGCTTCATCACTCAGCCCATTCCTGCGTACCTGTCGCAACTCGCCGCGATACAGGGCCACGACACGGAGGAGGCGCTGTCCACGATCCGAACACAGACACTCGTACTCGCCGGCGAAGAGGACATCCTGATCCCGGTCAGCCTCCAGCGTGAGCTGCACGGTCGGATACCTGAAGCCAGATGGGCGACGACGCCGGGTGGGCACGCATGCATGTGGGAGTATCCCGCTGAGTTCAACCAGTCGCTGCTGTCGTTCCTGGATGGGATCACTCTGCAGAACGTCGCCCCGTCGTAGGTCCCCCATACGGACGTCCTAATCATCGATATGCGGGCGGGTCGCCGACCTCGCGCCGCCGCGGTTATCGATTGCTCGGCGCTCGCTCGGACGCGCTTTTTCGGGTGCCGTGTGCGGTCGCATCAGGTTTGCTTGCTGTCGATCGCGCCTATCTCGGTGGCGCCGCTCGGCGCAGGTGACTTCCTAGGTCCTTGGCCAGTTGCACGGCCGTCTCGATTTCGACGCGTCGGTTCGAGACGCTTTCGATGTTGATGCCGAAGGGGAGGCCGAGGCCCCGGCAGTAGCCGATGAGAT
>DASSEQ010000328.1:0-3911 GCA_035695245.1 Mycobacteriales bacterium | reverse complement strand
TCCGTGGTGAAGCCGTGACAGAGGAAGCCGTCGCACACCTCTCCGGCGACCGCCGTCATCGTGGCTCCGACCCCGGCGAGCATCACGCGCGGCGCACCGAAGTCGCTCTTGCCCGGATCGAAGAACGGTGTCATGAGCGTGTGGGAGTAGTAGTCGCCCTGGAAGTCGAGCTTGTCGCCCGAGTGCCACGACTCCCAGATCGCCCGCATGGCGAGGATGTACTCGCGCATGCGTGGTGCTGGATGTGACCACGGCATGTTGAACCGGCGGGTGATGTGGGCGCGCACTTGCGATCCCAGGCCGAGCAGCAGCCGACCCTTCGACAGGATCTGCAGGTCGTTGGCGACGACGGCCATCGACATCGGGTTGCGCGCGAACGCGACCGCGATCGACGTGCCGAGCTCGATGCGTTCGGTCGCCACTGCCGCGAGTGACAGCGCGACGAACGGGTCGTGCTTCACCTCGCTCGTCCAGAGCCCGGCGTAGCCCGCCTTCTCGGCGGTCGCCGCCGCGTTGCGCGCGTCGATGGACGTGGTGAACGGCAGCCCGGTGTCGACCTTCATCCGGGCAACCTATCGCCAGGCAAACACCGGCTGCTCGAAGTGCACGACCCGGGTCTCGCGCCCGCGCAGGGCTACCTCCCGGAACTGGTGCAGGATGGCCGCCGTCGGCGCATGGATGAAGACGCCGAACAGCGGCAGTTGCACAACCGGAGCGTCGGACTCCGGAATCCGCACGAACCGAGGGTCGACGTCGAGCTCGGAAAACGACGCAATGTGCACGCTCGCCACCTCGGCCGGATTTGGTCGGAGCACGTCGACCTCACCGCACCAGAGCACGAGCGGCGTGATGACGTATCCCGATCGGGTGGCGTAGTCGTCGAGCGCACCGACGCACGCCGACTCGTCCACACGCACGCCGACTTCCTCGTCGAGCTCGCGGATCGCGGCGTCGACCGGCCGCTCCCCCGCGTCGATCCGGCCACCCGGCAGCGCCCACTGACCCGCATGGGCTCGCATCCGGCTGGCGCGGCGGGTGGCCAGCACTCCCGGCCCGTCTGCGGTTTCGACGATGGCGACCGCAACGGCAGCGGCGCGACGGCCGTCCAGGGCGATCCGGTCCGGTCGGAACGCTGCAAGTGCGGCTGTGACCGACTCGCGCGACCAGATGTCAGGCAGCGTCGACACCGAGCGTGCGCGCCGTCGCCGATGTCTCGACCGCGTCGCGTTGGGGGAACGTGCGCAGCACGTGGTCCGCGACATGCACGGTGACGCCGAACCAATACTTCTCGTTCTTGAAGTGGTGCAGCCGATGTGCGCGCCAGATGTAGCGGTAGTACCACGACCGCGGGGTGTAGGTGGAGTGGATGAGGAAGTGCGTCCACTCATACGTCAGCAACATCGCGTACGCCGTGACCATCGCCGTCAGCGCCTCGCGCCAGGTCGGCGTCACCAGCCAATACAGCGGCACGGAGAAGAGCAGCAGTCGCAGGACGACGCCCTGTGGCACGAGCACGTGCTTGATCAGCTTGGGGTCTTGGTGGTGCAGCCGGTGGCGACGGGACAAGATCGGGTCAACCGTGCGTCGCCCGATGGTGAACGGCCGCAGGTGCAGCACCGTCGTGTGGATCGCCCACTCGGTGAACGGCTCCAGCGCGAGAATGACCGCTGCGACGATCAGGTCACCCCACTGCCAGTCGCCCAGCCCGATCCGCACGCCGATGGCAGCAACCAGCGCGAGCGCTATCAGTCGGGCGTTGAGGCATCGCGTGAAGATGCCCAACGCCCCGCGAAGGGTCAGGCCCGGTGCCGTGTAAGCAGCCGGTTGTGTCACGCCACCATCATGACCGGCCGGCGCATGCGCCGCGCGAGCGACACCGCGAAGGCCAGCAGGAGCAAGCCGAGCGCCATGGGCGCTCCGCGACCGGACATCGACGACGCGATGCGACCGATGCCGGCAACTGCGTTGCTGGACTTGCTGGTGCCGCAGTTGTGACCGGTCAGCGAGCGACCGCTGGTCTGGTGCAGGAAGATCGGCAACGACCATGCCCGCGACTGGCCGGTGACCGGGTCGGGTGACGTCGTGTCGCCGGTGGCGATGATGACGCAGCCACGCCCGTCGATCCAGTTGGTGAAGTAGTCGCCGAGCCGTCGGTCCTGCCCGGTGGCGACGCACGTGGTGCCGCTCTGGCAGATGCCGCCGACGTGGATCGGCCGGCCGGCCGCGTTGGCGACGTACTCCTTCGGGTGCTTCGAGCTGCCGAAGCCGAAGATGTTGGCGTTCATCACCGAGACGTTGCCGGTGGTGGCCTGGTCGGGATCCGGAGTCGGCCGGTCGTACTGGTACCACGACACCGCAACGTTGCCCGGCGTGCCCGCGACGATCCACGGCCAGAGCACGGTGGTGCCG
This sequence comes from Mycobacteriales bacterium, assembly GCA_035695245.1. GTDB lineage: Bacteria > Actinomycetota > Actinomycetes > JAFAQI01 > JAFAQI01 > DASSEQ01. Next base: position 1,502 of record DASSEQ010000328.1, on the reverse strand, counting down.
GGGTGCGCGACTGCGTAACGCGGGGTCCAGTGCACGCCGTCCTTCGACATGGTCAGCCAGACGGTGTTCTTGCCGTTGCCGCTCGTGCCGCCCGGGTGGTCGGCCCACGTGAGGTAGATGTTGCCGAGGCTGTCGAGCGCGATGGCCGGGAAGTTGGCCAGCTCACCCTGGGTGGGTGCAGCGTCGTGCTGGACGAAGGCGCCCTTGCCGGTCTTGTACGCCGCGAGCGCGTTGTGCAGGACCGAGACGCCGATCTGCCCGTCCTTCGTCTGCGGCACTGGCTCGATCAACGCGCCGCGCAGCGCCTTGTTGGGGGCGGTGTCGTAGAAGAGCTTGCCGTAGCCGCCCGGGTCGGCGATGCCGGTCTGGTTGCAGGACGAGCCACCATCGGTGGAGATGTAGATGGAGTGGTCGGTCTCGACCGGGTCGGTGGCGAGCCAGACCGTGTCCTTCGGCCCGGCAGCGAGCCACGGCCGGTCGCCCTCGTGGCAGTTGATCGTGCCGCGGTCCCACGTGCGGCCACCGTCGGGCGAGGAGAACAGCGCGTCGTTGGCGAGGTCGATGCCCGTGTCGTAGACCCGGCCGCCGGCGTCCTGGGTCAGGTCAGGGTCGGAGAAGCCGGTGTTGTTGTTGGGGTTGGCTTCGAATCCGGTGCCGTCCAGGTTGACCGCCGACCAGTGGACGCCGTCCTTGGACGTCCAGATGTTGACCTGGTTGCGATAGTTGGCACCCCAGTTGACCGTCTCCCCCGCCGCGCCGAGGCCGTCGCGGTAGGTGTGCGTGGTGCCCTCGTGTGAGGTGTAGATGAAGTCCTGGTGGCGCGGATCCCAGTAGATCGTGGGCTCGCCGCCGGCCAGCTGCTGGTCCACGAGGACGGGCTTGCCGAAGCTCAACCCTTTCGCCGAAGCGCCGTAAGAAGGAGCCGCGGCGACGGCCAAGGCCAGCAGGCCCGCACCAGCGGTGACGTGCATGAGACGGCGAGACGACATCGAGCCTCCCTGGCCCCCGGATCCGCGGCCTTCGCTTTCGGCCCTGAAATTCGGCACAGTTCGGGCCGAAACTTCGCCAAGTCGGGGAGGATTCCTGCTCCATTCGGCGTTGCAGCAGGCATGCGGTCTGGGAAACTGGCGCGGTAGGGGGAGGAAGCTCACCATGACGGCGACCCAAACGCTGCCTCGGGCAGAGGAGTCGCCGCGCCGTGTCCGCGCCCTGCTCCCGGCTCGAATCCGCGCCGCCCGGCCACCGCGGTGGTGGCAAGAGCTCGGATTCGTCCTGATCTGCTACGAGCTCTACTCCTTGGTGCGCAATGCCGTCCCCGACCAGGAGCAGGCGGCGTTCCGCAGGGCGAAGGACCTGCTTCGGGTCGAAAGCGATCTGCACATCAACATCGAGCGGAGCGTCAACGCCTTCGTCGCCCGCACTCATGCGATCGCCTACGTCTGCAACTACTACTACGCGACGTTGCACTTCGTCGTGACGATCGCGGTCATGGTGTGGCTCTA
>DASSEQ010000327.1:0-3010 GCA_035695245.1 Mycobacteriales bacterium | reverse complement strand
CAGGGAACGATGATCGCCTTCCAGCGGCAGGCGCCCGGCATCGACAGCAGTGACGTGTTCTTCACGCCGGCGGTCCGCGGCGGCGAGGTCGACATCATCGGCGCAGGGCGTGCGCGCGGCTTTCGGCCCGGCAGCGGCGATCTGCTCGTCGAGACAGGGTCGGCCACGAGTGTTCGAGATGGATCGGACCGGAACATCAGCAGTGTTCCGGGCGTCGACGCGACGTGGTCCCCGGACGGAGCGCAGATCGCGTTCCTGCAAGGGGATGTGCTCGACGTCGCGGCTGCGAGCGGGGCCGACATCCGACCTCTGGCAAGCGGAATCACGCCGCCGGCGGCAGACGTGACGGGACCGGTGTGGTCGCCGGACGGCGGCTCGATCGCAATCGCAACGAGGAGCGCGGCCGGCTCGCAGCTCCTCGTCGTGCCCGTCGACGGCTCGGCCGCGCCGCAGGTCGCTTTCGAGAGCGGCGGCGACAACGTCAACCCGAGCTGGTCGCACGACGGATCGTTGCTCGCGTTCGAAAGCAGCGCCGGCGGACGCTGGGCGATCTGGGTGGTCGCGCCGGACGGGAGCGGCGCCCACGCGGTGCTGAACGACGGCGCGAACGATCGGTTCCCGCAGTGGAGCCCGACCGAAAGCCGTCTCGCGTTCCTCAGCGACCGGACGGGAACGTACGCGTTGTACGTCGGCGACCCCGGCGGCGCGGCGCAGCAGCTGATCGGCTCCGTCGTCGCCGACTCGCCCGCACGCTGGTCGCCGAGCGGCGCGATGCTCGCAATCGCCTCGACACGCGACTGCAAGCGCGCAGGCATCTACGTCGTCGGTGCGTCGACTCCGGCAAAGGCGGTACGACGCTCGAATCAATGCCGCTTCGACGGAACCGCTGGCGCGGACCTGATCCACACGACGCCGTATGCCGACATCGTCGACGGGCACGGCGGCAACGACAACATCTACACGGGCGCCGGGGACGACATCGTCTACGGCGGGCCCGGCAACGACGCGATCGGCGCCGGCCCCGGCAACGACGTCGTGTACGGCGGGCCGGGCAACGACATCCTCTCCGGCGGCCCCGGGAACGACACGATCTACGGAGGACCGGGCCACAACAAGATCGGCTGCGGGCCGGGCAACGACACCGCGTACATCCATGCCGGGGACACCGTCCGCGATTGCGAGCACGTCCACCGGCGCTGAAGGCCACAGCGTCGGTTGCAGAAGGTCGCTGTTTGCGGGATGATCGCGACCCTACAGGGTCGAGGAAAGGGAGAGAGATGCAAAGCCGGTTGTCGACCGCGTCGTTCGCGGTCGTTGTCGCACTTGCGGCTGTGCTCGCGATGGCCACGCTCGCGGGAGCTGCCACCACGTCGATTCCGACGAATTTCGATTCGAGCGTCATGCCGGGAAACGAAGCCGAGGATGCGATCGCGGTCAATCCGACGAACCCGGCCGACGTCGTGACGATGTCGACGCTGCCGGGCATTCCCGCCGGCCTCTCGGTCAACGTCACCTCCAACGCCGGGCGCACATGGACGCACCGCGTCATCGGGACCGCGAGCGATCCGCTCGGCGCGATCTGCTGCGACCAGCAGCTCGCTTGGGACCGGTTCGGCAACCTCTGGATGACGTACCTCATCGACACGAACGGTGACGTCCTCGTCGCGCTGTCCACCGACGGCGGCAACTCGTTCACGAAGGTGGACGATCTCCAAACGAAGTTCGGCGACCAGCCGTCGATCTCGGCCGGGCCGAACAGCGTCTGGGTCAGCTTCACGGCGTCGCCCGGTAGCCAGATCGAAGCGTTCGGGGCGCCGGTCACAGGCCTGGGGCAGTTCGGCAGCTTCAGCGCGCCCGAGTCCGTCCCCAGTCCGGGCGGAAACGGCGACTACGGCGACACGTCCGTCGGCCCGGGAGGACAGGTGATGCTGACCTACCAGAAGGCGACGAACGGCCAGGGCGGCTCGGACATCTACACCGCCGTCGACCCGGACGGCCTGGGCCCCGCGGGATTCACGGCGACCCTCGTCGCGCATTCGCACGTGGGCGGCTTCGACTTCATCCCGGCGCAGCCGGACCGCTCGATCGACGACGAGGCGAATCTCGCCTGGGACCGCAGCGGCGGCCCCCACAACGGTCGCGCGTACCTCGTCTGGACGCAGGAGACGCCGGGCGAGACCGATAACACCGACATCATGCTCCAGCACTCCGATGACAACGGAGCGACCTGGTCGCCCGCCGTCAAGGTGAACGACGACCAGACCGCCAACAGCCAATACGACCCTTCGATCGCGCTCGACCAGGCGACCGGCAACCTGGCGCTCTCGTGGTACGACACCCGGAACGATCTAGGGACCGGCGGGAGCGGCGACACCAACGGCGTTCCCAACGACGACTTCCAGATCTGGGCGACGTACTCGACCGACGGCGGCATGTCGTTCGCGCGGAACTTCCAGGTCAGCCGCGGGACGTCGAACGCCGTCGACGCGAACAGCGGTTTCGACGTCGGCGACTACACGCACGCCGCGTTCGTCGGAGGCACGTTCTGGCCGGCGTGGTCCGACAACTCGAACAGCACCGGTACGAACCCGGACGGGACGCTTCACCAATTCGATCTGTACACGGCCAAGATCGCAATCCCGTAACGCGCAACGACATAGCGCCGAGACGAGGAGCCGCCCTTTCGGGCGGCTCCTCGTCGGTCTGCCACAGTTCCGTCGACCAGCGGAGTGAGTGGGAGGAACCAGACCGGGTAAACGCGTGCATACTCTCCGGCCATGCCATTCGCGCTCGCACTCCGTCATCGCGTAGCCGACTTCGATGCGTGGAAGGCCGTCTGGGACGAGAGGCTCGACGCCCGGATGCGTGGGAAGGTCGTCGGGCACCGGCTGACGCGGTCGGCGGCTGATCCGAACGAGGTCGAAGTCGTGATGGAGTTCGATTCGCGCGAGGATGCCGAGGCGTACCGCGAGTACATGGAGTTGCCGGAGACACGTGCGGCACTGGCGCG
>DASSEQ010000326.1:0-12915 GCA_035695245.1 Mycobacteriales bacterium | reverse complement strand
GATGTCCAGGATCCGCAGCTCGGTGAGGCGGGCGTCGAGGCCGGCGGCGTAGTCGACGAGTTCGCTGAACCGCTTCTCCTCGCGCTGCAGGTCCTCGCGCATCAGCCGGCACAGCAGGTCCATGAAGTCGACCCAGTGCCGGTGCGGGTCGTGCGGGATCCCGCCGCTGGCGCGGTAGCCCGCGTCGATCCGAGAGTCGTAGAGCGGCACGAGATCGGGCCGCTTGCGATGCAGCACCTTGGACACGACCGTGCCGCGCACGCCGCGGCGCCGATACCGATCGGTGTCGAGAATCGCAAAGAGCTGGGCCACGGCACGAATGTCGTCATCGTTCGCTTCAGCCAGCGACCTCGGCGGCAGGTCGCCGACTGCGGCAAGCTGCGGCAGCATCTCGACCAAGACGCCGAACCGCGACGAGTCGATGTGGGCTTCCAGCAACGTCGGCGCGAGCAGATCAGCAGTCACCAGCCGCGCACTGCCGTTGGTCTCGAGCGTGTCGTAGGCCGGCCAGGCGTAGCCGTACGTCGGGTTGACGTAGTCGGCCAGAAGCCGCTCCGGGTCCTCGACCGGCAACGACCCGCCACACAGCTGCATCGTCGTCACGGCACGCAGCCTGCCACGCGAGCGAAGATTCCTCAGGCGTACGACGAGGCCTGGATGTCGTAGAGCTCCGCATATGCCCCACGGCGTGACATCAGCTCCTGGTGCGAGCCCACTTCGACCACGTGCGCGCCATCCATGACGACGATCATGTCCGCCATCCGGACCGTGCTGAAGCGGTGCGACACCAGGATGGTGATCCGGCCGCTGTCGCCGTGAACACGCATGGCGGCGGCATAGCGCTCGAAGAGCGCGTGCTCGGTCTCGGCGTCGAGGGCCGCGGTCGGTTCGTCGAGCACGAGCAGCAACGGCTCGTCCCGCATGAAGCCGCGCGCGAGCGCCAGCTTCTGCCACTGACCGAAGCTGACGTCAACGCCCTCCGGCCACGTCGCACCCAACTGCGTGTCGAGGCCGGCGACGAGACGGCGTACGACGTCCTCGGCTCCGGCCCGCTCCACGGCGCCGACGACGGACGGCTCGTCATCGGAGCGCGGCAGGTCGCCGACGCCGACGGATTGGCGGGCGACGAACTCGAAACGGAAGAAGTCCTGGAACGCGCCCGCCACCCGGCTGCGCCACTGCTCGGCATCGATGCGCGACAGCGGGATTCCGTCGATCGCGATCGCACCCGCGGTCGGCTCGTACATCTTGGCGAGCAGCTTCACGAGCGTCGACTTGCCGGCGCCGTTCTCGCCGACGATCGCAACCACTGCGCCGGCAGGGAGGTCGAGCGTCACGTCCTCGATGGCGGGCCGGCTGCTTCCCGGATAAGTGAAGCTGACGCCGTCGAGACGGATCCCGGTCACGAGCCGCGACGGCGGTGGCTGATCGGCGAGCGCGCGCGTCGCTTCGGCGTAGCGCTCCAGCCAGACGAGTCGCTTGGACCCGTCGAGCCAGATGCCGCGAAGGAAGCCGATCTCACCGACAGCGCCTCCGACGTACGCCGAAAGTCGCGCGCCCGCGGCCAGGACCAGCAACACCGCGGCGACCGACCGATGCAACACCGAAACGATCGCAACGACATAGGCGGCGCCGAACACCGCCCAGGCGGCGCTGTGCCACCAGGCGGTCGACCAGCGGGTGCGGGCCATCGGCGCGTAATAGCGCTCCCACTCGGCCCGCCGGCGTCGTGCCAGGTCGCCGCCGATGCCGGTGAGCCGCACCTCCTTGCCCGGTGCGGCCGATGTCGCAAGAACGAACAGGTGTCGCGACAACCGATCGTGTGGAGCGACCCGCTCCTGCACGGTGCGTTCGACCGCCGGACGCCAAGACGACGTCGCGACTGTCGGCAACGCAAAGAATGCGAGCAGCAGGAGTGCTGGCGAGATCGAACCGAGCAGCCCGATCGTCAGGGCGAGCCGCAGGATCCAGCCGGCGGTCGCGAAGACGGACATGTACATGTGGTCGAGCACGAACACCTGGTCGCGCAGCACCGACAGCCGGTCGAGGTAGTCGCCCCGCTCTTGATGAGCGATCGTCGGAATCGATGCCTGCAGTCGGGCCACGTGTGATTCGAGCGCAATAGTCACCTTGTCGCGGAACCGTCGCTGCATGCGCGTGTCGAGCGTCCGCAGCAACCACGTGGCGGTCGCAGACGCGCCGAGCGCCAACGCATAGACCATCGCCGAGGTCGTGTGGTGATGGATGACCGCGTTGCCGAGCAACGCCAGCCAGAGGGCGAGCAGCACATCCGGCACGGCCGACAGCAACGAGAGGACGAACGCCACCAGCAGCAGCCATGGTTCGTGCTGGTAGCCGAGCTTGCACAGGCGCCACATCGCGGGAAGACCGCGCGGCATCTCCTCGGCGTCAGGTGAGGACGTCATAGAGCCGTCCTTCCTCGTCCTGCGTTGCCTGGAAGCGGCGAGCCTGAAGCTCGAACATCGTGCGGTAGCGGCCGCCCAGCTGCATGAGCGCGTCATGAGTTCCGAGCTCGACGACTTTGCCGTGCTCGAGCACGCAGATGCGATCGGCGCGACGTACGGTCGAGAACCGGTGCGAGACGAGCACCGTTGTGACGCCGCGAGTCTCCTCGAGCAGCCGCTCGAAGATGGCCGCTTCGCCGCGGACGTCGAGCTGGGCCGTCGGTTCGTCGAGGAGCACGAGTCGCGCGCCGGTGCGCACGGCGCAAAGTGCCCGAGCCAGGGCCACCCGCTGCCACTGACCTCCGGAGAGATCAGTGCCGCCGGCGTAGCCCTTCGACAGAGGCGTGTCGAGGTCGGCGAGATCGTCGGCGCCCGCGGCGACGAGCGCGGCGCGGATGTCGATGTCCGCCGCCCCCCGCGGGGCGACGTTGTCGCGCAACGACAGCTCGAAGCGGATGAAGTCCTGGAAGACAACAGCGACCTGTCGGCGCCACTGCTGCACGTCCAGGTGACGGAGGTCAATGCCGTCGACCTCGATCTCTCCATCGGTTGGGTCATAGAGCCGGCAGAGCAGCTTGGCGAGCGTCGTCTTGCCCGCCCCGTTGACGCCGACGACGGCGAGCGACGACCCGGCCGGGATGTCGAGATCGACCCCGTCGAGGACCTGTTGCGGCGCGTGCGGGTAGGCGAAACGCACGCCGCGTAGCCGGATCATGTCCGCAGGGGCGCCATGCGCTGATTGCGCTCCGGCGGAGTCCAGAGCACCGGTCGGCGCCATCGCCTGTTCCAGCTTGAGTACGGCGGCGACCGGGGCGGACGCGCCGTCGAGTGCCCAGTTGAGCCCACCGAAAGCGATGAGGCTTGCGCCCACGGCGCCCTGTGCGAACACGACAAGGCGGGCCAGCGTGAGATGACCGTGCGTGCCGTCGTAGGCCAGCGGGATAAGCACTGCGGCGTTGCCGATGACGACCAACAGCAAACACAGCAGCACGGATCGCTCGCGCAGCCGGGTGGCCCGGTATTGCAGCTCGAAGAGCCGTCGGCGGCGCTCGATGAACCGGTCGATGGTCCAGCCGACCAAGCCGAACAACCGCAGTTCCTTCGCCGCCGGCGGGTCGACCGCGAGGCGGTAGTCGTAGTCGGCGACTCGCTGTGCGGCCCGGACCTCGTCGGTGTTGCGGTCCCGCCATACCGATGACTCGCGGAGCAGCCAGTGCGTGCAGCCCCAACCCGCGATCAGCGGAAGCGGCGCCCACCAGTGATAGGCGAACAGGATCACTGCCGACGCAACGCCACTGATGACATCGAGCAACCCGGTGGCGATGAACTCGACGTTGAGCCGCATCGGCGGCCCCGTCATCCCCGCGTCGAACTCGCGGGCGACGGTCAAGTCTCCGGCCAGCGTCGGGTCCTCAAGATGGGCGATGCCAGGTGGCGCGATGCATGCCGCGGTGAGCCGATCGAACAACCAGGCCGCGACGCGGCTACCGAGGTTCTGGCTGACCGCCTGGTGCAGCGGCGCAAGGATCTGCAGCGCGACGAAGACGATGCCGGCGATGGTCACGCCGACCGCAGCCGAGCGGTGCTGCTGCACCTCGCTGACGACGACACCGGTCGCAATCGCAAAGACTGCCGGCAGCACTCCGCGGAGCGCGAGCAGCGTCCACCAGAGCGCGCCCATCCGGCCATCCGCCTTGGTGAGGGCGGCGAAGAACTGCCACTCCTGCCGCTTTCGCAGTCGTGTCAGGGCGTGCACGCGGCGAGTTTGCCACCGCGGCCCGACAGGTCGCTATGGACGTGCTGGTGATGCGAGCCACAAGACGCCCGACGGCGGCACGCGCAACGTCGCGCCGGCGGGCTGGCCGTGCCAGGCGTCCTCGACCGCCTCGACGGCGCCCATGTTGCCGACACCGCTGCCGGCATAGATGTCGGCGTCGGTGTTGAGCACCTCGCGCCACTGCCCCGCGAACGGGAGGCCGACGCGGTAGCCCTCGTGCGGCGTGCCGGCGAAGTTGGCGACGCAGGCAACCGCGGACCCGTCATCGGCCCAGCGAAGGAACGAGAAGACGTTGCCCTCGGCGTTGTTGGCGTCGATCCATTGGAAGCCGGAACCCTCGACGTCGCAGGTCCAGAGCGCCGGGTGCTCTTTGTAGACATGGTTCATGTCCCGGATCAGCTGCCAGACGCCGTGGTGGTCGGGCAGGTCCAGCAGCCACCAGTCCAGTGAACGCGCTTCGGACCATTCCGACTCCTGGCCGAACTCGCTGCCCATGAAGAGGAGCTGCTTGCCCGGATGTGCCCACATGAAGGCATAGAGCGCCCGCAAGTTGGCCAGCTGCTGCCAGCGGTCGCCGGGCATCTTGCCGAGCAGCGAACCTTTGCCGTGCACGACCTCGTCGTGCGAGAGCGGAAGGACGAAGTTCTCGCTGAACGCATAGACGAGGGAGAACGTCATTTGGTGGTGGTGCCATTGCCGGTAGATCGGTGGCTTTGACACGTACTCCAACGTGTCGTGCATCCAGCCCATGTTCCATTTGAAGCCGAAGCCCAGCCCGCCGAGGTAGGTCGGTCGGGAAACGGCCGGCCAGGCGGTGGACTCCTCGGCGACGGTGATGCAGCCGGGCACCCGTTTGTAGGCGGTGGCGTTCATCTCCTTGAGGAACTCGATCGCGTCGAGGTTCTCTCGGCCGCCGAACTGGTTCGGCACCCACTCGCCTTCCTTGCGCGAGTAGTCCAGGTAGAGCATCGAAGCGACCGCATCGACGCGGAGTCCGTCGATGTGGAACTCCTCGAGCCAGTAGCACGCATTGGCGACGAGGAAGTTGCGCACCTCGCGGCGGCCGAAGTTGAACACGAGCGTGCCCCAGTCCGGATGCTCGCCCATGCGTGGGTCGGCGTGCTCGTAGAGCGCGGTGCCGTCGAAGCGGGCCAGCGCGAACTCGTCTTTGGGGAAGTGCGCAGGCACCCAGTCGACGATGACGCCGATGCCGGCTTGGTGCAGCCGGTCGACGAGGTAGCGGAACTCGTCCGGCGAACCGAATCGTGACGTCGGCGCGTAGTAGGACGTGACCTGGTAGCCCCACGAACCGCCGAACGGGTGCTCCATGACCGGCAGGAACTCGACGTGGGTGAAGCCGCTCTCGACGACATACTCCGTGAGCTGCTCGGCCAGTTCTTTGTACGACAGGCCCTGCCGCCACGAGCCGAGGTGCACCTCGTAGACGGCGACCGGGGACTTGTACCAGTCTTTCTGCGCACGTTCGCGGCACCACTCGGCGTCGGCCCAGTCGTAGTCGCTGGTGTAGACCACGGACGCGGTGGCCGGCGGATGCTCGGTGTGTTGTGCCATCGGGTCGGCTTTCTGCCGCCACACGCCGTCGGCGCCGAGCACGTCGTACTTGTACTTGGTGCCGTTGCCGACGCCGGGGATGAAGACCTCCCAGACGCCGCTCGAGCCGAGCGTCCGCATCGGATAGGCGACCGAGTTCCAACCGTTGAAGTCACCGCTCACGCGCACACCGCGCGCGGATGGAGCCCACACTGCGAAGGATGTGCCGTTGACCGCACCGCTGGGCGAGTCGTAGCTGCGCGTGTGCGCGCCCAACACCTTCCAGAGATCTTCGTGGCGGCCCTCACCGATCAGGTGCAAATCCATCTCGCCGAGGGTCGGAAGATAGCGGTAGGGGTCGTCCTGCCGGTGCTCGAACTTGTCGCCGTAGTCGACGAGCAGTCGATAGTCCGGCACGTCCGAGCGCTCCAGCAGTGCCACCCACACGCCGCCGCGTTCGTGGTGCATCTCGTGCCGATCATCATCGATCGCAATCGTGACGGTCGCCGCGCCGGGACGCAGCGCGCGCACCGTGACGCGGCCCGCATGCGGGTGCGCGCCGAGGATCGAGTGCGGGTCGTGGTGCGCACCGCCGGCGAGGCGGTCCAGCTCCTCGTTGCTGACCGGACGCGGAGCGGGCGTCGCCGCAGCGGGCGCCTTCTCGGTCGCTTTCTTACGGGCCGGCTTTTCGCTCATGCGGTTCCCCTACCCAACCGCTCGATGGATCCAAGCGGGATCGGAAGCCAGGTCGGTCGGTTACGCGCTTCATAGACGACTTCATAGACGGCCTTGTCGAGCTCCATCGCTCGCAACAGCACCGTGTCTTCGCGGGGGTCGTGCCCGCAGGCACGCGCATAGCCGTCACAAAAGGCGTCTCGGTTGCGTTCTGCCCACTCCCCGGCTCGATACTCAAGTGCGTTGCTATGAGGCTGCTCGGCGAGCAGATGCCGCGCGGCGTAGTCGAACGAGCGCAGCATGCCAGCAACGTCACGCAGCGGGCTCATCAGCGCCGTTCGCTCCTCGAGCGGACGCGCCGGTTCGCCTTCGAAGTCGATGATCTTCCAACCGCCCTCGACGCGGAGCGCCTGACCAAGATGGAAGTCGCCGTGGATCCGTTGCACGGGAACGCCGCTCGGCAGCTCGGCCAGGGCGTCGTAGGCGGCGCGCATCGCCTCGGCGAACGGCGCCAGCTCAGGTACGACGAGAAGCGCCGCATCGAGGCGTTCGTGCATCTGCTTGGCGGTCGCTGCGTTTTCGGACGGGTCGGACAGGCGCGACGGAAGCGCTTGTGCCAGCAAGGCGTGCACCTCGGCGGTCACGGCACCGAGCCGCTCTGACTCGCCGGCGAAGTCGCCACCGACCTCGTCGGCATGCAGGTCGGCTTCCGCATATAGATCGCGCACACTCGCGACGGCGAGCTGCCAGCCTTCACTCGCGCCGCGCAAGAACGGCTGCAGCATGCCGAGGGTCGTGCCGGTCGCGACGTCGTCCGTCTCCAACCAGCCCAGTGGCGGCACGACCGAGCTCGCGCCGGCTTCGGCGAGCGCCCGGGTTATCTCCAGGTCCGGATTCAGACCTGGCGCCACCTTGCGGAACAGCTTGAGGATGTAGGCCTCGCCGAAGACCAGCGAGGTGTTGGACTGTTCCGCTCCCATGACGATGCTCGTCAGGTCGGTGTCGAGCTCGGTGCCGGGCAGGTGCTTGAACCGCAAGCCCTGCTCGTCGTCACCTGCCGCGAGCATCTGCAGCAGCACGTGCGTGAGCTGGGCGTCGTGGGCGGCGTCGTACAGCACGGTGTCACCACTGGCGCCGATCACTGCATGCGCCAGGCGTTCCGGAATCTCCGCGCGCTGACCGACCAGCAGCTGATAAGTGTCGACGTTGCTGCTGCTGCCGTCGGGTTCGTAGCTGATCTGCACGAGCAGGTGGCGCAGTGCCGGGTCACCGTCGACGAGTCGGCGGTCGCTGTTGATCCGGATGTCGTTGATGAGCCGACCCTTGGCGCCGAACCACCGCTGTTGCGGCAGCCAGTCGGGCAGCAGGCCGGACCCGGTCGACGCCATCACGTCTCCACCATCGCGAGTTGGAACCAGTAGAAGCCGTGGCCGGGAATGGTGAGCATGTAGGGCAGCTCGCCGATCCGCGGGAAGTGCACGCCGCCCAGCAGCTCGACCGGCGTGCGTTCCTCGAACCGCCGCAGGTCGAGCTCGACCGGTTGGGCGAACCGGGAGAGGTTGTTGACGCAGAGCACGATGTCGTCACCGAACTCGCGGACGAACGCGAGCACGCTCGGGTTGGAGGCCGACAGCTCTTCGTAGCTGCCCATGCCGAAGGTGGGGTGGCGCTTGCGCGTCTCGATCATCCGGCGCGTCCACTGGAGCAGCGATGTCGAGGAGCGCATCTGCGACTCGACGTTGATCACCTGGTAGCCGTAGAGCGGGTCCATGATGACCGGCAAGTAGAGCCGCTGCGGATCGGCTTGGCTGAAGCCGGCGTTGCGGTCGGGTGTCCACTGCATCGGCGTTCGCACGCCGTCGCGGTCACCGAGGTAGATGTTGTCGCCCATGCCGATCTCGTCGCCGTAGTAGAGCACCGGCGACCCCGGCAGCGACAACAGCAGGCCGGTGAAGAGCTCCATCTGGTTGCGGTCGTTGTCCAGCAACGGAGCCAACCTTCGACGGATCCCGATGTTGGCCTTCATCCGCGGATCGCGGGCGTACTCGCTGTACATGTAGTCGCGCTCTTCATCGGTGACCATCTCGAGCGTCAGCTCGTCGTGGTTGCGAAGGAAGATTCCCCACTGGCAGTTGTCCGGGATCGCCGGCGTCGTCGCGAGGATCTCCGAGATCGGGAAGCGTTGCTCGCGTCGTACGGCCATGAAGATGCGCGGCATCACCGGGAAGTGGAAAGCCATGTGGCACTCGTCGCCGGAGCCGAAGTACTCGACGACGTCCTCCGGCCACTGGTTGGCCTCGGCGAGCAGCACCTTGTCGGGATAGAGCTCGTCAACCTCCTTTCGCAGACGCTTGAGGAACTCGTGCGTGCGCGGGAGGTTCTCGCAGTTGGTCCCCTCTTCTTCGAAGAGGTAGGGGATCGCGTCGAGGCGGAAGCCGTCGATGCCGAGGTCCATCCAGAAGCGCAGCACCTCGAGCATGGCGTCCTGCACCGCGGGGTTCTCGTAGTTGAGATCCGGCTGGTGGGCGAAGAAGCGGTGCCAGTAGTACTGCTGGCGAATGGGATCCCAGGTCCAGTTGGACGACTCGGTGTCGACGAAGATGATGCGCGCTTCCTTGTAGACCTCATCGCTGTCGGACCACACGTAGAAGTCGCCGAAGGGCCCGTCCGGCTCGGAACGGCTCGCCTGGAACCAGGGGTGCTGGTCACTGGTGTGGTTCATGACCAGGTCGGCGATGACGCGCATGCCCCGCTTGTGCGACGCATCGATCAGCTCGACGAAATCGCCGAGATCGCCGAACTCGGAGAGGATGGTCAGGAAGTCGCTGATGTCGTAGCCGCCGTCGCGCAGCGGCGACTGGTAGATCGGCAACAGCCAGATGCAGTCGACACCGAGCCACTGCAGGTAGTCCAGCTTCTCGGTGAGGCCGCGGATGTCCCCGGTGCCATCCCCGTTGACGTCCCGGAAACCGCGAATCAGCACCTCGTAGAAGACGGCGCGTTTGTACCAGAGCGGATCTCGAGGTTGCTCGATGCCGTCGACGACCTCGACGCGCGGTGGGGCGGTCACTGGCTCGTCCGTCGTACGGACAGGACGTGCGCGGGCTCGAAGAACGGGTCGAGTCGCACGTAGTTGTGCTCTCCCCACGTCCAGGTCGCATCGCTGATCTCGTCGTGCACCTCGAAGCTGTCGCCCGGCTCGAGGCCGAGCGCCTGCACGTCGAGGTGCACTGTTGTCTCGCGCACCGCATGCGGATCCAGGTTGACGACGACGATGACGCAGTCGTCGCGCCCGTCAGCGGCGGAGCGCTTCGAGAACGCCAGGATCTGGTCGTTGTCCGGGTAGTGCCACCGCAGGTTGCGCAGCTCCGCGAGTGCGGGGTGCTGCCGTCGGATCTCGTTGAGCCGGGTGAGGTACGGCGCCAGCGACTTGCCTTGGCTCTCCGCGGCCTTCCAGTCGCGTGGCCGGTATTGGTACTTCTCGCTGTCGAGGTATTCCTCACTGCCGGGTCGCACGGCGACGTGCTCGTAGAGCTCGTAACCGGAGTAGACGCCCCAGCTCGGCGACATCGTGGCGGCAAGCGCCGCGCGGATCTTGAAGGCCGGCGGCCCGCCGTACTGCAGGTAGGCGTGCAGGATGTCCGGCGTGTTGACGAAGAAGTTGGGTCGCAGGAAGTCGACCGTCTCCTGGCTGAGCTCGGTGAGGTATTCCTCGAGCTCCCAGCGCTCGTTGCGCCAGGTGAAGTAGGTGTAGGACTGCGTGAACCCGACCTTGGCGAGCATCGCCATCATCGGTGGCTTGGTGAACGCCTCGGCCAGCCAGATGATGTCCGGGCGCGTCTTGCGGGTCTCGCCGATCAGCCACTCCCAGAACCACACCGGCTTGGTGTGCGGGTTGTCGACGCGGAAGATCGTGACGCCGTGGTCGATCCAGTGGTCGACGACGCGCTTGACCTCACGCTTGAGACCGTCAGGGTCCTTGTCGAAGTTGATCGGGTAGATGTCCTGGTATTTCTTCGGCGGGTTCTCCGCGTAGGCGATGCTGCCGTCCACGCGCACGTTGAACCATTCCGGATGTGCTTTGACCCAGGGGTGATCCGGCGAGCACTGCAGCGCGAGATCCAGAGCGACTTCGAGGTTGCTGTCCTTGGCCGCGGCGACGAAAGCGTCGAAGTCGTCGAGGGTGCCGAGGTCAGGGTGGATCGCGTCGTGACCGCCCGCGGCGGCGCCGATGGCCCACGGACTGCCCGGGTCGCCCGACTCGGGAGTCAACGTGTTGTTGCGGCCCTTGCGAAACGCGGTCCCGATGGGGTGGATCGGCGGAAGGTAGACGACGTCGAAGCCCATCGCGGCGACGGCGGGAAGGCGGGCGGCCGCCGTACGAAGGGTTCCGGACCGAGGCGGGTCCAGGCTCGCGCCCTCCGAGCGCGGGAAGAGCTCGTACCACGACGAGAAGCGAGCACGTTCGCGCTCGACCAGCAGCTGAAGGTCCTCGCTCTTCGTGACGAGCTCGCGAACCGGATGGGCATCGACGACCGCGACGATGTCGGGGTCGAGGGCCGGCCCGATCCGGTCGTGCGGGCTCCGGTCGGCGTCGCGTAACGCTTCGACCGCCTTCAGGATCGCGGCGCGGCTGGGCTTGGGCGCGTTTTCGGCGGCGCGTTCGAACAAGCGGGCGCCGGTCTCGCAGACGAGCTCGACGTCCTGCTCGAGCGGGATCTTGATCTCGGCATCGTGACGCCACGTGCCGATGGGGTCACTCCATGCCTCGACGCGATAGGTCCAGAGGCCCTCGCGATCGACGACGAGCTCGGTCTCCCACCGATCGGTGCGCCCGATGTCCGGGAGCTTGCGCATCCGGTTGAACGGCCGCGTCTTGCCGTCGGGGTCGATCGCCACGACGTTCGCGGCTACCAGGTCGTGGCCCTCGCGAAACACCGTCGCGCTCACCGGCACGGTCTCGCCGACGGCAGCCTTGGCAGGCCACCGGCCACAATCGACGAGCGGTCGCAGGTCCGTGATGGGAATCCGTCCGATCATCGAGGCCGAACCTACCCACGCTCCCCACTGCCGAAAGCCCCACCCTCCGCCCGGCCCCGTCCCGCGACGATCATGACGATGCCCGTCGGTGCAACGCGCGACACGCCGTACGACGGCCGGATCACGTCATGATCGTCGGAGGAGCGCCTGCGCCTCTGCCACTTCCGGCGAGCGCCGAGGGTCCATCGCCATGATGCGATCAGGTGCATCAGCAATAGCCTGGGCAAGCTGGGTCAACCAGTTGCGCGGTGACCTCACGTCATCATCGGTCAACCGCATGCACTCCCAACCGCGTCGCGTCAGCCAGCGGTCGCGAGCCCGGTCCGAAGCAAATATGCCCCGCTCTTTGTGCCACTGCCAGCTGTCGTACTCGATCCAGATCAGCCACTTGCGATACCCGAGATCTCCGCGGGCGAGCAGGTGACCGTCCTCCTCGATTCGCAGACAAGTGTCGGGGTGCTCCAGGCCGGCGTCGACGGCTTGCAAGCGAACGGTAGTCTCCGCGGGCGAATCAACGCCAGGGCGCGCCAATGCGATTGCCCGACGCGCCTTGGCCACCCCGGGCACCCGCACCATCCGTGCCGTTACGGCAGCGAAGTCGGCGTACGTGCAGAGTTTCCTGGTGAGGAGCCAGTCCATCAGCTGAACCGCAAGCAGTCGGTCTTCGGTCCGGGCCAGGTCGACCGCTGTCCGTGCGTGCGACGTAATGCGAAGGCCATCCACCTGCACGACGTCCTCGTCCGGCAGCGCGGCCAGCCGTCGGTTGACTCCTTTCCGGCTGCTCCTTGTCACGTCGTCGCGCGCTGCGGTCACGTCAGCCGGCAGGTGGTCAAGTGACCAGGCAGCTGGCGCCCAGGGCCATCTGTGCAAGAGCGCCGCGCTCCGATGACTGCCGGCGGCGTCCTCTCGCTGGGTCGAGAGGGCCGCACCACATCGCACTTTGATGTCGTGCAGCGCGTCGGCGGGGACGAGGGCGTCTCGTGTCACTGCAACGAGCCGGCCCGCTCGCAGGGCGTGGTCGATCTCGGTGTTGGTCCACCCTGCCATTCGTAGGCCATCGCGGTTGTTCCAGAGCTCACCCACGTGCACAGGCTGCGAGGACCGAGTGGCCCGCGGACGATGTCGCGCCCGACTTGTGGGCAACACTGCCGGTCGGGCTGTTGTGCACGCGAGCGATCGCCCGCAACGATCATGACGCAGCCACCGAAAGGTGAAGCCGACACGCCGCGCTCCCGCCTGGTCTCGTCATGATCGTTGGAAAGGGCGGCCATGATCACGGGGAAGCGGGGGAGAAGGCGGCGGGCGTGGGTAGGGTCGCGCTCGTGCGGGCACTTCGACGGTTCACCGTGCGGGCGGCCATTCCCGGCGAGCTGGCGGCGCTCGGGGAGTTGGTGCTCAACCTGCGCT
>DASSEQ010000325.1:0-8532 GCA_035695245.1 Mycobacteriales bacterium | reverse complement strand
TTTCACCCAGCCGACGACGGTCGCCACGGTGTTCTTGATCGCGTCGAACACGGGTTTGAGCCCGTCGTTCCACACCGCCAGCGCTACAGACTTGATTCCGTCCCACACCGTGGACCAGTTGTTGTACAGCTCGTACACGGCCACGCCGATAGCAGCGACCGCGACCACGATCAGGCCAAGCGGGCCGATCAGCGGCGCCAGCGCACCGCCCGTCATAAACAGCGACGCGGCCCAGGCGCCGAACGCGACCGTCAACGCGCCACCCACGATGGCGGCGAGAGCAATCGCGGCGGCCTTGTGCTTCTCGAACCAGCCCACCGTCTTCGACACGATCTCGCCGAGCTTCTCCAACTTCGGGATCAGGAACTCACCCAGCCGCACCCCGAGGTCCTCGAGCCCGGCTTTCAGCTTCTCCGTCTGGCCGTGGAGCGTGTTCGACTGCTTCTCCGCCGCATCATGCGCCGACCCGAGCCGGTTCACCGCCGCAGCGGCCTTGTCATACCCAGCGACCCCGCCCCTGATGATCGTGCCCATCAGCTGCGCCGCGCTGGACCCGAACAGGGTCTTCTCCGCGAGCATCCGCTGCTGATCCGACATGCCCTTCAACTTCGGCTCCAACTGCGCGATCACGCCGCGCATGCCGATGAACTTCCCCGACGAGTTGAAGATGCTGACGCCGAGAGACTTCAGTTCCTTGCTGACGTTCTTCGACCCACCCAGCAAGGTGGTGAGCGCGGTGTTCACCACCATCGCGCCACGCGACCCCTGCGCCGCCACGCTGGGGAACGCCATCAGCGTGCCCACGTCCGACAGCGACGGCGCGAGCGCGCCGAGCCGGCCTTTGAGCCTGTCCAGCACCTGCGCCAACCCGAGGATCGGCTGATTCGTCAAAACGCTGATGTTGTACAGCTGGTCGGCGGCCTTCGACGCGTCCTTCGTCTTCAACCCGTAAGCCTGCATCGTCGCGGCCAGCGCCTGCGTGGTGCCGCCGAGCGACTGCCCCGACGCCTCCGCCAGATCCATCGACGACTGCATCACCGTCATCGCGTCACCCGCGGACAGCGCGTGCCCCTCGGTGGCTTTCAACTGGCCGGCGACGCCGCCGTAGGCGGTCGCGATCTCCTGCGCACTGAACGTGGACGCGAACCCGGTCTTCAAAAACTGGTTCGCCACGGCCTGCGCCGACTGGATCGTCTGACCCGACGACGCGGCGATCTGTGCCGTGGCTTGCTGGTAGTTCTCACCCAGCTTGATGCTCTCGGCAGCGACGACGCCGAACCCGGCGACCCCGGCCATCGTGGCGACCTTGCCGACCTCGGCAAGCTTCGCACCGAACGACGCGCCGTGGCCTTCGACGTCCTTGAACTTCTCACCCATCTTCGAGAGGGACTCGGAGAACGGGAGACCGAACGATGCGCCGAGGTTGCCGAGCTTCCCGAACAGTCCGCCGGTCTTCTCCGCGGCCCCGCCGAGCTTCGACTCGGTTTCCTTGCCGACCTCAGCAGCGCGGATGCCGAGCCGGTCGAGCGCGGCGAGGGCTTCGGTGACGTTGCCGGTTATCTTGATCTGTGCGCCGCCGCGGACAGCCACCGGTCACACCTTCCTGTCGATCACGTCGGAGACGGCGACCTCGACGGCATCGCGTAGCGCGGTGACGGTCTCTTCGAAGCGGTCCATCAGCGCCGGGTGCAGGAACGGGCGCGCCTGCTCGGACACCCACGTCCACTGGTCCCGCGTCTCGTCACCACGGCCGTAGACGGGGTGCCGGAACGTGCCCTCCGCCCCGGCGTGCTCGTAGGCGGCGGCGTGCGGCGCGCTCGGACCGCCAGCACGAACCACCGCCGTGTTGACACCCGAGCTCGACGCGCGGATCGTGCCGGGGATGCGGGTCGACCAGTCCGCCTTGGTCTTCGCGTCCTCAGCGATCTTCTTCGCCTGCTCCAGCACGGAGCGGCGCACGGCCCGGTGCACCTCGGGCCGCGTCTTCCGCAACTCGGCACCGAGCCGCCGAAGCTGAGAGGCGTCCGCATGGAACATCGACATACGGCACCCCCTAGCTAGGTCATTCGGCGGAAGTTGCCGGGCTTCGACTGGTCGGCGTGCTTCTTCCGCTGCTCCGCGATGTCGTCGAGCGCGAGCGTGAGCCGGACGAGCGGCACCCACGGCATGTCGAACACCTGATCCGGGGTGTAGTGGCACTCGACCGCGAACCAGCCGAGGTACTCGTTAGCGAGGTCCCACATGCACCGTTCAGCGCGTTCCTCGAACCGTTTGCGCTGGTCGATCAGGTACTGGTCGACGTACCGTCCTCGGCTTTTGGGGCCTCGTCCTCGTCTTCGCTGACGGAGGTGAGAGCGCCGAGCATCGCGAGGACGGGCACGTCGTCTTCGAACGCCGCCGGCTCGCCGGCGCGGGTCTTGAACAGCCACAGCAGCGCGACAGCAACCTCGGCGTCCATGTCGTCGAGCGACGACAGCGACTTGACGAACTGCCCGGCCTTCAGGCCGGTGTGCGTCTTGATCTGCTTGAACTCGCGCGCGGTGATCGAGTCGACGTCCAATTCGTACCGGGCACCGTCCCACGCGAGGGCGACTGTGGACGCCATCAGAGGGTCGTGTCCGTGTTGACGATGGTGATGGTGGCGGCGGGGTGGGTGCCGTCCAACATCACCTCGTAAGCCATGCTCGGTTTCACAATGTCGGGGCCGGACACCACCGGGTCTTCTCCGGTGAGGAACCGGCAGCGCGGGAACGCGAACGTCACGCTGTACGGGTAGCCGGTGCCTGCGAGAGTCGCGGACGTGTAGGAGACGATCAGGCTGAACGGCGTGTCGGTCTGGTAGTAGTTCTCGAACAGCGTGTCGTTCAAGTACTCGGTTTCGAGGGTGCCGGTGATGTCGGCGAACCCGTTGTCGACCGGCTGATCCTTCACCGCATACAGCGAGGACGGGTTGGTGGTGACGTTGCCGGCGTTGAACCGCTTGCCTGCCTGCGCCCGCTTGATCGAACCGGTCCACTTCGAAACCCCGTCGACCTTCGCCTCCGAGCCGAACGCGCCGACCTTCACAACCATCTGGTGCCACGCGAAGAACGGCGACCCGCCCGGCTCGGTCGGCGCCGTACCGGACGCGGCCTCGAAACGGTCCTGCGCATCCACCGTCAAGGTCGCGAGCAGCGGGTTACCCGCCGAGCACTCGAACTGCCCGTCCGTCACCTTCACGCCGAGCGCGTTCCAGTAGTGCACCGTCTGCGCCACGTCCACGATGCCCTGCTGGATCGACAGCGACTGGCCCCACGAATTGCCGAACGCGTGCACCTGCTGGTATGCGGTGGTCGCGCCCTGCTGCGTCGGGGTGATGTTCAACGTGCCCATGAGGGAGCCGATGAGACGGCCCATGCCGTTGTAGTAGAAGTTCGTCTTGATCGACCCGGCGGCATCGAGGTTGGTGCGCACCGTCTCCGCGTCCTCACGGACCAGAGTGCCGCCCCGCAGTCCCTGGCCCTTGAAGTAGACGGGGGCTTGCTTGATCTCGCACGAGTCGACAGCCAGCCACTTGCCGATGGTGGCGAGGGTGCCGTAGGTGGTTTCGATGCCGGTGCCGAAGCTGGAGCCGAGGCCCGATCCGGGTGCGGTCACTCCTGCTCACCTTCCTTCTCGCTCTTGGCCTTGCGGGCCGGTTCGGACTTGACTGGCTCGAGCAGCGGGTGACCGCGGAGGGCGTCGAACTCGGCGGTGGTGACCTCGACCTGTTCGCCGGGGGCGAGGTGGCGGCCGAGGCGCGCCACGTGGATGCCGTGGTTGGCGCGGTTGCGGATTTCGGGCATGACGGCAGACCCCTCCTCAGGGGTTGAGCGGTAGGGGTTGGCGGTTCGGCGGTTAGCCGTTGAGTTGGACGTTCAACACGTGCAGTTCGAAGCCGAGGACAACGCCCCAGCCTTTGCCGCCGATGGGGCCGGATTCCTCCATCGTCACGACAAGATCACCCCACGAGCCGGAGGGCGACAGGTTCCCGGAACCGCCGAGATCTGAAGCGATCTGGTCATGCAGCCCGTTCAGCAGCGTGAACGCTTCCGACAGACGCGACAGCGCAGCGCCGGTGCCGGACGCCCCGCCATAGCAGCGGATGCATCCCTGGATCGCGTACTCCTCGCTGCGCATCTTCACCAGGCCGGGAACCGCGACCCACCGGTACGTTTCGGGGGCAATGATGATGCCGTCCGGCCACGACCCGACCATCAGGAAGTTGTTCCGCACACTGTTGATCGGGATGCCGCCCGCGTACACGCCCGGGTTCAGGGCCGGGTTGGCGTTGGCGACGGTGGTCATGTAGGTGCCGAGTTGCGCGACCGCCCCGGGGACAGTGGACGTCAGCTGACTCAACCCGTCCTCCTAGAAGCGTCGGCTGAACTTCGCCTTGTGTTTGTGCAGCCGCATCGACACCCGCGCTGCTTTTCGGTGCGCGGTCAGGTGGTGCCGGGCTGCGTGCAGCGTCCGGTGATGCGCCGCAGTCGCACGGCGGTGATGGTGGGTGTGGTGCCGGGCGTGCCGCCGATGATGGTGCTGCGTCCGGCGATGGTGGTGGGTGTGGTGGTGGCGCGTGTGGTGGCGGCGGATCTTGCGGCGGTGCCGCCTGCCGTGGTGATGCGTCCGGTGGTGATGCGCGTGGTGACGCCGCGCGTGCTTGGCGTGCCGGTGTCTCCTGTGCGCCAAGTGATGCCGACGACGGTGATGGTGTACGGCGGAGCGGCGTCTACGCCGCCGATGATGCAGATGCTTGTGGTGGTGTCTTACATGCCGGACGTGCCGAACATGCCGCCGGTGACGGCGGCGTCTCACCCGATCCCGATCTGCGACTTCGGCGACAGCAGATCAATGATCCTCAACGGAACGCCGGCGAACGGGCCGCTCGTCTCGGCGGGTTCGAACTCGTCGCTAACCGTCTCACCCGGCAGCCGTAGCGCGGACTGCTGCTGCGTGTTCGCCCACCAGTGCGCCACCAGTTCGAGCGTCGCCGTTCGGATGGTCGGCGGGACCGGGTTGTAGCCCGCGACCCACACGACCTCGACGTTCCGTGAACCGGGGAACCACGGCTTCTGCACGTTGCCGGGGAACACGCGGATCAGGCGGCCGGTGAGGTATTCGCATTGCCAGCCGTCGACCTGCGCGGTCGGTGTCGACTCGACCAGGTTGTGCGGCCCGGACACGCCCCAGTACTCGATCACCGACGTGACCTCTAGGACCGGGTAGTAGGGGAGTTCGAGGTATGCGCCGTTCCAACCGGACCAGCCGTCGAACCGGCGGTCGAACGTGGTCGGGGCGACGGGACGACCCAAGTAGTCCTGAACCCAGTCGCAGGCCATCGACGTGATCAGTTGCATGTTCCCGGCCAGCGACGACCCTGCCGGAATGTCGCTCGTGGTCATCTGCAACCAGGGCAGTACGTCGTCGTTGACGGTGAGGAAGTCCTGCCAGTTCGGCGAGGTGAGCGCGTTCTGGTTCGCCGAGGTCATGTCACGCCACCTGCGGGGTTCCGGGCAGCAGCGTCCCGAGGTCGACGGTTCCGGTTCCGGTGGGGA
The DNA here is from genome assembly GCA_035695245.1 of Mycobacteriales bacterium. GTDB lineage: Bacteria > Actinomycetota > Actinomycetes > JAFAQI01 > JAFAQI01 > DASSEQ01. The sequence goes on along the minus strand of DASSEQ010000325.1, from coordinate 2,956 downwards.
CGACGATGAAGAACTGTTCGACGGCGGTTCCGAGGATTCGGAACGTCACGTTCCATTGGGCGTCGGTGGGGACGGTGCCGGGGTCGTCGTTCGCGGTCAGCACCACCGACAGTTGCCCGGATGCGTTGAGCGACCCGACGACCTCGGACGGCATGACGGTGGTTCCGGAGTTCGTCATGCGCCTCGACAGGGCGAACGTCACCGACCCTGAGGCGGGGGTGCCGTCAGCGTTGGTGAAGGCGTGCGTGACGGTGCGGGTCGAGAAGGCCACGACGGGTTACCGGGTCTCCATCGGCGGAGCCGCAGACTGCTCGGCAACCTTGCTGCCGCGCTTGGCCGTGATTCGACTCGACGTGACAACCCACACGCCGGAGACGGTGTTGACCTGTTCGGCCTGCTTGTCGCTGATCTCCACCGACCCGCACGCGGGAACGATCTCGCCGATCACGGGGCTGTACAGGTCTTGGTCGGTGGGGTTGTTCAACGTCGGCACAGCGACTCCTATCGATGGTGGTGCTCGACTGCCGGCCAGTGCAGATGCCACCGGCCGGTCACGAGGTAGTTGGTGGCCTGCTCGACGCCGAGCCAGTGCTTGTCCGGGAACGGACCGCGCCGCGCGGCGGCGGTGGCTTTGATGAACCCGGGCGCCGCCCACTCGACCCACTCGGTGCCCTCGGTGACCCACGGTCCGGGGTTGGTGGCGCAGAACGGGAAGATCGGGCCGTGTTCGGTGCCGTGCGCGCGTGACGCGGCGTACAGCGGGTACGTCCACGCGCACAGCGGCTCCGGGCAATCGACCAGGGCGGCGATCAGGTCGTCGGACACTTCGACGTCGTGTTCGACGTTGACCACGGTCACGGCCGGGTCGTTCCATGCGGCGGCTAGGCCGCGGGAGTAGTCGAGGTCGCCCACACACTCCACCGGCACAACAACCCACCGAGAGGATGTGAATGGGGTTTCGCCGGGTAGGTGTGAGGCGACCACGACAACCCCGGGATGGAGCGCGGCGCGGGACGGGGTGGCCCACGCCGCACTCCGAGCGGTCATCAGAAACTGATGGCCGACATGCCCGTGCCCACGACCGACTGGACCCCGAGCGGGTAGCGGACGATGGTCGTGGTGTAGCTGTACAGCTGCAGCAGGATCGACAGCTGGTTGGCCAGGGTCTGCGGTACGGCCCGAGTGACCGGGGTGCCCTCGAACACGTACACCTCGCGCAGGTCACCGACGATCGCCTGGTCCGCGCCCACGGTCGGGACGGGGATGTTCGCGTCGGTGAACACCGGCAGGCCGTTCAGCCGGTACCCAGTCGGGCCGTCGACACTGAGGTCGCCGTCGGCGTTGCCGCCGGCCACCGCGTTCCACGGGCCCGCGTAGCCGGGCACCACGACCGGCCGCGCGTTCCCGTCACCCCAGCCGGAGATGAACTCCCACCGAGCCGGGTCGAGGAACAGGTGCGTCGGCGACAGGAACGTGCCAGCGCCCTTGCGGATCGCCGACTTCGCACCCGACACCTTGCTGTAGAACCCGCCGGTGCCGTTCGCGATGTTCAGGTGGAAACCGGTCGAGTCGGTGTAGGCGACGGTGCCCGCACCGGCCAGGGCGGCGGTCAGGACGTTCGCGTCCAGCTTCGGCGCGTAGTCCCGGTTCAACTGGTCGAACACCATCGCGTCGTACTGGAACCCGGGACCGGCGCGGTCGAGCAGCGCCTGCGAGACCGTGACCTCGCCGGCCATGATCGCCAGGTTTCCCGACAGGTACGCGGCGGTCGGATCGACCTCGGTGATCGCCGTGTTCTGCGACGTCGCCGCAACAGCGGCGGCACTCGTCACGTGCGGGATGTACACCGTCATGCCGTAGGCAGGAAGCTCCTGCTTGTTGCACTGATCCGCGAACGCCCGGCCCGCCTCCCGGAACGGCGCGTACTCGCCCACCTGATAGATCGGCGTCACGAACGAGCCGCCGGACGAGGCGGTCGTGTCCAGGGCACGCATCTCACTGCGACCGGTCTGACCCAGCGCCTCGTACCGCTTCACGGCATCCCGAACAACGTCCTTGCCGGCGGACCGCTTCTCCTCCTTGATCAGATCCCGGATGCGGGACCGCTTCTCGGAGTCCTTGTTGGTCAGCATCTCGACGGCGACCTCATGCGAGGCGCGCAGGATACGGGCCCGGGACTCTTCGTAGCCCGGGTCGGTCGGACCCAGCGCGACGTGGGCCAGGTCGAGGAAGTACGAGTGCTCCGACCCCTTGCCGTAGGTGGTCGGCTCGTTCACCTCTGCGACCGTCGCGGCCGGGGTGGCGCCGATCCCCTTGCGGATCTCGGCGAGCTTCGCGGACCGCTTCTGCTCGGCGTCCACCTCGTCGATTCGGGCGTCGTAGCCCTCGACAGCGGACCGCAGTTCGGTGCGCTTCTCCTGCTGCTCGTCGGTCAGGTCGGCGCCTGCCTCGATGAGCGGGTTGACGAACTCGTCGTAAGCCTTCTGAGCCGCGTCACGCGACGCGAGAAGGTCTGCCAATACAGACATGGGTGTCCCTCCAGGACGTGGTGTGGTTGGTTGCCACGTCGGCGTCCCGGACCCCGCGTCCAGCGGTACAGCGGCGCGCTTGCGCCGTTTCCCTTGATCTGACTTGGGCGGTACTACCTCGGTGATGACGCCCCCCAATGGGGGCGTGGTGCACGGTCAGGGGGTCGAACCCTGACTAGCCCGCCAACCGGGCCGTGCGACGTGCTTAGGCGGCTACGATGCGGCGACGGCGGAGGCGCAGTTGCTCCGCTTCCAACTCGAGCGCGACGTTCCGGGATCGGCTGCCGGTGCCGTCCGTCAACCCAGGCGGGACACCCTGCGTTCCGCCCTCGGTGCCGTCCTGCTCATCCGGCGACTCCTCGTCGTCATCGGAGTCGGAGGCCAGTTCCGGTTCCTGATCGTCCGGGTCGCCGTCCGGGTTCGCCTTC
>DASSEQ010000324.1:0-21260 GCA_035695245.1 Mycobacteriales bacterium | reverse complement strand
CCACGGCGGACGCCAGCTCGACAGCGCACCGGCGATCTTCGACCTCGTCGCGCCGGTCGCGGACGCGGTTGGTGGGAGGGTCGAGATCATCTGCGACGGCGGCGTGCGCCGCGGCAGCGACATCGTCAAGGCGGTGGCCGCGGGCGCCAACGCCGCGATGGCCGGCCGCGCCTATCTCTATGGGCTCGGCGCGGCAGGGGAGCGCGGGGTCGACCGGGTGCTCGAGTGGTTCCGCGCCGACATGACGCGAACGATGTCGCTCATCGGCGCGGCCGACGTCTCCGAGCTGGACCCTTCTCTGCTCGAACTGTAGGGACATCCCCACTGGCGGGTCGGGTGCCCGGCATCCGACGATCAGACCCGCGAGGGGACGGTGTCCAGTTGATCAACGGCAGTGTGCGACGCCGCCTTTCCGTGGCGTTGGCCTGCGGCGTGCTGGTGGCAAGCCCGGTGACGGTGCGCGTGCTGAGCGCCGGCGCGACGACAGCGCCGGTGACCGTCGATGGCAACATCTCTGACTGGACAGGTCAGTCCAGCGGCATCGGGGGTTCGACGCAGCTTTCCGGCGGAGAGTTCATCTACCAGGACCACATCTGGGACGACCTCGGCGCCGACACCGGCGCGCACTCCCAGCAATATGGCCAGGTCGAGAACCCGAAAGGCGACTTCCGTTATCCCACCGACGAGAACCGCTACGGCAACAATGCAGCCGACATCTTCCAAGTCCGCTTCGCCACCGATCACGACACGCTGTATGCGCTCATCCGCCTCAACACCTACAAGGCCACCGACTCGACCGTCGTCGGCATCGGCTTCGATACCGACGGCAACCCCGCCACGGGCGGCGAATCATGGCCGTACGACGCCGGCTTCAGCGCGGCAGGCGTCGACGACGTCGTCACGCTCTGGGGCAATGGTGGTTCGATCACGGATCTCAGCACTGGCCAAGCCGCAGCACTGTCACAGGTAGCGGCGTCGACGGACGACAACGCGATCGAGGCGGCGATCCCGCTTGCAGCGCTCGGCGACCGATCGACGTACCGGGTCTGGGTCGCGTCCGGTCTCTGGGATCCGACCGCGCACACATGGATGCAGGTGCCTGTCGGCAACCCGTCGGCGACCGCGCCCGGCGGGGGGATGCCCACCGTCACGAGTCGGGCCTGGAACGTCGCGTTCCGTCCCGACGAGACCGGTTCCTATATGGAGGAGCAACAGGCGGCGGCGCTCGCGGCCGGTGACATCACTCCATTTGCCGCGACGCTGGACCTCAATGCACTCCGCAGCCATGCCAGCGTGCCTTTCCGGCTGCAGCCCAGACACTTCTACGACGTCATCATCGATACCGGCTTCACCGTTGCGCCGTACACAGAGGGCACGTCCTACGCCGGCGTGCCCGGCCGCTTCCAGGGCGTTGGTGGCTCCGTGCTGGCCCAGAAGTTCCAGTTCTACGGGCGCTACCAGCCTTACGGCCTTTACGTCCCGTCGACGTATGACGGGCAGACGCCGCTCCCGGCCGCATTGGTGCTGCACGGCATCGGCGGCAGCTACAGCACCTACAACGACCAGCCCGGGTTCTTGCGCGACATGGGCGAAGGCGACGGCACACCTGACGAACCACCGATGTTTCTCATCACGCCGCTCGCTCGCGGGGGGTCGTTCTACGCGGACTACGGCGAGGCCGACACCCTCGCGGTGTTGCGAGACGCCTTCGCTCGACTTCCCATCGACCACTCCCGGCTCTACCTGACCGGCTACTCGATGGGTGGTTACGGCGTCTACCGGTTCGCTTCCCTCTATCCGGACTTGTTTGCCGCCGCTGTGGTCTGGGCCGGTTACACCGGTGAGTTCACCGGCAGCTATCTCACCGACGGGGAACTCGTCACTGGTCAGCCCAGTGGCGGCAACACTTTGCCGGTAAAGGGGCCGCTGGGCGGCTCCAACGGCCGCGCCGACATCGGTGACACCGTCGACACGCTCGCCAACCTGCGGTGGCTTCCACTGCTGCACATGTTCGGCACCAACGACGAGATCGTGCCCAACACCGGGCAGTACGCCGCGCCGAGACGACTGGCGCAGCTCGGCTACCGCAGTCGTGTCGACATCTACCCCGGTTACGAACACTTCTCGTTCGCGCTCGTCGACGACTGGAAGCAGGCGCGGTCCTGGCTCGGTGACCAGCGGCGCATGGTCACTCCCCGGACCGTGGACTACGACTTCTCCGATGGATGGACCGCGCCTGGCCTCGCCGAGGCACTGGGCCTGCATCACGGCGATGCCTGGTGGACGCATGACCTGACCATGCGTGACCACAGCGACGACGGGCTGACCGTTGCCCGCGCCGAGCTGACCAGCCTGGGCGTGCCGGGCCGCTCGGTGACGCCGGTGTCGACCACCAATCTCGGCGCCGCGCCCACTCCGCATACGGAGCAAGCGGTCTCGTGGCAGCTTGGCGACGCGCTCCCGACCGGCAACACGTTGCAGGCACGCCTGCGCGATGTCGGCGGCGTGCGGATCACGTTGGCCGACGCCGATCTGCACCTGTGCGGGCTCACGATCGACCTCGACAGCGATGGGCCTGTGAGCATCGTGCTGGACGGCCAGCAGACCGGCTCACAGACGCTCTCATCCGCGGATGCAAGTTTCACGTCGCTCAATCCGACCCAGGCACTGCTGTCGGTCCCTGCGGCCTTCACTGGAAGGCTGACGATCAGCTGCAGTTGAATCGCGATCGAACTCGAGGAGCGTTGTCGATGAGCGGAGATGTCCGTGGCTGGCGCGAATTGCTTGATGCCGTCGGTGCGGCCGGCGATTCCGTGACATCGCTCGCCGGTGATGCGCCCGAGATCGACGTGGCCGAAGGCTTACGATTCGTGCTCACCGTCGTTGGCGACCAGCTCGATCGGGCGGCGCTGCGCGACACCAGCCGCCCGCTGTTCCTGCCCGGCATCACTCCGGTCCGCAAGCTGTTCTTCGACAACCCCGACACCGACTACGACACCGCCTTCGTCCGCGGCAACCGCGACTACGTCGTTCGCGGCACCCGTGGCAGTGCGACGTATCTGTCGTTCTGCCTCTATTCCGGCAACCCCGGTCGTGGCCAGGCAACTCGCGCGACGAACTTGCCCGATGCCGACATGAAGTTCGAGGACGACGGTTCCTTCGAACTACGGCTCTCGGCGACCGAGCAGCCAGGCAATTGGCTGCGGCTCGAGCCCGACTCCCACCTGTTGATCGCGCGTCAGTACTACCTCGACCGCGAGACGGCGGTGCCTGCTGCATATCGCATCGACCTCGTCGGTGATCACGTGCCGGACGTGCCGCTGACACCCGAGCGATTCGCGTCGACCGCGAATGCCGCAGCGGGCCTCGTCAAGGCTGCCACCGATATTGCGATCCAGCGGGTGCAGGCGGCCAAGGCGCAGGCGAACAAGTTCACCTACCACGCCGGCCATGGCGTCTACGGCACACCCGACGCGCGCTACGTGGCCTGCTGGTATGAGCTGGCCGAGGACGAGGCGTTGGTCGTCACCGCGCAACCACCGCAGTGTCGCTACTGGGGCGTGCATCTCGCCAACCGCTGGGGGCAGTCGCTGGACTCCCGAACGAGGACGACGGTCCTCAACTCGCGCACGTCGGCTCACGGTGACGACGCCTCCTATCGCTTCGTTGTGGCTGGGCGCGACCCCGGTGAGGCCAACTGGCTGGACACGGCCGGCCATCCCTGCGGTTGGGTGCTCTTCCGCTGGCTGTTGAGCGAGGACGTGCCGATGCCGGAAGCGACGGTCGTGCGGCTCAGGAATCCGTAGGGGATCGCCCACTGACCGCGCTCACGCCCGCCTGACGAGAATGACGCGTGTGGCAGCCTCCAGCGCGATCCCTCGCACCCTGGCGGTGATCAACGAGGGACTCGACGCCGGCCGGGAGCTCGGCACGCAGCTTGCAGTGTCGCTCGATGGGCAGCGCATCGCCGAGGTGAATGTCGGCGCCGACGGCAGCGGCGGCGCGATGCGACCGGAGACGATGCTCAACTGGTTCTCGATGACCAAGGCCAGCACGGCCGTCTCGATCCTGCAGCTGTGGGAGCGTGGTCTCGTCGGGCTGGACGACCCGGTCGTCAAGCACCTGCCCGACTTCGGCCGCGGTGGTGCAGACAAGGACAAGGTCACCGTCCGGCATCTGCTCACGCACACCGGCGGCTTCCGCTTCGGTGACGGCGGTGGACCGAATGCGGCTCCTGGCGACAGCCCACTCGGCCGCACGCTGCATGAAAACCTCGAACGCATCTACGACGCACCGCTCGAAGCTGGGTGGGTGCCTGGCGAGAAGGCCGGCTATCACCCGACGTCGGGCATGTCAGTGCTCGCCGGCGTCATCGAGGTGGTCAGCGGCGAGACCTTCGACGCCTACGTTCGCCAGCATGTCTTCGAGCCGCTGGAGATGCGCGACTGCTGGATCGGCATGCCGCCGCCCGCGATCGAGGCCGCGCTATCCGCGGGCACGATCGGCACGATGCACCGGCGTACACCAGAGGGTGAGTTCGTGCCGCTGGCGGCGTTGAGCACGCCGTTTGCCCTCGGTCTCGTCGGTCCTGGCGCGAGCGGTCGTGGGCCGATGAAGCAGTTGGTGCATCTGTACGAGGCGTTGGTCGCCGGCGGACAACGGCAAGGCGAGCGGATCCTGGGCCAGCAGACGGTCGAGGCGATGCTCGCGCGTCATCGCGTCGGCATGCACGATCACACATTCGGAATCACGATCGACTGGTCGCTCGGGTTGCACGTGGACAGCGCCCATTTCGGGCGGCACTGTTCGCCCCGCGCAGCCGGGCATGGCGGGGCCCAATCGTCGGTCGCCTTTTGCGATCCGCGACATGGCCTTGCTGTCGCCTGCATCTGCAACGGCATGATCCAGACCGAGCACGCGCCGCGCATGGAACGAATCTTTACCGCGTTGTACGTCGATCTCGGGCTCGCCACTGCCGATGCGCCCGGGCGCGATCACCCCTACCCGAAGGTGGCGGCATGACCTCGACGGCTGTAGCCGATTCGGCCGCTTCGGCGGCAAGCGTTGCGGGACTGGTTGTCGCCATCACCGGCGCGGCATCCGGCATCGGCGCCGGCTTGGCGGCGCGTTTCGCCGCCGAGGGTGCGTTGGTCAGCGGATGTGATGTGTCCGCCGCCTCGGTGCGCACCTCGCACTCGGCAGCGGTTGACGTCACCAACCCGGCCGCTGTCGAAGCGTGGTTTGCGGACGTGGTGGCCCGCTTCGGCCGGCTCGACGCGGTCGTGGCCAACGCCGGAATCGCTCGTCGGGTGTCGCTCGAGGACGCGAAGTGGTCCGATATCGACGACGTCATGAAAGTGAACGTCTCCGGCGTGCTGCACACGTTCCGCGCCGCGATCCCGCATCTGCGAGCGCAAGGTGGCGGGCGCCTCGTTGCGCTCGTGAGCCGCAACGCGGAGCTCTGCCCGGCCGGGCTGATCGGCTACAACATGTCCAAGGCGGCCGTCATCGCGGCGGTTCGCACCCTTGCTCGCGAGCTCAAAGGTTCGGGCATCGTCGTCAACGGTCTGATACCCGGGCCGTCACGATCCGGGATGAATCCGGAAGGCGCCCGCGAGCCCGACTCGTGTTATCCAACGGCTCGGCTGCTGTGCACGATGGCCGGCGACGGACCGAGCGGGCGCAGCTTTTTCGACGGCGCGGACTACCCCTTCTACAGCCGCTTCTCCTGACCGCTGGGCCGTCAGCGGCAGCTGCACGGGGCGTCTTCGCCGCCACGACCACCTTTACGGCGAGTCGCGCCTGACACTGGTCACGGCCGCGAAGATCACCACGATCGCTGTCGCCTGGTCAGGAGCGAGTGGTCGTCTCCTTGACCCAGATCGGCGGCAGACCGCACGCCTCCCAGGTGCGCACCGGATCCCCGGGGTAGCTCACGCGGATCGCGAGCGGTGACGCGTACGGCGGACGCGGCACGAGGAGGTCTGCGTCAGCGCGCGCTCCGGTCCCGTCACCAACCGTGGTGACGGTTACCGAACTCGTCCGGCCGGCGGTGCCATCGCCGAGCGAGACCACCAGCGACTTACCAACCTCGGCTTGGGTCGACGGGCCGGGCGCCGCGGTGGGACAGAGCGGGTGGTCAGGTCCGAGGCCCAAGGGATCGATGGACGTCGCCACGTCGAGATGGACGCTGACATGCAGAGTCGCTCCCGGCGGCAGGTCAAGCGGCACCAGTCCGTTGCTCCCCGGTGCCGGTGTCACCGTCGTCGCCACGGTGTTGTCCGCGCCCGACGACGAGTCCTGGGGATCCGGCAAGTACGCGCCAACGGCTGGGAGCGGTGCGATGACGGACTCAGCCGCGGCCGGTTGCGACCGGGTCCAGCTCGACAACCACGCCCATACGACGCCGTCGAAACCATCGGCAGTCGGGAACGTTCCGTTCGGCGTGCACGAGTCGGACCCCGCTGCATCTGAGACCGGAGCTCCGCCGCACCCGTCCGGCCAGCCGTGGTCGTGGCCGGGCAACGCCTGGAAGAGCAGCGGCGGTCCACCCAGCGCGGCAACATCGCTGCGCGCGCAGCGTCCATAGACGAGGCCGGTCGCGATGCCGCCGGTGTCGATGCCACTGCCAGCAGGTGTTGTCGCCACCGGGGTGGTGTCGCAGTCATAACGCTGCAGCCACTGTCGTTGCCCGGTCAGGTCGTTGCGGTAGTCCTCGACCGAGTCGGCGGTGCCGTGCCACATCCCGACGGGCACCGGCAGGTAGCCGGGCGGGTTGGGCGGTGCTCCTGCGGTGTTCGTTCCTGCGTTGCACGGACCGCCGTCGGTGAGGTTGCCGTCGATGTTGCCGCCGGCGTACGCCGCCACCGCCGCAAATACGTCCCCGGCGTCGCACGCGAGTCGCTCTGCCATGAACGCACCGTTGGAGTGCCCGACCGCGTAGATGCGGGACGGGTCGATGCAGCGCTGCGCGCGGATGTCGGAGACGACGTCGCGCATGAACTGCACGTCGGAACTGCCAGGTCGCGTGTCCCAGCGGACCGGTCCGTTCGGAAACGCAACGATCGCGCCAGCCGGCGCTTCAGTGGTGAAGAAGTTCGGCCAATCGGTCTGCATCGCGTGCTGTGCGCCATTGCCGCCGAGGCCGTGGATCGAAAGCATCAGCGGGACGGGCTGATCCGGCAGCCCCGGCGGCACGAACAGCAGATAACTGCGGGGCAACGACTTGCTTCCGGCCGGGAGCGATGCGACGACTGACTGGTCTACATACGGCGAGTGCAGTTCCAGTCCGGCGGTCGGCGTTGTGTTGCAAGTCGGTGGTGCGGCGTGCAGACCGATGCCCGCCGGCAACACCACCGCGCTGAGCGCGACAGTCATGAGCGTCGCGCGTGCCACGCCCCCCGCCCGGCGCATCGGTCAGGTCTCGCGTGCTGCGGCAGCGAAGATGCCGCGCGCCATCAACGACGTCTCGACCTTGGCGCGCGCCGCGAAGACCTGCGACCGCACCTGCAGCACTCCCTCATCGTTGGGCGCGGCCTGTGCTGCCATCTCCGCAAGATGCCCCGCGAGGCGCATCGATGCGTCGTCGCCCTGCGCAACAAGCGCCAACGCCCGGTCGGAGAGTGTTGAAGCCCCCCCGGCGAGTCCGGCGAGCTCGAGCGCAAGAGCTCCTTCCGGCGCCGGCTTCAAGTGCGCAGGGTTGCCGTCGTACCAACCGCCGTAGAGCCGCCAGATGTTGTGTACGACGAACTCCGGCTCGTCGTAGACCGGCCGCAGGTAAGCGCGGTTGATCAGGTCGGCCGGCGGCTTCACGGAGTGAATCAACTCGTCGAGTCGAGCGCCTTCGTTGAGCAGTGACAAGGCCTGCTCCACGAGCGACTCGAGCACCGTCGCGGTTTCGTCGAGCAACTGATGGACACGCTCGGCTCCGAAGATCGGCAGCCCGTGGCCGGGCAGCAACAGCTCCGCGCCGAGCGTATCCATCTGCCGCAAGGCCTGGGCCCACTCGACCGGGAAGCGCTGCACTTTCTGCGGATTGCCGGCATTGGGGATGCACCAGATGACCATGTCGCCGGTCAGCAGCGTCTTGCGCGCGGGCATGTAGACCCACGTCGCGTCGTCAGTCTCGCCTTTGCCGTGGTGGAGCTGGAAGTGCTCACCGCCGATCTCCAGGTCGAGGCGGTCGCGGTAAGTCAGGTCGGGCCGGCGGAACTCTGTCGGCCAGGTCGGTCGCGGCAGGCTGAACTGACGCTGGTTGATGACGCCGTTGTAGCCGGCGGTCAGGCGATAGCGGTCGAAACGTGCGTCCACTGCTTCGTGCGCCACGACCCGGGGACGCGCCGCACCCGTCGCCTCGGCATCGGCTTCGTAGCGTTCCATCCCGAAGACGTGGTCGATATGGCCGTGCGTGAACACTGCCGTATGCACGGGGTCCTTGCTCCAGTGCCGAAGCTGTTCGTAGGCCTTCTCGGCCAGGTGCCATCCGCCGGTGTCGACGAGCACGAGGCCGTCGTCGGTGGCCACAGCGCTGACGTTGGCGAACGAAGGCACGAACGCAGTGCCATCACCGACCTCGGCCACCTCGAGACCCGGGTCACGCGTGCTGACCAACGGTCCATCCTGCTTCCACGCGCTGTCGGCAAGTGCAACGAGATCCATGCTCTACCTTTCGATGGTGACGGTCTGCTTGGCGAACACGATGGGGATGCCGCACGTTTCCCATGTGCTTGACGGGTCGCCGGGATAGGTGACGCGCACGGCTAGCGGGCCGTCCGACTCTGCCGGCACAGCCAGCGCAACATCTGCTCTGGCGGCATCGCCATCTGCGACGGTGATAGCGGTTGTCTGCGTCGTGCTGCCGGCGCGGCCGCTGCCGTCGCCGAGACTGACGGTCAAGGACTTGCCGACGGCGGGCTGAGTTGCTGAGCCGTCGCTGCTTTGCGGGCATGGCGGATAGTCCTGACCAAGCCCTTGCCCGTTGGTGTTCGTCGTCACGTCCAGCCGCACGCCGACGTGCACGAGACCGCCACTGTCCGGAGTGAGGTCGAGCACCGAGCCGGCCGGGTCTGCGACCGGCTCGATGGTGGCGTGGGCGATGTTGTCGGCGCCGCTGGTCGCTCCCGGCGTGGGGCCGTATGCCGACGGGGGCGCAACCGAGTCTGGCTTCGCAACTCGTCCTTGTAGTTGACGATCGAATCGGCGGTGCCGTGCCACATGCCGAGCGGCACGGGTAGGTAGCCGGCCGGGTCGGGCGGCGCCCCAGGCTCTCCGGTGCCCGCGTTGCAAGGCCCGCCCACCGCTGACCCTTCGATGTCACCGCCGGCATACGACGCACCGGCCGCGAAAAGGTCGCCCGCGTCGCAGACGAGACGTTGCACCATGAACGCCCCGTAGGAGTGACCGACAGCGTAGATGCGTCGCGGGTCAATGCAGCGATCGGCGCGGATGTCGGCTACTACGTCGCGGATGAACTGCACGTCCTCGCTCTGCGGTCGCGTGTCCCAACGCTCGGGGCCGTTGGGCCAGGCGACGATCACCGGCGTCGGGTTGACCGTGGTGAAGTAGTTGGCCCAGTCGGTCTGCCCGGCCTGCTGGACGGCGTTGCCGAGCAAGCCGTGAATGCTGATCAGCAGGGGCACCGGCCCCGACGGGAGCCCGGGCGGGACGTAGAGCTCGTAGGTCCGTGGATACGTGCCGTCGCCCTGACCCTGCAGCGCGCTGGTGTCGGCGTACGGCGAATGGATCTCGAGGCCGTTGGTCGGGGCGACGTCGCAGCGCGGTGCGGCCTGGACCGCCTGCTGAGCGGCCGGCACGATGCCGACTCCGGCCGCCAGCAGAGCGAACACGAGCAGGCGACGCATCGGCTCATCGTGGCGGCCGGAGCAGGCGTGACACAGTCGGGATTACCCTGCTGTTTCGCGCTCGCAGGGGCCGGCGACGGCAGGTTCCGGCCGCCGGCCGTCGAAGTCGTTCCCCATGGCCGCGACGCATCCACCCGTCGGCGTTGCCGTGCCCCTCCAGGCCGTCCCCGCGCCGCCGCTGACCGGCCGCCATCGCGAGATGGAGGTGCTGCTCGAGCGGCTCAAGCAAGCACGCGCGGGTCACGGCGGCCTGCTGCTCGTGCGCGGCGCTGCCGGCGTCGGCAAGACCCGGCTGTTGAGCGAGACGTTGACGGCGGCGGCCCGGCTCGGCTTCCGCGTGCTTTTCGGGCGGGCGGACGAACTCGACCGCGGCCTGCCTTACGCAGCGTTGCGCGAGGCGCTGGCGCCTGGGCTCGCTGCCGAGACCGAGGCCGGTGTCGTCCCGCTCGTAGAGCTGGTGCAACGGCACTTCGACTTCGCCACCGGCGTCGAGCCGCGCGCCGACCTTTCCGTGGACGTCGGCATGCTGCACGCCGCATTCGGTGTGGGCGAGCGCCTGCTGCGCGCGTGGGCCGATCGCGATCCGGTCGTGCTCGGCGTCGACGACCTGCACGCCGCCGACGCGGAAACTCTCGCGGCAGTCACTGTGCTGGCTCGCACGATGCGCAGCACCAGGCTGCTCGTCATCGCGACTCTGCGTCCGGATCCACCCGACCTCGATCGGGAGTTGTCCGCCCATCTCGACCGCCTGGCTGACCGCGACGGCGCCGACTTCGTCGACCTGGCCGAGCTCGACGACGACGACGTGCGGGCATTGATGACGACCCGCCTCGCGGCCAACCCGGACGATGCCCTCGTCGACCGCGTCGTCGGCATGACCCGAGGCAACCCGTTCTACGTCGAGGAGCTCCTCCGGGCCTATGACGCGGCGGGCGCGGTCGAGGTCGTTGACGGGCGCGCCAGCCTCGGCCCGGGGATCGACGAGGTGTCCCTCACCACGCGCGGGGCGCTGCTGCAGCGGGTGCTCCGGCTGGGGTCGGACGCGTGGACAGTGGCCCGCTGCCTCACTGCGCTGCAGCGGGTGTCGGTTGATCGCCTGGACGTGATCGCGGAGGTGACTGCTCTGCCACAAGCCGCGGTCGACCGGGCTTTCGATCTTCTCGTCGGCGCCCGCATCCTCGACCGCGTTGCGGGCGGCGAGTATGCGTTCGCACATCCGATCTTGCGGGCCAACCTCGATGCCGACCTGGGCCCGGCGGAGCGGCACCGGTTCAACCGTTCGATCGCGCGTGCGCTTCGTGACCGGCAGCGGGCGGGGCACCACGTCGACCCGCTGGAGCTCGCGGCCTATGTCGCGCAAACGCTCGAGCCGGGCGACCCCGAGGTGACCGCCATCCTGATGCGCGCCGGCGATCTCACCGCCCGCTTGGCTCCCCGCTCCGCCGCCGACTGGTACGGCCGGGTGCTCGAAACGCTCCCGGCGGACAGCCCGCAGCGCGGCGCGGTCGTCGCCAAGCGCGCCCGGGCGCTGTTCCTTGCCCAACGCAAGGCAGAAGCCGCCCATGACGCGCGGACGGCGTTGGAGTTGCTGCCGGCCGGGGCGGATCGGGAGCGGGCAGCCGTCGTGCTCGCCGGCTCGCTCAGCGCCTTGGGTGAGACCCAGCAGGCGCTGGAGGTCACCGATGCCGAGGTGCCGGTGAGCGAGCGAGCACCGCGATTGCTTGCGGAGCGAGCGAGCCTGCTCGTGCAGCTCGACCGGTTCGACGAAGCCGAGAAGACAGCTCGGAAAGCGGCGCGGCACGCGACCGAGCCGGGCGCTCACGCGCTCGCAGTGTCCGCGCTCGCGCAAGCCGCGTTCGCCCGGGGCGACGCGGTCGGCGCGCTCGAACTCCTGGACGCGGAGCTGCAACGGGTCGCCGACGACGCTGCGCCGTCGATGGTTGGCATTCGCATCGCGAGAGCGTCGTGGCTCTCGTACGGCGGGCAATGCGACAAAGCACTGGCAGCGCTCGAGGAAGCCGAAGCATCAGCCGCACGGCTCGGCGGCGGGGCCTTTCGAACGTCGATCGATCCGCCCACTGTCTGGGCTCTGTGGTTGGCCGGACGCTGGGACGAGGCGCTCCGCCGCGCGAGAGCGGCGGCGACGGAGTTCCAGCGCGCAGGCGAGCTGTTCCTGCTTCCGCTGGTTCGCGTGGCCGAGGCGGCGATCCTCACCGAGCGTGGCGAAGTCGGCAAGGCCCGGGAGATCCTGGCCGTCCTCCCGGAGACTCGCTCGACGCGCCTCCCGGTGGCCTGGGCGACCGCCGCTGTTCACCTGGCGACCGGTCGCTTCGAGGCCGCGCGATCTGTATTGACGACCGCGATCGAGCGAAGCCGGGAGACCGGTCGGCTGCAGTTCCTCCCGCAACTACGCGAGCGCCTGATCAGCGTCGAGCTGGCCGCGGGTGACGCCGACGCCGCTGCCGCCCACCTGTCGCATCTCGAAACCGAGCTGGCCGGCTTCCCCGCTATCCCATGGGCGCGAGCGATGGCCGAACGCGCTGCAGCGATGGTGCGCCGCGATCCCGCCGCGGCGATGCGCGCGGCCGACTTGGCCCGCGCCGCCGGCCTCACCTTCGATGCGTCCGTCGCAGACCTGCTTGCCGGAGAGCTGGGAGCCGATCCCCACTCGCTGCATCGCGCGTATGAGGTGTTTCGTGATCTCGGCGCCGAACCGTGGCGGCGTCGCGCGAAGTCGGCGCTCCGCGCGGGTGGTCACCGGGTGCCCAATCGCAGGGCATCGGCGGGACGCGAGCTGACCGACACCGAACGCCAGTTGGCGCGACTGGTGAGCGACGGGCTGACCAACCGGGAGATCGCGCGGGCCGTCTTCCTGAGTCCCAAGACGGTCGAGGCCTACCTGTCCCGCCTCTACACGAAGATGGGGTGCGGTTCGCGGCTGGAGCTCGCCGTCGCTGTGCGTTCGGGCAGTGTTGATGTCGGTCCTCCCGTCGGCAGCTGAACGTGCCGGCGAGCCGCCGCGGGGCGAGCGTCGCCGCGCAGATGTAGGGCGTTCCCCACTGCCGCATGGCGCCCTGCGGAACCAGACTTCCGGCATGCGCCGTCTGTTCGCGCGGCTTGCCCTGACGGCGGCTGTCTGCTGTGCGTTCGCGGCCGCCTGGCCGGCGCCACACGCCACGGCCGCAGCGGCAGTGCAGTCGGCGTACTGGTGGCGCGCGCAAGCCGCACCGACCGAGCTCCCGGTGGCACCTCAAGGGGTGCCCGCTGGTGGCTTGTACGTCGCCTCCGATCCGACCGGGCCGGAGGCGGTTGCGGCACTTCGCACAACCGTGCCCGCAGGTGTCGCGCCGGTGACGCTGTCACTGGTGGCGGTGAGCAGCACGGGCACCGGAACGGCGCTCGAGGCCTGTGCCACCTCGGGTTGGACCGCGACGTCGGGCGCTGGGCAATGGGCGGATCGGCCGACCTCGACCTGCACCCCCGCGGTCAGGGGTGTGCAGAGCGCCGATGGCGTCACGTGGTTCTTCCCGGTGACCAGCCTGGTCCGGGGCACGACGCTGGACGTGCTCGTCCAGCCGGCCGGCTCCGGCGTCTTCAGCGACAGCTTCGCCCGGCCTTCCGCGGACAACATCACCTTCCCGGCGCCACCTGTCGCCGCCGCGGCCCAGCCTCCGGCCGCCGCGCCGGAA
Source organism: Mycobacteriales bacterium (assembly GCA_035695245.1). Lineage (GTDB taxonomy): Bacteria > Actinomycetota > Actinomycetes > JAFAQI01 > JAFAQI01 > DASSEQ01. The sequence continues at coordinate 7,711 of DASSEQ010000324.1, read as the reverse complement.
CCCGCCGCGGTCGCGTCGAACAGCCAGGCCGCGCCGAGTGCCCCCGCCATCACGGTGCCCACGCAGGCCGCCGCGGCAGTGCCGGCCGTCAGCGCCCCTGCCCCGCAGCTTGCGCCAACCTTTGCTGCACCCGCGGCGACGGCGGCGAACAGGTCCGAGCCGATCGATCCCCGCCGCGCGGTTTTCGCGGTCGCGGCAGTGCTCCTGGTCGCCGGGGCGTGGCTGCTCCGCACCCGCGGGGCGTTGACCGCCGCGGCCGGGCATCCGCTTGCGGAGCCGCTGCGCCTGCGCGGTCAGCTGGCCGAGCACTCGCTTGCGGGAGACCCCTCATGATCCGCCGAGCCGGCATCGTCGCCGCCTCGCTGGCGGCGGCCTATGTCGTGCTCAAGACCGGCTTGGTGCTCCCGCGCAGCACTTCCAACGGCATCATCCTGCTCGGCCTCGTTCTCGGCTCGCTCGACGCGCTACTCGCCATCGGCTTGCTGCTCATCTACCGCACCAACCGCATCATCAACTTCGCGCACGCCGAGATGGGTGCGTTCGCCGGCGTGCTGTCCTCGCAGCTGATCGCGTCGAAATGGCCGTACCTCGTGTCGGTGCCTGTTGGCATTGCTGCCGGAATCGTTGGCGGTGGCGTGGTCGAGGTGCTGGTCATCCGCCGGTTCGCCAAGGCACCGCGGCTGCTCTTGACGGTTGCCACCATCGGCCTCGCGACCATCCTGGTTTACGCCGAGTTGGAAGTGCCGCACCTGTTCAGCCGCCAGGTGTTGTCGACGAACTTCCGCACGCCGTTTTCCGGGTGGCGGTTCGCGATCGACAACTCGGTGACATTCGATGGCAACGACGTCGTCATCCTGGCCGTCGTCGCCGTCGCGTCCGTCGGCTTGGCGGCGTTCTTCCGGAGCAGGTACGGCGTTGCCGTTCGCGCTGCTGCCGAAGACGCGGACCGGGCGGCTCTGTGCGGCATCCCGACCAAGCGACTCGCCACCATCGTCTGGGCGATCGCCGGCGGACTCGCTGCAACGGCGGCGATCTTGCGTTCGCCGGTCGTCGGCATACAGGTGGGCGTCCTCGTCGGACCGGGACTGTTGCTCCGGGCTCTGGCGAGTGCGGTGATCGGTCGGATGCGGAGCATTCCCATCACTGTGGGGGCAGCTCTCGCTCTGGGCGTGCTCTACCAGGCGATGTATTACAGCTATAGCGAGACGTCGCGGTTCGACATCGTCGTGCTCGTTGTGATCCTGGTCGCTCTGCTCGCGCAGCGGCGTGGGCAGGAACGGAGTGACCGCGAGCTCGGGCTCGCCGTCGTTGCGGAGGTGCGCGCCCTCCCGGTCGAGCTGGCTCGGCTTCGCGAGGTGCGCTGGGGACGCGTGCTGATTCCATTGGTCTTGCTGCTGGTCGCGCTCGTGTTGCCGGCGCACGTCGGTGAGGGGCGGCAGAACCTCGCGTCGCTCATCACTGTTTTCGCGGTCATCGGGTTGTCGCTCGTCGTGCTCACCGGGTGGGCGGGACAGGTCAGCCTGGGCCAGTTCGGCCTTGTCGCCGTCGGCGCTTGCGTGAGTGGATCGTTGACCGCCGATCGGCACTGGGATCTGCTCGTCTCGCTTGTCGTCGGTGCTCTTGCGACTGCAGGGGTTGCCTTGCTGCTCGGGCTGCCCGCGTTGCGCATCCGTGGACTCTTCCTCGCCGTCACGACTCTGGCGTTCGCGGTGGCGTTGCAGAGTTTCTTCCTGCATCAGCAGTGGCTGGTGCCGTCGGGTGAAGTGCCGCGCCCGACGCTCTTCGGACGCATCTCGCTGACCAGCGAGCTGTCTTACTACCGGTTCTGCCTCGTGGTGTTGGTCTTGCTGATGCTGGCCATTCGTTCCTTGCGGGGCAGCCGGCTCGGTCGGGCGATCGTTGGTGTGCGAGACAACACGCGTGCAGCGCAGTCCTTCGGCGTCAACGCAACAAGCGTTCGGCTCTGGGCGTTCGCGATCTCGGGGTTCGTCGCGGGCATCGCCGGTGGTCTTCTCGTGCATCTGCAGTTCGGCATCCCGCAGACCCAATATGCGCCGGAACAGAGCCTCAATGTCTTCCTGCTCGCCGTCATCGGCGGGTTGGGATCGATCCCCGGAGCGGTTCTGGGCGCCGTCTACGTCAAGGGCGCGCAGTATCTGCTGCCTGGTCCCGCCGCGTTCCTCGCGTCCGGCGCGGGCGTGCTGGTGCTGCTGCTTGCCGTGCCGGGTGGCTTGAGCGCGGTCTATTACGGCATCCGCGACGCACTGCTGCGACGCGTCGCTCGCCGCCGCGGGCTCGTCGTACCGAGCCTGGTTGCCGACGTCCGCGTCGAGTCGGCAATCGACGCGCCGCCCGACGTCGTGCTGCCGTCAGTTGTGGCGGCTGCACCGTGAACCGGCTGCGATCGGTCGGCGGCGGCGCGCCCCTGTTCCCGCTGTTTGTCTTGCTCGGGCTGTCCGTCCTCGACGAGGTCGACGAATCGGCGTTCAACGTCTTGAGCCCGGACATCCGCGACGCGTTCCACCTCAGCAACACGCAGTTCGTCGCCATGCGGACCGGCATCGTGCCGCTGCTGCTGGTCGCTGGACTGGTCTTCGGCTACTTCACCGACCGGCGCCGTCGGAGCCGACTGGCGAGCTACAGCGCCCTCGTCATCGGTGGCTGTGCACTCGCACTCGGGCTCGCCCCGGCAGTGCTCGGCGTCATGATCGGGCTCCGCATCCTGGCCGGGACCGGCCGGCAGATGAACCGGCCGAGTCATCAGAGCCTGCTTGCGGACTATTACGCACCAGCGACGAGAGCCGGTGTGTTCTCGGTGTGGCGCATGGCGCTGCCGCTCGGCTTGCTCGTCGGGCCGTTGCTTGCCGGCGGCGTGGCCGCGGTGTCGTCATGGCGGGTCGCCATCGCTGTGCTTGCGGTGCCGTCGATCGCGCTGTTGCTCGTGAGCCGGCGGCTGGTCGAGCCGCCTCGCGGCGTGCAGGACCGTCTGGCCGCCGGTGCGGATGAGTCGACGGCGGCGACCAGCGAAGACGCACCGAGTTGGGAGGAGGCCTGGCGAACGCTCAACGGTGTGCAGTCGATGCGCCGGATCTGGCGGTCGTTGCCGTTCCTCGTCGGAGGGATTCTCGGCCTCGGCGTGTTGCTGCCGCTGTATTACCAGGACGAGTTCCTCGCCTCGGACGCCGTGCGCGGCGTCATCACCGCATCGGGTGGGCCGGCGTTGTTCGTCGGTCTTGTTGTCGGCATTCCGCTGACCCGCCGCTTGCTGTTGACTCGGCCGAGTCAGGTGCTGCGACTGTTCGCACTCGCGGCGAGCGTCGGCGCCGCCGGGCTCGTCGTTGTTGCGGTTGCGCCGTCGGTGTGGGTGGCCGCAGTCGGCGCCGACTTCGGTCAGCTGTGCTTTGCGATGTTGCTGCCTGGCTTCGGCGCCTTGACGTCACTCATCATTCCGCCGCGTGCACGTGGCCTGTCCTTCTCCGTCATCGAGATCTGGGCGTTGCCAGGACTTGTCTTTGTCATCCTGGCCACGCGCATCGGCGACGCGTATGGATTTCGTTGGAGCATCGTCGCGATGACTGCCGTCTTCCTCGTCGGCGGCTACATCGTCGCCTCGGCGGGTGGCAAGGTCCGCGGAGACATCACGAAGATGCAGACCGCGGCTCGTGCTCAAGCGGAGGCCCGGCTGGCGCGCGAACGCGGTGAGGCCAAACTGCTCATCACCCGCGGTCTCGATGTGTGCTACGGACAGGTGCAGGTTTTGTTCGGCGTCGACTTCGACGTTGCGGACGGCGAGATCGTTGCCTTGCTTGGCACCAACGGAGCCGGAAAGTCCACCCTGCTCAAGGCGATTTGCGGGCTGGTCGAGCCGAGCGCCGGCGCGATCGTGTGGGACGGTCGCGACACCACGCATACGACGCCGCAGCTGGCGCTGCAGCGCGGCGTGGTGCTCATGCCGGGCGGTCGTGGTGTGTTCCCGAGCCTCACGGTGGCCGAGAACCTGGAGGCGGCTGCGTGGCAGGCGCGTCGGGAAGGCTCCGACGTCGTCGCCGATCGCCGACGGGACGCGCTCGATCGCTTCCCGCGATTGCGCGAACGCCTCGATCAGCCGGCAGGCAACCTGTCCGGCGGCGAGCAACAGATGCTCGCCCTCTCGATGGCCTTCCTCGCGCGCCCGCGCTTGCTGTGCATCGACGAGCTTTCGCTAGGTCTCGCCCCGGCCATCGTGGAGCAACTGCTTGACATCGTGCGCGCCATTCACGCCGGCGGCACGACGGTCGTGCTCGTCGAGCAGTCGGTCAACGTCGCCCTCAGCGTTGCGCAACGCGCGATCTTCATGGAGAAGGGTGAAGTGCGCTTCGAGGGTGCGACGCGCGACCTGCTTGGCCGCGACGACATATTGCGCTCGGTCTTCCTGTCCGCCGCGACCGCCAACCTCGCAGCGCCCGGCCAGGTGCGTCAACGGGGCCACGATCTAGGCGCGTTCGAGCCGACAGTCGTGGTGACAGACGTCACGAGGTCGTACGGCGGAATTCGAGCGGTTGACGGAGTCTCCTTGCACGTCGACCCGGGCGAGATCGTCGGCCTCATCGGCGCCAACGGCGCCGGTAAGACAACATTGTTCGATCTCGTCTCCGGCAACGTTGCCGTGGACTCCGGCCGGATCCAACTCGCCGGCCGCGACGTGACGCGATCCCGACCCGATCAGCGGGCGCTTGCCGGGTTGGGCAGGAGCTTTCAAGATGCCGCGCTCTTCCCGTCGCTGACGGTGCGCGAGACCATCGCGCTCGCCCACGACCGGAAGCTGCAATGCCGCGACGCGATTTCAGCGGCCCTCGCTCTTCCGGACCAAAGAGTCGAGGAGCACCTGCTGCGAGCTCGCGTCGACGAGCTGATCGACCTGGTGGGCATAGGTGCCTTCGCGGACAAGTTCGTGTCGGAGTTGTCGACCGGCAGTCGGCGCATCGTCGACCTCGCCTGCTCCATCGCGCACGACCCCGTGGTGTTGCTGCTCGACGAGCCCTCGTCGGGCATCGCGCAACGTGAAGCCGAGGCGCTGGGGCCACTGCTCCTGAGCATCCGCGACGCGACCGGCATGGCGATGATCGTCATCGAGCACGACATGCCGCTGATCGCGGCCGTTTCGGACCGCATGTATGCGATGGAGGTCGGTCGGGTCATCGCCGAGGGGCCGCCGGCGAGTGTCATGACTGACCCGCGCGTCGTGTCGTCGTACCTCGGCAGTGACACGGCCGCGATCGAACGCTCTGGTCCCGGACGCGACCTCGCCACCGTCGGAACCGCCCCGCCCACTTACGAATTCGGAGCCCTCGATGGCTGAACGGCAGCCGTTGCCCAGCTTCTGGCGTCTCGCCGTCCGGTATCTGCCGGCGATCGCGCTCGTCCTTGCCGGTGCCATCGTCGTGTGGCAGCTGCCGAGCACCAATCTTGCGCAAGCCGGCAACGGCGAAAGCGTCTCGGCGTCGAATGGTGGTGCGCCCACCGGGGGATCGGCTGGCGCAGCGGGGCAGAGTGGTGTGGTCGCGCCAGGCGAGGCCACAGCGCCAGGCGCGTCGTCGGCAGTCGCGGCTGGCGGTCCGGTCGGAGCGTCCAACACGACGGTCGGAGCGCCGGCGCCGCAGAGCGCCTCCTGTCGTCTGCCGTCCTATGTGTTCGTCGACACGTATCCCGGTCAGCCCTGTTCGCCCAAAGGCTTGGACTGCTCACGAAACCAGGTCAGCAAGTCCCCGACGTGCCGTCCGCCGGCCTATGCCGGTGCGCGTCCCAGGAGCGGCGTGACCGGAGTTACGGCTAGCACGATCACGATCGTCTACTACAACCCGAAGCAGAACGCGCAGGTGCAGGCCATCTTGTCGGCGGCGGGCACGGCGACAGAACAGAACCGCGCCGTGGCCATGCAAGGCATCGCCAACTGGATCAACAAACACTTCGAGCTCTATGGCCGACACATCAAGGTGCTGGATTGGACGGGGACATCTGCCGCCAACGACGATGCCGGGGAGCAGCAGGACGCGATCTCCGTCGCCAACATGCACCCGTTCGCCGTCATGAGCGAGTACGCCGGACCGACGTTCTACGACGAACTGCACCGTCGGCACATTCTGGCGTTCACGTGGTATCAGTTCGCGGCCGACTATTTCGCGAAGCACTCGCCAGACCTGTTCGGTTTGTTCCAGGACCGGGACACGACTCTGGACTACGAAGCGGAATACATCTGCAAGAAGCTCAATGGCGGCAATGCTGTCTTCGCCGGCGATCCGACGATGCACACGAAGAAGAGAGTCTTCGGTATCGCCGCGCAGCAGGGTTTCGGCAACGACGTCTACCTCGCCAACAAGCTGCAAGCGGAGTGCGGCATCCCGAAGAGCAGCATCAAGATGATCGAATATCCCGCCGACATCAGCCAAGCGGCGACCATCGCCACGAACGCGGTCGTGCAGATGAAGCAGGCCGGGGTCACGACGGTGACGTGCATCTGCGACGTCATCGCGCCGATCTACTTCACCGAACAGGCAACCAACCAAGGCTGGTATCCGGAGTGGATCCAGAACGGTTTCTATGTGACCGATGCCAACGCTGCCGGTCGCCTTTACGACCAGACCCAGTGGAGCCACAGCTTCGGCACGTCGACCTTGGCGTTCCCGCAGCTACTTGCACAAACGCCTGGCTTCCGGGTGTGTGTGGCCGGCGGCGGCGACAAGCACGACTGCCGCATGGGACAGAGTGCTACGTATGCACCGCTCGCGATCCTTGCTGCCACCTTCGAGCAGCTCGGTCCGGACAACGTCACAGACGAAAATGTCGCGCGCATGTTGCTTTCGTCGCCGGGGCAGGGAGGTGCGACCGGCAACGACCCGCGCATGTCCTTCGGCGCCGCCGGCCCTGGCCCTTATACGTTCCTGGACGACACGATGGAGATCTGGTGGTCGGCGAGTCGGACCGGCAACGACGGCAAGTCCGGCACCGCGTTCTACGTCAAGTCAGGCAAGCGTCTCGAGCTGGGTCGCATCCCGGCCGGAACACCGAGGGTATTTGTCGACGACGGCTCGCCACAACCACCGCAGGACCCTGATGCCAATGACTGAGGAAGCGATCCGAGTGCAGCTTGCTTGCCAAGCGCTCGTGACGAGGTATTGCCACGACATCGATCTCGGTCGTGCCGCCGCCATCGCGGACCTTTTCACGGTCGACGGCGTCTGGGAGTCACCCGAGCAGCGCCTTGACGGGCAGCAAGCAATCCGAGACGTATTTGCCCGGCGCCAGGCAAGCGCGCGTCGTTCACGCCACGTGTGCTCGACCTTTGCCCTGAGTGACATCACGGCCGATTCGGCCCGTGGCGTCACCTACTTCACCCTCTACCGCACCGACGAGCCCGGCGACGGAGTGGCGAAGCTTCTCGGGCCAACGATGGTTGGGCACTACGAGGACACCTTCTCCCGCACCGACGACGGATGGCGGATCGCCCACCGGCTGGCGGTGCCGGCCTTCGTCTTCTGACAAGTCCGCACGGGGTCACCACTCGACGAGCTTCCAGATCTCCGGGCGGCGTTGGGGTTCGTCGTCGACTGCGGCGAACAGCGCCGCCGCCTGTTTCAGGTGGTCCATCGACTCCTCGTGCCGACCGGTCGCGCGCAGAAGGTCGGCAAGGTTGGCATGCAGTGCGGCGAGCCGATGACGGTCACCCACCTCCTCG
>DASSEQ010000323.1:0-3434 GCA_035695245.1 Mycobacteriales bacterium | reverse complement strand
CAGCGTGTGGTGACCCCATAGGGGCACCACACGCTGACAGGTTCTGCTCTGCTCAGCTGCAGCCGGAGGTGCTGCCGCACTGCTCGCAGACGTAGCAGCTGCCGGCCGGACGCATCTTGATGCCGCACGACATGCACAGCGGAGCGTCTGCAGCGGTGCCCTGCTGCGCCTCGATCAGCTCCGTCGACGACCGAGCCTCGACCGGCGCCGGCTTGGCGCCCGCCTCGTGCTCGATGGGCACACTGTCGCGCAGCGTCTCCGGGTCGAGCTCGTCGTCGTCGGCGGCGGGGGCGACCGCAGGCGCACCGTAGGAGCCGGCAACAGTCGCCGCCCGCTCCTCGGCGGTGAAGATGCCGAGCTCGGACCGCTTCTCATACGGCAGGTAGTCCAGCGCGAGGCGACGGAAGATGTAGTCCATCACCGACTGCGCCATGCGGATGTCCGGGTCGTCGGTCATGCCGGCCGGCTCGAAGCGCATGTTGGTGAACTTCTGCACGTAGGTCTCGAGCGGCACGCCGTACTGAAGGGCGATCGAGATCGCGATCGAGAACGCATCCATTACGCCGGCGAGAGTCGAGCCCTGCTTGCCGAGCTTGAGGAACACCTCGCCGAGCCCGTCGTCCGGGTAGGAGCCGGCGGTCATGTAGCCCTCGGCACCCGCGACCGAGAACGACACCGTCTGCGACGGGCGCTTCTTCGGCAGGCGACGCCGCACCGGTCGGTGCTGGTCCACCTCGGCATTGTCCGCTGCGGCGCTGTCCTTCTTGGCCTTGGCGTCGTTGAGCGGCTGCCCGACCTTCGAGTTCTCGCGGTAGATGGCGAGCGCCTTCAGACCGAGCTTCCAACCCTGGAAGTAGATGTCCTCGATGTCCTCGACGGTTGCGCTTTCCGGAACGTTGCAGGTCTTGGAGATCGCGCCGGAGATGAACGGCTGGATCGCGGCCATCATCCGGACGTGGCCCATCGCGGAGATGGAGCGCTCGCCCATCGCGCAGTCGAAGACCTCGTAGTGCTCTTGCCGCAGGCCCGGAGCATCGATGACGTTGCCGTGCTCGCTGATGTGCTCGACGATCGCCTCGACCTGCTCGTCCTGATAGCCGAGCTTCTTCAGCGCGCGCGGGATCGTCTGGTTGACGATCTGCATCGACCCGCCGCCGACCAGCTTCTTGAACTTCACCAACGCAAGGTCCGGCTCCACGCCCGTGGTGTCGCAGTCCATCATCAGGCCGATGGTGTTGTGACTGACGAGCCCGTTGGCGACATAGGTGACGTTCTCGGGTACCGACAAGTCGTACGTCGGTTGAACACCGCCGTCCTCGTTGGCGGCAACGCGCTCGAACAGGTAGCCGAGAGCCTGCCGCAGACGCTGGTCGCCGGTCTCGGCGTAGAGCTTCTCGGCGGCAGTGCGTGAAACGCCGCCAGACTTGCTCAGCGACGACAGGACAACCGAGCGGTGCGCGCTCGCGATCGGAGCGAGCTCCTCCCACACCCGGCGGGGCAGATAGATGCGGTCGCGGTCACCCGGTTCATTGGCGGCGACATCGGCGAGCAACCGCGACTTGCGACCGCCGAGGAAACCGACGTTGTAGAGGTAGCTCCGTGCGTGCGGAAGGTTGCACAGCTGCACTTGGTACTGGGCACCGCCCCCACCGCTCGTCGTCTCGCGCGTCGTCGTCGCGAGCCCCAGGCTGAGGAGCATCGTCCGGATCTCGTTCGCGAAGCTGTCCGACGCCGTGGACACGGAAGGAACACCGCTCACGACCGAGCCGTCCGCCTCGAAGAGACCGCGCAGGAAGGCGGCGTAGACCTCGCGGTCGTTGCTCTCCAACACGGCAGACGGAACGCGAGGCGTCCAGCCCTGGCCGACGTGGTCTTCGTGCGGCAGCGTCTTGGCGAACCCCGCTGCCTGCCACCACCGCGCCAGGCGCATGGACTGCAACGTCAGTTCGACGTAGCCATCGCGTTGAGCAACAACCGGGTCGAGATGGAACAGCGACTTACCCAGCACCCGCAGCCGCTCGACGACATCGAGATCGGTGTTGGCGACGCAGAAACGCAGGCCCTTCGCGTGCAGGCTGCCGTCACCCATGAAGTAGCCGACGAGCTCGGCGAGCTCGACATCTACCGCATCCGGGACGACGACGCCACGGTCACCCGCGTAGTAGGCCTGGTCGAGAACCGGCAACGGCACTCGACGCGGCGCGCCGATCAGCGTGCCGAGCTGCACCGGCATCAGATCGCTTTCCTGCACGTCGGCAAGGCGCTTCCAGACCCATTCGCCGCTCGCCTCGTCGACGACCTTCACTCGGTGCGCGAGAGTGCCCTGGATCCGGTAGCCGCCTTCGGTGACGATACGGCGGGTCGGCTCTTCGCCGTTGACGAAGAACTTCGTCGCCTGCTGCGGACCGTCGTCGGTCGAGACCCGGAAGTCGACGTCCTGCCACTTGTCGCCGTAGAGATCGCCGAGTTCACCGAGCCGCACGATGCCGCGATCAGTCGTTATGAGGCTGTCCGCGGTCAGGCACCCGGTCGGCGCGAGCACACTGGCCTGCGAGTTGCGCCAGCCGGTCTTCTCACCGATCGCGACACAGTCGGCCCACGCCTTCGTCGCGTAGTGCAGGACTCGCGCGGCATCGGCGTCGACGGGACGGATCGCGTCGTTGGCGGCCTGGTGCTTGCGCATGACGCGCTTGTGCGCCTCGGCGTTGCGACCGTAGCCGTCGTACGGACCCACCACGCCAGCCAGCTCTGCCGACCGCTTGTACGCCGTGCCGGTCATCAGCGAAGTGATCGCAGCCGCGAGCGAACGGCCACCTTCGCTGTCATAGGCGTGGCCGGTGGCCATCAGCAATGCACCGAGGTTGGCGTAGCCGATGCCGAGCTGACGGTAGGCACGCGTCGTCTCACCGATCGCCTGCGTCGGGAAGTCCGCGAAGCAGATCGAGATGTCCATCGCGGTGATGACGAACTCGACTGCCTTCGCGAACCGCTCCGAGTCAAACGTGTCGTCGTCCTTCAAGAACTTCAACAAGTTGAGCGACGCCAGGTTGCAGGACGAGTTGTCCAGGTGCATGTATTCGGAGCAAGGATTGGACGCGGTGATGCGGCCGGTCTCCGGGCAGGTGTGCCAGTCGTTGATCGTGTCGTCGTACTGGATGCCGGGGTCTGCGCACTCCCATGCGGCCTGCGCCATCTTGCGGAAGAGGTCCTTGGCGTCGACGGTGTCGACGACCTCGCCGGTGGCGCGGGCGCGCAGGCCGAAGTCCTTGCCCTGCTCGACCGAGCGCATGAACTCGTCGTTGACGCGGACGGAGTTGTTGGCGTTCTGGTATTGCACGGACACGATGTCCTTGCCGCCGAGGTCCATGTCGAAGCCGGCGTCGCGAAGCGCGCGGATCTTGTCTTCCTCGCGCGCCTTGGTCTCGATGAACTCT